>CALBEE010000177.1 GCA_937927575.1 uncultured Saprospiraceae bacterium | reverse complement strand
ATTACATAACTAACTTTTAGCTACCCTTTTCACCAAATGACATTATGAGTTTTTACTTAGCATGACCATTTTAAACATTCTACTCAGTTGACTTTTTCTTTTTACTTAGCATGTAAATCCAAGGTGGTAGACAAGATTTATAATGTTCCCAAGTTCCAGGTCTTGTTTCGTAAGAATTACCTACTTCTTCTTTGTAGCTAATTATTTCCAATCCTCTTTGGGTTAATCCATTTATTATGGTTGACATCGTATGCCGATATTCTTGCGGGCTTTCAATTTTTATTTCTTCATTTTGAGAATTAGTGAAATTCCAATTTGCATCACTTGTCTGTATTGGGTAACCGTCTTTATATGGTTGCCAAATAGGATATCCTTTACCTTCCCATAATACTTCAGTTTTCCATTCTTTTTCCCAACAACCATCTTTCCATGAACCATGAACATAGGGATTATGAAACATGATATCATAAAGACCTTCTGGCTTTAAAATTCTACTAATTTCATCAAACACCATCTCTACACTTGGAATATAATTAATGGAATATGGTTGATATACAATGTCAAACTCTTCATCTTTGCAAAAAGACAAATCTCTCATATCTGATTTTACAATTCTAATTTTTTGATTATATATTGCGGATACAAGCCTATCTTTTTCAAGCTGTTTTTCACTAAAATCAACTACTGTTACATTTCCCCCTAATAAAGCAAAGGCAATACTTTGCTGTCCTCCACCAGATGCCAAGCATAGAATATTTTTACCTTCAAAACTATTCTTGTAAAATCCATTTCTATTAATATACGACTTGGCTTCTTCTGGAGTTAAGTCAACTTTAGGTTGTGAGCAAAGGACTCCATGATGAGCTAATTCATCCCATTTCATTTCATTTTCTTTACTCATTTTTCATTTTTTTGATTTACTATACGTGTCAAGAATATCTAGCTATAAAGCCAATTTATGAAATGCATTTGAGATTAATTACGGAATGTTCCATAATTACATTGCGCCTGCCATAATCATACGATATTGTATTCTCACTTTGTTTCAATTTTTCTTAATACCGTTTATGCGGCATCAATCATTTTGAAACTTTTTGGCTATTTGCTCATAATACTCTTGCGTTAATACTTCAGTCCATATTGTTGGTTCTCCGTTGCCATATAATGCTAAATAGGTTACGTCACTGTGTTTAGTGGATGAATGCCAATGTTCTGTATTTTTTTCACATTTAATTACATCGCCCTCTTTCAAGATTAAAGGCTCCTTTCCTCTTTCTTGATAGTATGCTTCTCCATCTACTATTATCAATACTTGTGGCGTACTATGAGTATGCCAATCTAAAGTCGAGTTTGCTTTAAAAGTGGCCTTAGTAATATTATACCCTAATTCTTTATCATCATGGATAATGGCATTTAACCAAGCCTCACCGATATAATGTGTATTAGGTGCTTTTGTGCCCTCCGTTTGATATGAGTTGACATTATAGTCCGAATTTTGCGAGCAAGCCGAAAACGAAGTAAAAAAGAGAATGGCTATAACTGTAGTTTTCATTTTATCTATTTAGTTTTTGAATTCTTATTTAGTATTCTTTGCTGGAGAATAATTCCTTTAAAAAAAGAACACAATCTAACACACATTCCTTCATCCAAATTTAAACAAAAAAGCGATTACCAATAGTCAAAACAATAGCGCGACATGTATAGCTCTATATTACTCTATGCTAGGCCCATCAATAGCTTACACTACAGCCACCTACAATTATCTCAGCACATGTACTACGAGACATGAATCATAATTCCAAAACCTACCACAAAGATTTCAATCAGATTTTCTCAAAGCTTTAGTATATTTAGTGTCAAAGTAACACTTTCTCACAAAGGCAATATAATCGTTTGGCTAAGCCCACTTATTTAGGTGAATTCCACATATTATTTTGATTTTTTTCAAAGTGTTTAGCTTATCATAAAAACGTTATACGATGTATTTTAATAGTAAAGGAAAAGATGAAGTCACTTATGACGCTATAGTCGTAGGGACAGGAATCAGTGGCGGATGGGCAGCCAAAGAGTTATCAGAACTTGGACTCAATATACTTGTACTCGAGCGAGGACGAATGGTAAAACATGGTGACTATCCTACGGCCAATTTAGACCCTTGGGAAATGCCTAATGGAGGTAAAGTTACCCCAGAAGAAATGAAGGATTACCCCAAACAAAATAGAACAGGATATACCATAACAGAATCTACCAAACATTGGTGGCCAAAAGATACCGAGCATCCATACTCCGAAAACAAACCTTTTGACTGGATCAGAGGATATCATGTAGGTGGCCGTTCTTTAATGTGGGGAAGACAAAGTTATAGGTTAAGTGATTTGGATTTTACCGCTAATGCCAAAGAAGGGATAGCTATTGACTGGCCAATCCGCTATGCAGACTTATCTCCTTGGTACGATAAAGTAGAAAAATTCATAGGAGTAAGTGGACAAAATGCCGGTTTACCACAACTTCCTGATGGCATATTCCAAAAGCCAATGGAATTAAATTGTATAGAAAAGAAGCTCAAAGCAGGAATAGAGTCCAACTATCCAGAGCGAAATCTACTGATTGGTAGAGCGGCAAACCTTACGGAACCGATAGGGACCAGAGGATCTTGTCAATCACGAGATAGATGTATGAGAGGATGTCCATTTGGAGCCTACTTTAGCAGCAACTCCTCTACACTTCCTGCGGCAGAAGCTACAGGAAATATGACCATCAGACCGCATAGTATAGTATCTGAAGTGGTTTATGATCCCAAAAAACAGAAAGCATCAGGGGTGCGTATCGTAGATGCTGAAACAGGTGCTACCCATGAATTCTTCTCCAAAATAGTATTTATGAATGCCTCTACTGTAGGTACGACCTCGATACTTATGAGAAGTAAATCAGAGCGATTTCCTAATGGATTTGGAAATGATAGTGGCGAACTAGGACACAACCTTATGGATCACCACTTCAAAGTAGGAGCCAGTGGCGAGACGGACGAATTTAAAGATCAAATGAGCGTTGGTGGCAGACCGAATGGTATCTATATCCCTAGATTCCAAAATATCAATGCAGCTACAAAGCGTAAAAATTATCTCCGTGGATTTGGATATCAAGGAGGCGGTGGCCGTAGAGGATGGAGTCGCAATATTGCGGAAGCCAGCTTTGGTGCAGGATTCAAAGAGCAGATATCGACACCTGGAAAATGGAGCATGGGCATCATGGGATTCGGTGAATGTTTACCATATCACGAAAATCGAATGTTCCTCAATGAAGATCTCAAAGATAAACATGGTATGTCTACAGTGACTTTCGATGCAGAATGGAAAGAAAACGAATGGGAGATGCGTAAAGAAATGAAATCGGCAGCCGCGGAAATGATGGAAGCTGCAGGATTTAAAAACGTAACACCCTATGATAGAGTCCCCAATCCAGGCAATGGTATACATGAGATGGGAACCGCTCGTATGGGTAGAGATCCAAAAACATCAGTACTCAATAAATGGAATCAAGTGCATGCGGCAAAGAATGTATTCGTAACAGACGGATCTTGCATGACTTCTGCAGGTTGTCAAAACCCATCTCTTACCTATATGGCCTTAACTGCTAGAGCCGCTAATTATGCTGCCGAGCAAGTCAAAAAAGGTAATCTTTAAAATCACTCTGAATAGCGCAAACAATGAAAAGAAGAGACGCAATAAAAAACGCCACCCTACTCCTCGGATATACTATGGCTGTAGGTACATCTGCAGCGATCATGAATGGATGTAAGGCTGAACCCAAAATTGATTATACGCCTGAGTTTCTAAGTATCAATCAACTTAAAAATGTGATGCACTTCGCTGAACGCATACTTCCTCAGACCGATACTCCCGGTGCTATCGCAGCAGGTGTCCACACCTTCATAGATCAGACCAGATCTAGATTTTGGGAGAAAGAAGATCAAGATAAAATGATCGCAGGGCTCAATGCATTTAGCGAGAGTGTCACTAAAGAAAATGGTAAAGACTTTTATCAATTAGATCCAGCTGATCAAGATAAAATTGTAGGTACATTGGCTCAAGAAGAAGGAAATGAAACCTTATTCAGAGTGATGCGAGAGTTGACAGTATCTGGATTCTTCACCTCCGAACTAGGCCAAACAGAAGTACTAAATTACAATCCTGTACCAGGACCTTACCAAGGCTGTGTAGCTTATGTAGCTGGCACGCCCATGGATACCACGATGCGTGAAGGTTGGAATTAATAAGAATAAAAAAGAAAAATGAAACGAAGAGTTTTTAATAAATCGTTGGGGTTGATTTCATTGGGTGCATTAGTAGGATGTTCCAATAAATCTAAGCCCCAAACCACTGACAATTCTGAAATTATGTCTGGCGGAAAACCTGCAATGAATACAAGATATAAACTGTCACTGGCACAATGGTCATGTCATAGAATGTTAGAAGATGGCAAACTAGACAACCTTGGTTTTGCCAATTATGCCGGCGAACTGGGATTTAAAGGTGTGGAATATGTATCTAAGTTTTTAACACCAGGCTTGACAGATGCCAGCTATTGGGATAAGATGAATGAAGCGGCCAAAAAGGCTAATGTAGAGCAGTTATTAATCATGACAGATCTCACAGGATCTCTAGGTGCTACCTCGGCAAAAGATCGAAAATTTGCCATCGAAGAACATATTCCTTGGCTCGCGGCTGCACAAACATTGGGCTGCCACAGTATCAGAGTCAATCTATGGGGAGAAGGAAGTAAAGAAGAACAGAGAAAGCAATGTACCGAGAGTTTAGCTCAGCTTTGTACCATAGGAGCTGATTATGGATTAAATGTCATCGTAGAAAATCATGGAGGCTACTCATCTGATGGAAAATGGCTTTCTAAGATTATGAAGGATATTGATATGGATAATTGTGGTACGCTACCAGATTTTGGAAATTTCTGTGTCGCACGCGAAGGTGGTGAAAGGTGGAATGCACCTTGTATAGAAGAATACGATAGATATATGGGAGTAGAAGAACTCATGCCTTATGCCAAAGCAGTAAGTGCCAAATCACATGTATTTGATAGAAAAGGTAATGAGATGAAAACGAGTTATAGTAAAATGATGAATATCGTACATGCATCGACCTACAGTGGCTATATTGGCGTAGAATGGGAAGGTGATGGTATCTCAGAAACGGAAGGTATCAAGGCGACAAAGCTTCTCTTAGAACGCACTATTGCCAAATTGAAGTAAGAAATTATCATTAGTCGAGTGGACAAATTGCGTATTAAGAGAGTCTTAAATGTGTAAAAGCAAGGTTTATATCTCGCAATTCGTATTATATTAGCCTTTGAGTACATCATATAAAGAACAAAAGAAGTTAAAATGAAATATCTATTTATACTGTTATTTGCTGGATTTAGCCTTACGGCAGCGGCTCAAGATATCAATCCGGAAGTCAATAGACTCATGGAGCAAGAGCTAAAAATGATTCAGAAAGATTTAGTCGATCAGAAATTGACTGATGAACAAACTGTAGAGCTCAAAAAACTTTTGATGGTAAAAGCTGAAAAAGTATATGCCGTAAGAGAGGGAAGCATGGGTAAACTGGAAATGTCCAAGTCTATTACCGCGATCAGTAAAGAATTTGAACCTGCTATCTTAGAGGTATTTAATGCAGACCAGAAAAAAGCCTTTAAAGTCAGTCCAAGAAATAAAAAGAGATATAAGACTAAGAGTTAGTAGATCATAACTCCAAAATATAAAAATAGCTTACTAGATTAAATCTGGTAAGCTATTTTTTTTTGAATCTAATCAGAAGTCAAGGACTATTGTCTTACACTAAAGCTACTCTTTGACTTAAATATTTGCTTTTGTTTAGGTGCTAATACTTCAAGGATTTTGTCATCAAACTTTGAATCCAAAGCGATTAGACGTTCTTTGATTTCCAAGTCTCCTACAGTAGTTGTAGTGACATGGATGATTTCTTCTACTCTTTCCTCAAGTATCTTCTCGATTTTAGTTTGCTGATCAGATGTCAATACATCTACACCGATGGCACTTTTCATTTCTCCATTGATTCGATCTACATGCTTGGTAATCTCTTTTTTGTCATTATCACTCATGGCAGTTTGGGCAGATAGACCTAACATCATAAAGCTAAGACATAGGGTAAGTAGGTATTTCATTTGTTTCTATTTTATACTTTTTAGTGGATTATCCTCTTTTCTATCTAAGGATACTATACTTATGATGGTTTTTGCAAAAACAAGACCAAGCATAAGTCCATACAAGCTGTATTACGATAATTAGAGGCTAAGAGTTTCTAAAATAGATAGATCTGCTAACTGCTTTACATTTCATAATTGCAAAACCAACTTCTTACAGAATGATTAAACATTGGACATATTTCTAGATCATATAGAATTTTATATACATCTCTCAAGCAGAAGCAATACGCTTGATTAAGTAGTTCTTTCCCAAGAAAAAAACAGGTGTCAAAGAGATCTATTACATTTTAAAGTAACGCACCTAAACCAAAACTCAATAGATTACCGTCTTCATCGTTTCTAGCAAATGTGACGTTGATACTAAACGATTCTACATATGGAACGAAATATAATCCACCGCCATATGAATTATGCCAAGCGTTGGATGACTCTCCATCCAACCATACTCTACCAGAATCATACAGACCAAATATTCCAACCCTAATAGGAATGATGGCATTATTAATATTCCCCAAGTGATATCTCAATTCTGTATTATAAAAAGCAGCCGAATTACCTACAAATCTATTTCTCCTAAAACCTCGATTATTATACCTCTGTCCTACGGTACTTAATTGATAAAATGGAACATCTCCATAAGTTGTACTGTATCCGCCTCTTAGCCCCAAAGTCAATCTTTTACTATCTCCAGCTGACAAATAAAAAGAAGCTTCTAAGTCCAATCTACCACCTAAATCCAAATCATTTTGAGTATTGTAAAAGACAAAATTATTAAGTTGAAATCTAGTTCCATCTCTTGGCAAATTCTTACTGTCTGTAAAATCTATTAACAATTCAACATCGGTACCCAATAAGGTATTAATTCCAAATCCAGCTATGGATTGAAATTGGTCATATACTGAAGAAGCTTCCTCATTCTTGGGACTTGCACCTACGTCTTTATATTCTATTCTTACAGATGGAGTAATAGAAGATTTGTTCCAGAACTGTTTATTCAATCCAATTTTAGTCGCTAATAGCTTAGTATCATTTCTATAAAAACCATCCGCAAATAAATTTTCATCCAAACTCGTCTCATTTCCGAATCCATAGAAATGCTGATGACTTCTGTCTCTACTATTTCCAGAAAATTCCAATAATAAATCCCAAGGAGTTCCGATCCGTCTTTTAACGAACTTATATCGCATGCTAGCATTCAAGTTGGAAGTAATATTAGCAGAAAAATGGGTTTGAGAACCAAAATCCTCTTTAGCAAACTCTTGCTTTGTACTGGATCTAATGACACCTAGATTAATACCATCTTCAGCATTATAACCAATACTAGGAATAATAAATCCGTAATCATAATTAAACACATTTTGCGTATTGAATACAATATCCTTTTCAGTATTAAGATATTTTCCAGTTTCACCAAGATACATTTCGTCTTTTTCATTCTTTGCATAGACGAATGTTGCTTTGCCAGATGGCACGGTTGATATGTCAGTAATTTTATCTTTACCAGCACCACCTACAATTCTTATCGCGAGTTTTTCATTAGCACTTCCAGAAATTTCGAAAATATCTTTCTTACCTAAACCAAATAAGATGATTTCTTCAGTCTCCGATTCCTTCACTAATCTTGAATAAATCGATTTTTTCTTGTCCCCAGACTTCAACACTTGATAAACGTCCACTTGCACATCACCATTGGGTTGACGTACTAAATCAAATCTTTCCCTATTATTGGTACCGACTACATAGATAGATTTAGCCAATAGTTGATAGTACTCATCCATCGCTGCTGGCAATAAATCTTTTCTGAGTAACATTCGCTCTTTCATTTCAGAAGAAACCATCGCTTGCACTTCTGGTGGCATATTTGATAAAGCCTTATCTATAGTTGGTTCGTCTATAGCTGTCAAAAATCTATGTACATAATGATTCCAATCTTCCTGGGTAAGCGAACTAAGTAACCAACGATCTTTGTCTTTACAATGATAATTTAATCGCTTAAGACCTTTATAATCATCTTTAAATGCGGACCAAAATTGAGTGACATATTCCCAATCCATCACTTTATAAATGCCATCAAACACAGCGAACACCTTATCCTTATCTTTAGGGAAAGCTTTATATAAAGTCTCCTCTTCATTTCTATATTCTAGCCAAGCCCAATTGTCATCATGCCTATCCCAATCACCCATCCACATATCCAGTAATCTTGAGTATATGTAAGACTCTTGATCAAATTTTACATTTTTCCCATTCAGTAATTTCTTGTACATCTTAAAAGAAGATACAATCTTAGTGGCGCCCTTGGATCCTGGCTTTCCATCTTTGGCATCGTATGGTTTTTTCTCTAATGTACCGAGCATACCTGCAAATTTCTCCTGATACACACCTAATCGCGGATCATCAGGCATGATATATAATTCAGGATCTGTATGAGTAAGATCAAATTTATCAGCAAATACTTTAGCTACTAATGAACCATAAGGGTGCTGATGCGCAATAAGATCTTTAGTCGTACGCCCTACTACACTATTTTCAAGTTCTGAATTGAATCTGGTTTGCGGATTTTTATCTACAGAGCGAAAAGCAATCTTCCTTCCATCTTTAGTCTTAAACTTAAGAGAAGAAGTTTCACCTGCACCTCCTGCTTTATAAAGTCTTAGTCCACCTTCATAGGTACCAATATCCAAATACGGTATATTATCAATCGGCAACTCCCAAATAGATCTGTATAATTTCCCAGGTCCATTTTTATAATCTGTACTCGCCACTGCCACACCGGGCTCTGGGATATCTACTGCATAATCTATTGATTCTTTTTGAGCACAAGGATTATAAGATGGATTAGGTAGCGACGAAATACCATTACGTTGCTCGCAAGGACTAGTGAATAATTGCTGACTATATAAGGCATTAAAATTTCCATTCTGGGCTTTTAAAGCAGTGACTAACACTTCACCGTTTCCCTTTAAGTCCAATTCGATATACCCTTTAGCATTCTTACTAAATAGAGTGCCTTCTTTACTATCTACGGGTCTGGACTGTACAAATGATCCGCTATTAATATGGTAGTTTCCATCGCTTTTAATGACTTGTAAATCGTATTCATGTCCTGAAGTAAAAATGACACCATCTATATCTTCGGTAATAGAATGCAATCTATTGCGAAACTTTGCCAATTCTTCATTCTGTAAATCTTTTGCTCCTCCAATATTCCTATGAAAAGCGGCTTTGAATGTTCCGTAAATCGGTGGAGACCAATGCATAGCCCCTAGCTTACAACCTGCATATTGACCATAGGAGACGATGGGATGATGAATTGCGACTATTAAATTTTTATTATCATTCTTGATCAATAGATCTGTCAACTCACTCCACAATTCTCTATCCGTAAGAAATTTACATTTTCCGTCTTCCTCCTCTATTCGGTTATCTTGCAACAACCACTGTGTATTAATCGTAAGCAATTGTACATGCTCATTCAAAGAAAGCAACTCCGGTCCGAGACAATTATTACGTGGATAAAATTCGACATTATCACCTCCTTTCTTATCCAAATACTTTTCTAATGCTGCCAACTTCTTTTTTCCATCATCACCAGAGTCGTCCCATTCTTTATCTCCAGGAATGAAGATCACTTTTCCTTGATCGCTTCCTAATGCCATCAGCGCTTCCAATCTTTCCACCTCTGAAGACTTAGGAGATTCAGACAATCCTTTAGGTCCAACAAAATCTCCATTAACCAAAACGGTATAAGTGGTTTTAGTATTCTTTACTTTTCTTGCTAAAGAAAGAAATGCTTCTGATTGAATATCCAGATTCTCGAGATTGCCTAATAAGAATACTTTATGATCATCAACAGACCACTGACCGATGCATGACGAAGAAGTATTGCATATAAATAACAATAAAAATAAAACTTGAGTGATGTTGAGATTCATAATATTTAATTTATTTCTGGAGCCTTTTACAAATTTAAAATCCAACATTTAACTGCTTAGACATATAGCATTATTACCTTCTTTAAAAATCAAAACCCAATTGTACTTTAGAATATATAAAATCATCGTCTTGAGTCCCAAAAGTATAAGTGATGGCAAACTGTTCCCATCCAGGAGCTATAAAAAATCCGCCGCCAATACTATTATTCCATTCATTCTTTAAAAAATCTGATCTTCTTGCCCATACTTGACCACCATTATAGTATGCTATTATTCCTACATAAAATCGAATCAATGGTGTATTTACATAACCCAGATTTAGACGCATTTCACCATTGTATAAAAAAGCATACTTATCAGTAAATCGATTTCTTGTGTATCCTCTAAAGTTTGATTGACTCCCCAGCTTACTTAAGTGATAAAAGTTAGAATTTCCTACGGCTTGCTGATAATTTATAGAACCTGTAAAAGTTAATTTAACTCCTACATCTACTGTCTTATAATGTGCGAATTTGGCATCGATATTACCGGACAAATCTCCATCACTAGAAGATCTACCATCTAACTGGATACTTAATCGACTACCATCGAGAGGATATAAAGAGTTATCCGTAAAATCTAAATTAAGTGCAGATGAGAAACCTATAAATGAATCAAGTCCAAATCCACGTAAACTACTATCAATAACTTCAAGATCCTCAAAATTTTCTACAAGATGCCTTTCATAGACTATAGCATTACTCCAATTAGACTTCGTATAAAACTCCCGCTCCAATCCAATGCGAACATCAAAATAATTATAATCAATTCTATTTAATATTCTTCTTTCGGATCTGACAATTTCTGAATCATTGCCAATTCCATAGAAAAAAGGATAGCGATCATTTAACGTAGTAAATCTAGATTGAACGAATAGATCCGTAAGCCCTACGAACTGATTTCGTGTATACTTACCATCCAGCCTGTATGCACCCAGCTTAAAATAGTAAAGTCCATTGAAATCGTATCTATTTACAAAGCCTACCTTATTGAAGCCTCTTGTGAGTAACGAAGCTCCCAAACCCAAACCCCAACCATTTCCAGAACTCCTTCTAATCGAACCTTTAGGTACTAACCAATTAAAATCGAAGTCATAAGGATCATAATGGGCAACGTGAGTAGGTCTTTTTATTTTAATATTTTTAGATTCAGCAATAACATCTTCTTTATAAGAATCAAAAACCACAATAGACTTTCCGCTTTGCCTTACTAAACTATTATCGATGATTCTATCTCTGCCATTGCCGCCTATTATTTCGACAGGAATCGTCTTTTCTACATCACCTTCAAACTGAAATACATCTTTGCCATCTAAACCAAATACAAATATTCGTTTGACTAAACCATATTCAAATTTCCTTTGAAAATATGATTTTCCATATTTCCCATTCTTCTTGATATGACACAAATCAATAATTACATCTCCATTCTCGAGTCTAGATATTTTTGCATAATCTTTTTTATTACTAGCTCTTATCTGAACTTCCCTATTAAGCTCCTCATAATACTCCTTGATCGCTCTTGGCAAATCCTCTCTCCTACTTTTTAGCTTAGCGGCTATGGTAGCGCCATGCATTGCCCTTACTTCTTTTGGAAATTTGGTAATGGCTCGATCTATTACTACATCTGTCATTTTAGATTGAATATAATCCACAGCTTCTAACCAAGCATTGAGATCTAATTCTGATGCTAATTGTCGATCTAAAAATCTTGCCTTAAAATTTAGTTGTCGAAGATTACCAAACTTATAATCAAAATCTTCCGCATTCATAATTATCATATCAGCTACTCCAGGAATCAAACCTGTCCAATGTGAAAATGTATGATCCCTATCTTTGGGTATAGGCTTGTATATATGACGCCCATCCTCCTTAAACATGGCCCATTTCCAATTATCTTCATGACGATCCCAATCTCCGATAAACATATCCATGAGTCGCGCTTTAGCATAAGCCGACTTATCCATCTTACTTTTATGTGATCTTCGGAGATCTATTAGCATCTCATAACTGGTAACTACCTCATCCGCTCCATAGAACCCTTCTCTATTCTTACCCTTCCCCTTAGGCTTCTCTTCCAGAGTGCCGATCTTTCCAACATAAGGATTATACTTCTCCGGTAAATTCGCACTCTTATCTAAAATGAATAATTCTGGCTTGATATGTATGATGTCTGTAGCCTCTAACAATTCATGAGCCACTAAAGGAGCATAAGGGTGCATCGTTGTGATTAACTCTTGCGTAATCCCTTTGTACAATGAATTTTGCAATATTTCATTAAGACTCTTTTCGGGTTGTTTGTCCAACACTCTAAAGGCATATTTCCTTCCGTTCTTAGATTTAAACTTAATACTCATAGTTTGCAAGCCGCCACCAATTGCATAAGGTTCTAATCCTCCATCATATTTACTAATGTCTAACAAAGGAGCCTCTACCTCCTCTGACCATACGTCACGATATCCAGAGCCCATCCAAAAATTTATAATTTTTGTAGGATGATACTTTTCACTTGCTCTAGTTCGTGATGCTACTTCTTCAATAGTTTTAACAGGCTTAGTCGATTCTGCCGTTTCTTTTGAAGAGAATGCTTGCTCTACAGTAAATTCAACTCTATCATCTTTGACAAAACTAAATTCTCCATTGGAAAAGCGTAAACACATCGCTCCTTTACTCACAAATTTTGAATGCTCATTAGCTTCGAAAACGTAATTTTTATCACCACTATTTACGTTTATATATGTGATGTGTTTTTCCTGAATGACAGAATTGATTCTATCGTGTCCAGATACAAAAACTAATTTATCCGTATTACTTAATACCCTATTCAAGGCCTGGATGTATCTTTGATAATTAGGATTGGGCATATCTTGAAGATTACCAGAATTAGCTTTAAAAGATCTTCTTAATTGCCCATAAAAGGGAATAAAGTTTAAATGAGATAAACCCTTACCATCTAGTTCGGAGATAGATCTAATCGGATGATGCGCTATGATGACTTTATTCCAATCTTCGTAATCTTCCAAAACATCTTGCAATTCTTCCACCATATGAACTTGATTGAAAATATCACAATCTTCATTGGCTGCAAAGTATCTATATGCCTCATCGATAATCCAATTCGAATTAATGGTAATGAACACATAGTTATCATCTAATTCTTCAATTTCCGGACCCGGACATATACACTTTTTCTTAGCACCTTGAAATTCGACTCTACCATTAACATGTATGTCCTTGATATCTTTATCACCGAGAATTTGGTGTACATCATCGGACAACAAGTCAATTATTGAATTTGAATTGTCTCCTAGAGAAAATAATTTGACTTCATTGGATTGTTGATTATTAATTAACTCAGAATCTTTTTCCATATTACTAAAAAAGATCGTCGATTTCTGAGCAAAAGAAAACGAATAGCATTTAAGAAAAAATATACTAAAACAAAAAAATAATTTCATACTCAATGCTTAAGAATAAAAACACCCATAAGAAGATCTGAATTCCTACAAAACATAAAAACAAATCGGGTTCCCAGCCTTCTTACAATCATAATTTATCAATCCCATTTCTAAATTCCAGCATAATTAATACCTGTCAAAAAATGCATATCTCTATCAAATGTGGACAGGTCATTAGGATTGAATTTATGAAAATTGTCATAGCCACAAGATCTTGCTATTACTTTTATGAGATCATTAGTCGCCTCGAAAAAATTATGTAATTGTTGAGCGGATGCATCTATAATTAATCTTTTACGCAATGACTCCTTTTGAGTGGCAATTCCGACTGGACAATTATTACTTCCACAAGCTCTCATCCCTAAGCAACCTATGGCTTGTAATGCTGAATTAGAGACAGCTATCGCGTCAGCACCTAACATCATGGCTTTCGCAAAGTCTTCCGCCACTCGCAGTCCTCCAGTGATGACTAAAGTGACACCATCAGCGTTTACTTTATCCAAATATTTTCTAGCTCTAGCTAAAGCAGGAATCGTGGGAACATTAATATGATCTCTAAGAATTTTTGGTGCTGAGCCCGTACCACCACCACGACCATCTAAAATAATATAATCCACTCCTACATCTAAAGCAAATTGAATGTCTTTCTCAATATGACTAGCGGCAATCTTAAACCCGATAGGTATACCTCCAGTGCGCTCACGAACTTGTTCTGCAAAATCTTTAAAATCCTGCACCGTTTTAAAATTTGGATTTGCCGCTGGCGAGATAGCCGTTTGGCCTTCCTCTATCTCCCTTACCTCAGCAATTTCTTTACTAACTTTATTTCCTGGCAAATGGCCTCCAGTTCCAGTTTTGGCACCTTGTCCACCTTTAAAATGAAATGCCTGTACGAGATCTAACTTATCCCATGAAAACCCAAATTGTGCTGAAGCTAATTCATAAAAGTATTTCGAATTATTAGCCTGTTCTTCTGGTAACATACCGCCTTCTCCAGAACAAATACCTGTACCTGACATTTCTGCCCCTTTACTCAAGGCAATTTTAGCTTCGCGAGATAATGATCCAAAACTCATATCACTAACAAAAAGTGGAATATCTAATTCCAAAGGTTTTTTTGCATTAGGTCCAATAATTACTTTACTGGATACATCTTCTTCATCTAAGAGTGGTCTTGATGCTAATTGTGCAGGTAAAAATTGAATATCGTTCCATTGTGGTAAAGTATTTCGATCGACACCCATCGAGGCAGAAAACCCATGGTGTCCGATCTCCTTGAGACCATTCTTTGCCAATTTTTTAATATAACCTGTGTAAGGTTCTGTATCTTCTGGATCTGTATCCGCATAAGCACCTAAGTACTCATCACGATTAAAGGGCTGTGGATTATCTAATAAAAAGGCCTTGATTTCTAATTCATCCACTAATAGATTATCTCCTTTTATTTTAGTTGAAAATTTATGTAAAACTTCTTTGTTATTATATTCGGACACACCAGAATCTATCCTGTAATCCCATCCATGCAAACCACAAATAAGATTATGGCCGTCTACATATCCATCAGACATTAATGCGCCTCTATGCAAACATCTTCCATACAATACAGATATTTCATCGTCAAATTTAACGATTACCAAATCTAATCCATTTACTAATGCATGTTCAGGTATTTTATTCTCTAATTTACTAATCTGAGCAATTACAATTGAATTCTTCATCCTGTGATATTGAGTATAATGTAAACTTATATTTTAAAAACAAGTATTCCTATCTAATATGAGATTCCAAAATATAGACTTCTCAACCACCTAATATACTACATTATTTCTCTTATCATTACATCCATGAGAGATAGATCATTCTAATTAAATTAAGATGATTATATCCCTTAAAGCGTCTAATAACTACTCATACTTTGATAAATAATAAATAAGCTCGCAGCAAAGTAACTGATGATATGCTAAATAAAATTAATGAGGTTTTCTTAAGCAATATGAAATAGGATTAAAGTCGGTATTACAAATGTTGAACTAAGGCATCTACTTTATCTTAATTAGAGTTTACATTGAATCGGCTGCCACATTTATAGATAAAATGAACTAATACCCTTAAATATTGAAATATTATATTTTGTGTACCATATTAATATTAGGATTATCCATCGTAATAGAGGTATCATCAACAAAGTATATAGTAAATGATTTAACCGATGTCTCTGAGCCCAATCCAAAGGTAACTGTAGAAGTTTGATCACTGGCCAGGCCTTCTCCTATAATATAGGTATCAGACAGTATAGAATCATCCTGCTTTGTTACTACGACTCTAGCTCCGACATTTTTAACATTCTCTTCAAAACGAAATGAAATGAATTGAGCTTCACCACCATTATTGATTAAAGCTTTAACATCACCATCAAGGTTTGCATAAATCATATCAGGATAACCATCTTGATTAAAATCACTTGATAAAGGAGTGATTGCATAATTTTTATTTACTGCATTCGCTTGATCTTCTACAGCTGCAAATGTTCCATTTGATCTTTGCACCAAAAATCTTCCGGGTAATTTGAATAACTTATGGGGCGGAAAATCCACATAATTTTCGGCTACCACTAAATCCTGACGTCCGTCTAAATTAAAATCTTCAAATATAGCACCCCAAGAAAATTCAAAGCTTGCCACTTTAGTTTCTTTAGCAACATCCGTAAATTGAAAATCACCATCATTCCTAAACAGAATCCAATCTGAATTAAATACATCATCCTCTGCAAGGTCACCTCTAGCTAAAAAAGTAGGAACTGAAGATCCTGTATTAGAGAAAAAGAAATCCATTAATCCATCATTATTATAGTCACCTACTGCTATACCCATCGGATAAGCATATTTACCCGTAGTAGGATTGGGCATCATTGTAAAACCTGCACCATTATTATTTTTATATGTTCGTGCCTCACCAGTATCATACGCCACCACTAAATCCAAATAACTATCATTATCGACATCCACCATCACAGCCATAAACGTATTGTGCACATACTCCAAACCAAACTGTGCAGTAACATCTTTAAAACTACCATCTCCATTATTTAGTAATAATAAACTAGAGCCTCCATAGTTAAAATCCTTAAAGATGGTTTGTCCTTGCATTTCATCTAACTTGATATAGCTACTTACAAATAAATCCGCATGTCCATCCTTATTGACATCCCCAACTGTAACAGAGGCAGGAACAGATTTATCGTTGAATGGTACTTCAATAATATCACTAGAAAATGAATCTCCATTATTTTTTACCCAAAGCACGCCATAATCACCTGTCAACAATAAATCTGTCATTCCATTATTATCCAAATCAAAAGATGCCGCACCATAAGTAGTAGTATTTATTGGTTTCTTAGGAAATTTAATTTTTGAAGTTATATCAACAAATTTTCCATCGTCATACTTGAAAATAGCATCTTGTTGAGTAACCCCACCGCTAACAAAGACCTCATCGACACCATCATTATCGATGTCTATCATGGCAGAAGCCATAAGAGGTAAAGACTTTTGATTGTCAAAAACATTATTAAAAGGAAAGTCAACTGACTTAAATACAGGAATTTCCTCTTTAGGTACAGTATAATCACAAGCATGAAACTCACCTTTTCCAAAATCTTCATTAGGTAGCTCTTCTACTTCACAAACCGCTGATAATTTTCCCCATGTCGTCCGTTCATAAGGATTACTAGAATCTTTTTTAAAGAAAAATAATAGTGCAATGACCAATAGTAAAATTATAGTTGAGAATCCGATTAATATTTTTTTCATAGATAAAGTTTAAGGTCAGTATGAATAATTAGATTGTTCTACTTTATTGTTTGTTTTCTAAAGAAAAGTAGAATTAGAGTAAAGAAAATAAAATGTGCCACATTCATAGCTATGGGTGCTATATGAATGCCCAATTCGTGAAACCATGATAATGTTGAAAAAATGATTATCAATAACACTACTGGATTAAAAATAGCTAACCACTTAGGAATACCTTGCTTATTAGTAATTATCAAAATAGCATAAATTATAGATACCGCAGCGATAAAAATTCGTAACGCCCAAACTAAAATTTGATAATGATCTTGATAAGACTGCAAATAAAACGCATAATCCGGCGTTCCTACACTTCGTTGCAAAACTTCAGCAGCAAAGTATCTAGAAGAGACCCATACTCCACCTATAGAAAGAGATAACACACCTAAAATCAAGAGCGTTAGTGCCAATTTGCTGTTATTTCTATAGAAAAATTTCATTAGTCCGAAATATCCAGCATAATAAAGTGGCGTACCAAAAACTACAAAGAAATGTCCTATACTCGCTCTATCCAATGGAACATCTAACAACATAGAAATTTCTCCACCAGGACCATCAGGTAAAAAATGTAACATGTACTCACCCGCACCTACTATAATAGTAGCCGAAAGTCCAATTAATAAAAGTACTCTGGATGATATATTTTTCATAATAGATTTGATTCCCTAAATAGGTCTTATTTTAAGCCTTTGTTCTATTAACTTTAAAACAAAAAGTGAAATACAAAATCCTAAACTGATATAACACATAGGCGTTCCACCGGCTGTCCGAGGACATACAATATTACCTGACAATTCATTTAGTGTACCCGTTAATGCCATAATAAAAGGAATGGCCAAAAATATATAATACCAAAAATTACTATAAGACCCATTAACATTAAGATGTGAAATGATCACCAATAAAAAAGTAAGTGAAATAATATAGCATACTGGTATCGACAACAACTTTGGGCAAACATTTTTTTGATCAAAATCTATAAGTGATATCTTAAAGGAACCATATAAAACTAGAATTAAAACGCCTAAAATCAGGTAAAATATAAATAGCTTCATAATTGGTTACAAATTATTAGAATGATTAAACTACTTTAAAAGTATATTCAAAGTATTATATTATAAGTTATGTCCACTTAATTATAGAATCGCTTATTTACGTATGCATACACTTTACTTACGCTCAATTCTGTCGTAGCTGGACCTGTTCTTAAATAAAAATACTCGCTATTATCATATTCAACATAACAGGGAACATCACCTGCTTCAATATCTACGCGCAAGATCGATAAGCCCTTCAATTCTTCTATACAGAAATGTATATTACTTAAATGCAATGTCCCTAAATGAGACTTAATATTATTGGTGATAAACAAAAGCATTTTGTCATCATTTTCGAAGCGATCTTCTTTCAATCCTAAAACCTCTCCCTTGTCATCTACTCCCACCATTAAAATTCCACCATTAGAATTTAAAAAAGCTGCAATAGTTTTCAAAATAGAATGAGTAATCCTTTTGTCCTTTTTTTCAGCAATAATATTCCATCGCATAGTAGATTTAAATTCTACATATTCATTTTCACCTGATTCAATAACCTCTAGAGTAGATGTCTGCTGAAGAGACTTCAAATAATTCGTGACTCGCTTACCTAGTCTACGTAAAATAGTAAGACTTGTAATAGAAGAAATATAGTCAGGATCAAACATTTTATCACCACACAAAGATATAAGTTGGCAATCCGAATTAGCCACTAGCCTTCCCAATCTAAAATCACCATTTAATAGACCAATCTCACCAATTAATTCTCCTGCCTCCAAATTTAATTTAGACTTATCAGGAAATTGAAGCGTTAACGAACCGCTGAGTAAATAAAAAATAAAATTTGGCAAATCTCCGATTTCGAATAGAATTTCATTTTTTTTGAAAATCTTCAATTCTGCCACCTCCTCTAACTGTAATAATGCGTCATCACCCAAATCTTGAAAAACTTCATGACTAGAAATGGCTGCTATCATTTCCTTATTGGATATCATTTGATTGTTACTCATTTAAAAGGATTACTATTAATCAAAAAACTCAAGCTAATTTTACGCATCTTTAATTCTGTACTATATTTAGAAATGAAATCTAATGACTTTTAAGAAATGCCTTTAAGCCGTAACTAGCAAGCACACCCTCCCCTGTAGCAGCTGCAACTTGTGCAATAGCTCCTTCCCTACAATCACCTGCAGCGAATATGCCTTTTACACTAGTCTGACCCATACCGGTTGTTTGTATAAAGCCCTGATCATTTAAGGCTATAAACTTATCGAAGCTTTTAGTATTTGGAATCAAACCTATAAATATGAATACACCATCAGCATTCAACTCACTTTCCTCGCCACTTTCAGAATCTTCGACCATCAGCGAATGAAACAATCCCTTATCATCACCAATAAATTTCTTAGAGATCTTATTATGAAGCACTACTATATTTTCTATCGAACTCAATTTATCAACATAAGTGGTCGAAGCCTTAAATTCGTTATTTCTATTAACGATGGTTACTTTTTTGCAAAACCCAGCGAGAAAAATACCTTCTTCTAACGCTGAATTACCTCCTCCTATAACTAATATTTCTTTTTCTCTATAAAAAGCCCCATCACACGTAGCGCAGAAATGAATGCCCGCGCCTATCATTTCATCTTCTCCTGGTATATTTAATTTCCGATAAGTAGAACCGACGGCAAGAACTACAGACCGCGCTTTATATTTACCCATATTAGTCTCAAGCTCAAAACAATTGGAAGACTTAGAAATAGATTGCAAATCAACACCTGTTTTAATCTCCGCGCCATAAGTAATGGCTTGCTCAGCCATTTTATCCATAAGTTTGGGGCCTGATATTTTAGTAAAACCTGGATAATTTTCGATTTTACTTGTTAAATAAGTATTGCCTCCTATATTTTTTTTCTCAATGATAAGACTATTAAATCTATCTCTTTGAGCATATATGGATGTTGTCAAACCTGCGGCACCTGCACCAACAATAATCGTATCGTATAGCGTAGTAGATTTTTCTTCATCCAAGGCCAATGCATCTCTTAAAACAGCATTACTAGGATTGGTGAATGATTTATCATTGATAAAGATTGTAGGAATAATTCTTTTCCCCTTGTTAATTGCTTCAACTTTTGCCGTGGCCCATTCATGTTGATCAACATCTACAAATTGAAAATTGATATAATTATCTTGCAAATACGATTTAGCTCTTCGACAATCTGGACACCAATCTGCACCATAGACAACTACTTTTCCAACATCTTCATTTAGTCCTAAAACATTGGCTAGAACATCATTTGAAGGATTAGTCAATGGATCATTATCAATTATAAGTGTTGGAATAATTCTCTTTCCATTATTGATCTTTTGAACCAAATCAGTTGCTTTTTGATCTAAATCAACATCGATAAAAGTGTATTTGACATTATTAGCATTCAAATAGGATTTTGCTCTACGGCAATCACTACACCAATCAGCTCCATAAAATAATATTTCCTGCATATGTTTATATTCTGACTGGTTAGTTTGAATTGCGGATTAACGCACAATTAGATTAAAAAATAAAAAGTAGTCAAACTCGTAGACAATCTCCTTAATTTGAATCCAATTCGATTTAATTGTCCAGACCCTAACATTATGTCTATCTTTTATGACAATAAGAAGATGGATATGCTTCGAATATGTAAGAATTTAATAAGAGCTTTTATCAACAACTTGTATCAAGTTATATCCTTGTTGAAAAAGAAATACTATACTTACAGAATAGTAATCCCTGAAATTATTCTAGCATTAGAATAATAAATGACAAGCTCCGAATAGAATTATCGAAATAATAATACCATAGAGAAATATTAAATATGAGATTCGAATCAATCTATATTTCTTAGAAAGCTTAACACCAAGTTCATATATGTCTTTTATAATACTTGGATATAAAGTCTTACCGTCCGACATAGTCCGCATAACAGATTCAGAATAGTCTGCAAGTTTCATATCACTAAAATCTTCAAACGTCATCAAATCGACTGAATCTAAGTCGACGATTCCACTTTTCTTTTCCCAGGATTTTGGAATAGTGGCTAAAATGGCAAAACTTATAGACAATACATTAGTAATTACAAGACCTCCCACTGCAAAGATTAGATGTGGATCATCATCTAATCTTGTGTACAAAGTACCTAATACCATCGAAATAATGATTGCATTAGCGGTAATAAGAATATTGGCTTTCGTATCCACAATTTGCAATCTCGCATATAAATTCTTGGAAGCTAGCCGAAACCAAGTTTCTATACCTCGCTCTGGTTTCGCTTCCGCTTTCAACAATTTTTTCTTTAATTTTTTCAATTCTGCCTTGTCAACACCCATTTCAGACATAAGTGCTTTATCCATTAATTTGGACTTTTTTTTCTCTTCTTTATCTCTATTCATGATTAGCGTTTAAGTGTTAGTACTGAGTTAGAAATGGTCTAGTGGTCTACCTAGGTAATTATTAAAGATCGACAAGATGCGCAGATGTATCGAGCTTTCCAATAGATCAGCTGATAATATCCATATACAGCATCATGCGATACATATACTCCAGCTGAGTTACTTGATATCAAATCAAAAAAGAATCAAAACAATGTTACAATGACTTCAAGATCCTTAATTCAATATTCATTAAAACTAACACCTCAACAATTTCATAAGATAATTTTCTGAACTCGATAACTTAGTAGGATTATCAGTAATTCCTGCATCTGCCCATTGAATACTTTGGTTAGAAATACGCTCTAATACTTTAGGGTGTATATAATATGATTTGCAAACTGTTGGCGTATTACCTAATTCATCCGCTACAAGACGTAAAAGAATATTGGTAAACTTCTTTCTTGGTGCCGTACTCTTTAGGGTTAAGGCTTCTGGATACAACTCTATAGCCAATCTACTTGCAACCCAAGTACGAAAATCTTTACTAGAAAATTTTTCACCCATAAATTTACGAATCCAATTATTTACATCTTCACTATCCACAGTCTGCCATTTACCTAATTCATCTTGGTATCTAAATAGCTCGTAACCTGGAAGTTCACTTGTTTTTTTTATCATATTGATAAGTAATGGATCATCAACTTCCACAATACGCTTTTGACTACTTTTACCTTGATAATTAAAGGTGACGGTACCACTCTCAATATCCACATGTTTTCGCCGAAGAGTAGTCAAGCCATAAGTTCCATTTCGACTTGCATATTGCCTATTACCTATCCTAACACCCGTATCATCTAATAAAAGTAAGATCAGCGATAAAATCTTTTCTCTGGTCCATTTCTTTTCCTTTATATATCTATGACACACCTTTCGAATTCCTGAAAGCTGTTTGCCAAATGCTGACATTTTCTTAAACTTTAGTTGTTGCCTATGTTGCTCATACTTGGAATGATAGATGTATTGTTTTCTTCCCTTAGCATCTCGACCAGTAGCTTGAATATGACCATCGCTCCATTTACAAATAGATACTTCGGACCACATCGGAGGGATGATCAATTTTCTGAATCTACGCAATAATTTTTCGTCAGTAATATGTTTACCTTTTTCATCGTAATACCGGTACCCATTACGGTACTTCTTCTTACTTATACAAAGACTTTCATCGTCCACTTTTTTTAAATCTACTTTCAAATGGTCAGTATTTACAAGCTATATTTCTTGTGTAACTCACGATTTGAATAAATGTTTGATGAAATAAATTCTAATGACTGAACATTTATGATGGATGACTAGAAGATATCATGAACTCAAAAAGATATTTTACTTAGTACTTTTTTCCTACTTAAAATCACGGCCGGCTATTATTCAGGATAATTGATTACATCTAATATCCTTTTCAATATTATGACTTTACAATTGTTTGATCACTCTTACTTTTACCGCTGGATCCGTCCATTTATTCATCTCCGACCTGTAATTCCCATCCATACTCAAGACCTTCTTGTAAATATCTTCTGTAGTCAAGTCTTCCAAATGACTGTGTGTAACGGTCAGATGTATGATATCTCTGGAGACGTCAATCAAACTTCTTAATTTGAAGTAATTGGGTCTTAAAAGATCTTCTGACTGATATGGTATTGTATGGATCATGTACTCTATATTTAGTAAAGAGAGTCATAATCACCATTTTGGTCACATATTCACTACAGATATCATATGGATTATACTGATAGTTGCTGAGCTACCTTAATTCTTGCTCTCATCAGTTTCATCTTGACCGTAGAGCTAGCGAGACTTGTTGATTCCATGATTTCTTTGATCGACTTACCTTCGCTGTATTTAGCTAGTAGAAGTTGCTGATCTTCTTTTGATAGCGTAGATAGTATAAGAGTCATTTTTTCTAGTAATTCATCTTTTTCGATAGCCTCCGAAGTACTGTAATCTTGTGAAGCAAAATCTTCTTCATAGCTGTCGTATGATTGTTTGGCGATCTTTCTGTGATTTTTCATACACATATGCTTAGCAATTCTAAATAACCAAAACCTGAATGTGATAGGTACTTTGAGTTTGTGTAATTCTTGTGCTGCTTTTATGAAAGCTTCTTGAGTGATATCAAAAGCATCATCTGCATTATTGGCGATTTTGCATACGTAGTCAAATAGCTGACTGTAGAACATTTCATATAACTCACCAAATGCCTTATTGCACTGAGTAGTTTGGTATGTGATAACTAGTACTTCTTCCTTCTGTAGTGTCTGAGTAGAGATCATGATCTTCTGAATTATTATGTGTGGTTATTATTTATAAGTCAAAGATCACTTGATGTGACGGCCTGAAACACAGCTAAAAGGCGTATTTTTTATCTACGAGAATTACCTAGATAGCTTTTATGTGAAAAGAAAAGCCCTCATTATCAACATGACAATGAAGGCTCAACTATTTGATATACAATAGCTTAAATATTAATTAGGCATTTTGGTAGGATCTAGTAATTCATAAAACTGTCCCAGCTTAGGTAAGAGTATTACTCTTGTTCTCCTGTTAATTGATTTACCTTCTGCAGTATTATTATCTGCCAGTGCATTGTATTCGCCTCTACCAGCAGCTATAAGCTTGTCTGGATTGACTCCATACTTAGTTTGTAGAGAACGAACCACAGAGGTAGCTCTCTTAACAGATAGATCCCAGTTATCTTCTACACAAGAGTTACGTATAGGAGTATTGTCTGTATATCCCTCTACCATTAGATCTAAATCCGGTCTTGATTTGATGATCTGAGCTATCTTAGATAAAACTTCATCCGCTCTAGGGGTGATGGTAGCACTACCTGAGTTGTAAAGCATCTTATCTGATAGATTGACATATACCACAGTTTTGTCCACTTTGACTTCTATATCTTCATCCGCTATGCCTTTAGCTAGTACACTTTTGAGATTAATCGCTAGTGCGAGATTCAGAGAATCTGTTTTGTTTTTAGCCGCTTGGAGTAGATTGATATATTTATCTTTATTTTCCAATTGTCTGATCGTCTGGCCAATATTATCATTGGCGGTTTTAGATAATACTGTAAGATCACCTACCTGTGTAATCTGATTTTCACGTTGATTTTTGAGATCTATGATTTGATCTCTAAGATCTTGTATCTGATCGGCTCTGCTAGCCAGCTGACCTTGAAGAGCTTCTTTTTCTCCAACTACCTTGGTATATTTAATATTACAATTCTCGAGTTCGTATTGCGTTCTTCGGAAATCGTTCGTCGCATCATCTAATTGTATTCTGACAGTTTCTAAAGTTTTCTTACTAGCACAAGATGAAGCTAACAGAATCATGAAAAGTAATGTGGAACTAAAAATAACTTGTTTCATTTAATTTGTTTTTATGCGTTTTAAGTTTCATTGGGCTTACCCATTTGCCTCAAAGAGAGTCCGTATATTTTGATAGGTCACACATCAGCTACTTATTTTTTAAAAGAAATTATCAAAGTCCATGCTTAGTCATTGGTGTTCCGATTGGCTTTCACAATCTGCATGACTTACTGTCCAGCTAATACAGTAATAATGCTGATCATCACACTACAATAATGTCTATATATGCAGCGGTTCTAATATTGCTACCCCTTCGATTGAGATCTATTTCATTATTTTGAATCCATTTTGAAGCATACCATTTACATCAAATACCTTACTATTTAATGCCATAAGAAATAGAAGGACATTAGATATATATGCCTTTATCAGATCAGCAAGTATTCGCTCATTAATTTGACTTAGGTTGTTAATACCTTTTCATTTTTTACATTCTTCAAGTTGAATCTTACTTAGCATCCGAACCGCTGAGCCATTGTAGTAATTGCAGTAATTTTCATTAAGGTTACACTACTCAATAGTAAGATTACCTTTTTCATACATTACTTATTTTTTGGTTATGCAACGTACGCTTGCGTCTCTCTTAGAGAGACATTAGTAGATGGTTCGGCAAGGTCTGATTATAAATCAACAATGCCATGTTTCATAGCATATCTCACAAGCCCTGCAGTATTTTTGGCTTGTAGTTTATCTAGCAGATTACGTCTATGGGTATCTACCGTGCGGATACTAATGAATAGTTTTTCGGCTATTTCAGGATTGGAATATTCTTCAGCGATGAGCTTTAGTATCTCTGATTCTCTATTGGTAAGTTTTACCTGATCGCCTGTCTCTGAAGGTTTTGTTCCTTTAGTTAAGTGCTTCATAAGTACATTGGTGACATGTGAGCTATAATAAGTGTCTCCTTCATATACTTTTTTGATGGCCATTACCATTTCGTCGGATCCTGCATCTTTGAGTAGATATCCTTTGGCTCCCACTTCTAGTAGATTGACGATGTAGTTATCTTCTTTGTGCATGGATAGTCCGAGTACTTTGATATCAGGATGTGACGCTAGTATATTTTTAGTCAAGGTGATACCGCTTTCATTACCGAGGGTAATATCCATGAGTATTACATCTGGTATTTCTATATCCAACTTGGCCATCGCCTCTTCAGAATTCTTAGCTCCCCAAGATAGGCTTACGTCATCATGATCTTCTAGCATTGCTTCTACTCCTTGGCGAAACATTTTGTGGTCATCTATTATCGCTACGTTCATGGTATTAGTTGTTTTGGTCAAATAGACCTGTCGGTAATGTAATGTGAATGGTAACTCCCGCACTAGTCTGAGAAGTTATGTCAATATCTCCTTGTAGAGACTCTACTCTAGTTTGAATATTGTATAATCCAATACCCTCTACTGATTTGGATATATCCATACCTACTCCATCATCTTGTACAAGGATATTGATCCAGTCTTGATCTTGTCGGATACTGATTTCGATATTCTTACATTGGCTATGTTTCACGGCATTATTGACTAGCTCTTGAATTATACGATATATATTGAGTTCGTATTCCTTGCTGAGTAGACCATCTGTTATGTTAGCTTGAAAGTGCACTTCTATTTCACTAGCATTCGATATCTTTTGGGAGAAATTGGACAATGCGGTCACCACACCAAAATCAATTAAACTACTCGGCATCAAGTCATGAGATATCTGACGGATATCGCTGGCTATATCACTGATGGCTTCGTTGATTTCTTCAAGTCCGGATATTAATGTTTCTGATTTGGCTTTTCTCTTTATGGCATCAATTTGCAGCTTGAGGGCACTCATATGAGGTCCTACACCGTCATGAATCTCTTTGGCTAGCCTTCGTCTTTCCATTTCTTGACCCAGTAATAGTGACTGAGTAGCTTCATCCTTGGCTAATACATTTTCGGTAATATCTGTAATACTGAGAAGCATTCCATCTAGCATTTTTTTACCATCGATAATGAGATGTCTTTCATTATAGAGAACATCCGTGATGTGAAAGTTACGTCGTGATTTTGATATCCCAGATTTTACCTCTTTTAATAGTTCTGGTATTTCTAAAAGAGTCAATACTTCTTTATCAATTAGTTTATTTGCCTTTTCATTGATGCCTAGAAATTCCACTGCCTTACCATTGATCAATGTCACATAGCCTTCCATATCATAGGAAATGACTCCGATATCCATATTGGATACGAGGGCATTGAGAAATAGTATTGCTTCAGTATTAGTTTCCATAGGACTTTACATTATTATATCCTGCGATGATTATAGTGGCATCACCAAAAGTACGATGATATTGGTCAAATAATTTGTTGGCTAGTGCCTGTGGATTTTCATCTTCGATCATATCATGAATGGTCTTGATTCCATCCGTACATAAGATGATCCGAGCAGTATTTTGAAACTCAGAATTGTACAACTGAGTTTTCACTTTTCGCACATACCCTATCCTTCCTTCTTGATTAGTAAGACTAATGTCGTCATTGCCATCTAAAGATAAATAGACATGCGTATCTCCCAAACCAATATAGCTAATCTCACCAGGTGTAATCCTAGCCAAAGAGCAAGTAATACCGACGTCATCGATGCTTTCTTTCATCAATGTATTGAGGGCAGTCATGATTTCAGTAAGTGGTTTCCTATAATTGTTCTCTACAAACTGTTTGCAAGTCTGGGCGATAGAATGAGCATCATATCCTTGGCCTGGACCATCCACCACACCGATCAATATCGAGTCTCCATCATACTCCTTGAGGATGTATTGATCTCCATTATAATTGTAGTTATTATCAGGTATACTTACTAAGCCGTAGGCTACATTATCTACCGTCAGCGGTCTGTACTTCTCCAATATTACTGTGGTACCCTGACCCACTTTAGAATCCAGTTTGAAATTATCCACCAATCGCTGAGTACTCTCTAGGCCTAGACCAAGACTAGTCTTGACAGTACTATATCCTTGTCTACTCGCCAAATCAAAATTGATAATACCGGGTCCATCATCAGAAATGATTACACGAATGACTTTTCCATATTTTAATTTATAAATCTTTGCCGAACCGCCACCTCCATGTCGTACCGCATTGTGCCCTATCTCTGAGCATCCTAAGACCATCTCTTCGGTGTCCACTCGATCAAATCGATTCTCAAGACAACACTCTCTCACTGCCTGAGTAAGCAAACCTACGTCCGCCTCAGTCTCTAACTGAATGATATGTAGTGGACTAGTAGTCATTACTTTTGAATAGGAACTAATTTTAGCCCTTGTTTTTGGTAGACATATTTGATTGATCTCTTGAGGTTTTTCTCTACTTGAATATTATCTAATTCTACACCTGCGCTGATCATACTGGCTGCCACTACTGGCTTAAAACCACAAAATACAACCTCAACTCCTATCAGCTGAAGTAGCTTATTGAGCTTTTTGAGATTACCTGCTACCGCACTGTCTATTACTTCTACATTGCTAAGGTCGATGATCATCATATCGTGATCGTTACGATCCGCTACAGCCATGATGGCATCGTTTACCTTCTTCATACGGACACTATCAAGTGTACCAAAGAAGCCTGAATATAAGCATCTATCTGTGATCTCATTGATAACGATGGGTGCTTCTCCGCCTAAGACTCTACGACTGATGGCTACTTCATCGTTAGGTTTATTTGTTTCTGACATAGTTATTTTTTGATTGAAAATATTAGACAAGATACAATGAAATATTCTGTCTACTTGACCATGCCTGGGATACCAATATTCTCTTGTAACGTTACACCACCTTTGATCCCAAAATCTAATGTCCTGATTGGGAATGGTATAGTAATGTCATTTTGGTCAAATGCAGCCTTAAGTTTCATGATAGCCATACTTTTAGTATTCAAAAATTCCCAGACTGTAGGAGGATTGATCCAAAAGCGAAGTTGGAAATTAATCGCACTATCCCCAAAGCCCGTATATATAAATTCTGCAGGTCTAACTACGGTATCCATTGCTAGAGGTCTGACCGCAGCTAGAGCTATTTCTTTGACTCTCTCCAGATCATCCCCATATGATATTCCGCAGATGATCTCCACTCTTCGATTACCATTAGTACTGAAGTTTTTGACAGGATTCTGCAAGACTAACTTGTTTGGAATACTTACTTCTTCTCCACTAAGCATTCTTAGTTCAGTTGATTTTAGCGATACCATTTTCACCTCTCCAATAAATCCATTGGACTCTATAAAATCACCCACGTCAAAGACATGCTTGACACTCATGATGATTCCTGAGAATAGATTCATCAAAGGATCCTGTAATGCTAGACCCAAGGCCAAACCCGCTACCCCTGCAGATGCAAGTACTGTAGTGATCGGCCCTTGCAAGCCTAATATCGCAAGTAAGATTACACCTAGGATTAAGTATAGAAATACTGCCGCAACATTGTTTACCAAGTTTTGTACACTTTGATTAGCAGGAAAGCTTTTCGCTACGATTCTAGCAATAAGTCTATTAGCATATTTCATCAGTTTGAGACCTATGAATAAAGTAACAAAAACCAGTATTAGGTTGGGTAAGGAGAGGACAATTTCGTCCATCCATTTCCATATTTTACCATTAAGCAATGTAAACGATTCTTGAATTTGATCTAGAAGTTTTTCCATTTAGATTTATTATTTGGTAAAGAGAGTCTATCATTTGGAATTGGTCACAAAAAATAATTAGTCCGCTCAAATGGATAACTCATTATTTGGCAAGACATAGAATATCTATCTGATTTTCCACAGCCCATATTATTTTGAGAGTATTATACATAGCTTATGTTACAGTGGTAAATTTTGAATAATGCAATCTGAAATTCCTAATCTGTCGAACGAAATTCTAAACTTCTAGTGCTTGCAACCTATGATTCAGTATCGCTCTTTTATCTTTTCTACTTGTCTTCCAAACCATTAGAGGGGTCTTTATATTTCTGATAACTTCATCAGAAAACTCTGAAGAAGAAGTGTACAAGCCCCAATGTCTTCTATAGGCCCTAATGACCATTAGGTCAATACCATGTTTTTGATGAAGCGAATTAACAACCTCCTTAACATTTCCTGTTTCGATGATAAACTCTATCTCACCTTTAGCTTTTTCTTGAGCAAAAAGTCTTTCGAAACTCCGTAGATATTCTTTTGCCTTATCTAATCCTTTGCCTCCTTCAAGGACGTGGATGAGTTTTACTCCTTTATCAGTATTTCGAGCATGTTTGATCAATTTGTTGATAAAGTCGATTTCCTCTGATTCGAAGTTTATAAAAGCTCCGTATGCTTCTATTCTTTCCATTCGGAATCCTGAAGGCACTAAGAGCACATTTGCTTTTTCCAGCTTGATCATATTAAGTGCAAGATTGGTATGTGGCGTTCTAGAAAATCTACTACCAGATTCTGTACCTATGATAACCATATCTGCATTAATTTGCTCCGCATGATCCATGATACAATTGCTTAGGTTGCCTGATACGATCTTTAGATTAATATCTACTTCGCCTACACCTAACTCTCTACCTATGACGTCTATAATATGTGTCAGTATTTCTTGGCTTTCCTCTTTAGCATTTTTTAAGGCATCGCCATACTTAGCCGAACCTATCCGAAGCGTCTCTTTTATAATATCAATAGGTGATGGCTTGACTACATGTATACAACTGACCTCAGCATCATACATAAGTCCGAGTGTTATGCCATACATAAGAGCTTCGTACGATTCTTGATTGAGTTCCGATGCTACGAGTATTTTATTAATATGTTTCATAGGTTTATGATTTTGTCATTTACTAAATTGGGCTGTACAATAAAACAACTGCACAGCCCATCTTCAATTAGGATTCACTTCCGTGGATCTATTTTCTTTTTCCTGCAGTCAGAGACTTTTTACCCTTAGGTGCCTTACCTCCAGAGGTAGCTTGAGGTTTTGTTGATCTAATCGCTTTTCTTGCTTGAGATTTTGCTTCAGCTACTTTTTTTAGCTGCCGTTCTTTTTTGAGCTTTTGATTGAGCCATGATTTCCAAAAATTAATAAGGTTGACTAAATGTGTTTAAGATCTGTGTCCGAAATAAAGTTTACTTTTTTTGTGATCGGACAGCATAGAGAGTCAGGTGTGGTAAGTTAGTCACAAGTCATACAGAATATTTTTAAAATATATTTCAATCGTTGACGGTATGTAGTTTAGATAGAATGAAATTAAGCTTGTGACCAATAGATAAATTATGGCTCTCTGTAGTACTGGAAAGTAATTGATAAATTAACATTCAATATTATAATGAACAAAATCAACAATATCTTAGTCGCGGTCGAACTGGACCAAGAATCAGAGACTGTAATCGAGTATGGTATATCTCTCGGTCTTATGCTTGACGCCAATGTAAGGTGTCTGCATGTCACAAGACCAATGGCCAATAGGATCCTGATGGATGAATCTGGCTTACCCATCGATAAATTTGACTTGACAGAAATAACGGACATAGAGATCGACTTAGAGGAAATGATGGACGATGATCTAGAAAAACTGAGAGCGATGGTACTTAAAGTACTCAACAAAATGGATCTTGATGACCATCCTATCTCAGCTAATGTTAGATCTGATTTTGCGATACCTGGGATACTAACGGAGAGTTATGAAACTGCGGCTGATCTCATAATAGTTGGTGCGCATGTAGACTTCAAAAGGAAGGATTTATCGATATCAAATCTCTCTAAAGAATTAATCGAAAGATCTAGCAAGTCTGTTATAGTAGTACCGAGCACTTATGGCAATAGAAATCTAGATCATATGTGCATGTTTGTCAATTTTGAATTTGGTGAATTGACCATGATACAAGATATGATTGAAGTAGCTGCCACCAATGATATTCACCTCAGCTTTGTACATATCATGGATGAAGGAGAAACAGTGGCCGAAGTCGAAAAGAAGATAATGGTCTACAGAAGATTATTTCTCAATGATGAAGATCACCCTTATATCTCATTCAGATTAAAGTCTGGAGAAATTAGCGATATAATCGATGAACTTACTAATGATATGGAGGTAGACTTTATCGCACTGAAGACGAAGAAAAAATACTGGAATCTATTTGGGCTACAAAAATCATTTGACTCCAAGGTAATGAAGCATATCAGAGTGCCTTTATATATTTGGAGAAATATGTAAAAAAGTAATAGACGAGTCCTTTACAGAAATTAGGCTCGTCTATTCATAATTAACTCATTATAAACGAATAGTCATGATACCATTAATGGGATCCATCAATGATTCGATAGCGAATATTTTTCTAGTAGGGATAATGGCAGTAGTGATTGGCTATGTACTCAAAAGACTGCAACAGCCTTATCTCATTGGATATATTATTATTGGTATTTGTCTTGGGCAATATGGATTTGATGTGTTTAGAAATGAAGAGCAAATTCAATTTCTTGGTGAGATAGGAATTATACTTCTCTTCTTCTTTATTGGCATGGAGATATCTTTGCCCGCATTTGTCAAGCAATGGAGAGTAGCGATCCTTGGTACACTGATGCAGATCATAGTAAGTGTCGGTGTGATGCTATTGATTGGATATTATGCAGATTGGACATTGGCGAGATCGGTTGTATTAGGATTTGTGATAGCACTGAGTAGCTCAGCAGTAGTGATCAAACTATTGGAAGAAAAGAGCTTATTAGATGCCAAGGTCGGTAAAGATGTACTCAGCATATTACTTACTCAAGATATTGCCATAGCACCGATTTTAATTATTACTACCCTACTAGGTGGTCAGTCGCAATCTACCACTGAGATTACATTGCAGATATTGGGAGCGGTGATCATCTTAACTATATTTTTATTTCTATATAAAAAAGAGGAAATCCAGTTTTCATGGTTGAACTCTCTAGAAAGAGATCATGAGATGCAAGTATTCATGGCTATAGTCTCCTGTGCTGCAGGAGCCTTACTCATGGGTGTGCTCGGTCTATCACCTGCACTCGGAGCCTTCGTAGGAGGTATAGTGGTACATGCAGCCAGAGAAACGGATTGGATCCATATTAATCTTCATCCATTTAGGATAATATTTGTGGCAGTATTCTTTATTTCGGTGGGAGCACAAATTGATCTTGTATTCCTCAAAGAAAATATTCAAATCATACTCGGATTGATGTTATTGGTATTCATTCTAAATCAAGTAGTGAATGCTATAGTTCTCAGACTATTCGGTTCTAAATGGAGGGAAGCTATAATTGGAGGAGCCCTTTTAGCTCAGATTGGTGAAATGAGTTTTCTTGTCTGCTTCACAGCGTACAACTCTAACATTATAAGTGAGTTTGGTTACAACGTAGGTATATGTCTTATTTCATTAACTCTATTATGTAGTCCTCTATGGATATTATTAATGGAGAAGCTTATCTGTACTTTACCTGTTGTATATCGACGTTAATATATTTTAAATATTTCTGATGATTAACAAACAAATTTACTGCTATTGCGGTATGTATTGGATATTATAGAATTATCAGAGAGACATACCTATGAAACGTATTTTAATTTTTGCTTTTGTGCTTCCATTTACATTATCTGCCCAACTGCGACTAAGTTTAGAATCAGGAGCAGTATTCACTCAGTACAATGATGTCAGAGTACCTAATGATCCTAATAATCAAGGAACTTTATTCTCTTTCAGCAACGATTTTGAAAATAACGATGGACCTATATTTTTTAGAGCAGAATTGGCATTTTTATTCAATAAAAAACATATCATAGAGGCGACTGCAGCTCCACTATTAAGAAAATATAGAATCACCAGCGATAGGACTATCGATTTTGCAGGTACGGCCTACCAAGGTGCAGATATCGAAGGAGAATATAAGTTCAATACATATAGGTTTAGCTATAGATACAGAATAGTTGATAGACCTAAATTAAAATTTGATTTGGGAGCCAGTTTACTAGTCAGAGATGCTAGGATAAGTCTTTATTCTGCCTCTTCAGAATCAGAAGATACTGACTTAGGATATGTACCCTTGGTCAGCTTTGAACTCAGTTATAAAACTACGGACAATTTAGATATTATACTGAAAGGCGATGCTTTAGTGGGACCTGTAGGAAGGGCTGAAGACGTTTTTACAGGTGTAACCTATAACTTATATAAAGACATTTTAAAACTCAAGGCTGGTTATAGAATCATAGAAGGAGGAGCTGATGTAGATCAAGTGTATAATTTCGCATTTTTCCACTTTGCAGACTTTGGAGTCGTAAGTACCTTTTAAATCCAAGTGTAAAAAAGGTCAAAAAAAATACCAAAATCTTGTGACCAATCACGATTGAGTGAATCTCTGTAGTAATGTAAATCAAATAATAAACAGAGTTACAAAACTGCAATGCAATACAAAATAGAAAACGTTAAGCCAGGGTCTTTCGCGAGTGAAAACCATTGGTACCCCAAAGCTCTCAATGCGACTATACATCCAATGGTGAGCTTCTTTCTGAATCTATCCAAGGAAAGAATAATCACTAGATATTGTCATCTACACCCAATGGTAGACAGTGCGAAGCTTGAAGAAATACTCAGTTATCAGTGCAAGCATTTTCTTTGGGGAGGCGCCGATCTCATTAACTCAACTTCTGCAGGAGGTAAGCGAAATATGGTCGTGATAGAAAACAACTCATGTCCATCTGGTCAGAAGTCAATGCCACTAGTAGACGATAATAAAGAAGATGGTAGCTATAGGCTATTGATCGAGCGGACCTTCAAGCCGATGCTCAAGCCACGTAAAGGTGTACCTGCAGTGAAAGGTAAATTGGCAGTATTGTTTGATAAAAACTTCATGGAGACGTCAGGCTATGCAGCGGTAATAGCAGATGTGATGGATGAAGACGTGCTACTCGTTCCATATTTTACCGGAGAAGATAATGACCATATCAAAGTGGAGAATGACCTCATCTCCGTCCTCCATGAAGGCGAGTGGAAACCCATGCGAGCCGTATTTCGATATGTTACTCAAAAGCCATGGACACGTATTCCATTACACACGAAGACTAAGGTGCTCAATCCAATCGTAGCTTGTCTAGCTGGTGGTCGTAATAAGATGGTGGCCGCCAAAGCATATGACATCTATAATTCTGAGCTAGAAGCTTTTGGGCTCAAGATCAATACTCCAGAGACGATCTGGGATGTAAGCAAGACTGAAATCCCACTATGGGTAATGAAGATGGGTGGACAGGCTGTAATTAAAATTCCATATAGCAATGCTGGACAGGGAGTATTCACGATTACCAACGAAGCCGAATTAGATGCGTTTATGGATTTGGAAATCGAATATGATAGATTTATTGTACAGAGTCTGATCGGCAATTACAACTGGTCTTCTACTAGCTCCACTGGTAAGTATTATCATGTAGGTACCATTCCTAATGCTAAAGGTGAGACCTATGTGACTGACCTTAGAATGATGCTGAGTAGTACTGAGACAGGTATTAAGCCTTTAGTAGTATATTCTCGTAGAGCCGAAAAGCCTCTGACAGACAACTTAGACAAGGCGGCTGATAGTTGGGCGATGCTTGGTACTAACTTATCGATCAAAGAAGGGAACAACCAATGGGGATCAGATACGAATAGACTTATGCTTACTGATCGTAGAGACTTCAATAAATTGGGACTAGGATTAGATGATCTGATAGAAGGATATATACAGACTGTACTATCTACTATCGCCATCGACAAGATGTGTAAGACATTGTATAACAGTAAGGGGAAATTCAGAATGAAGCTATTTAAGTCGCTTAATAATGATCCTACATTGTTGGATGAAATAATGAAAAACTAATGAAAAAATATAAGATACTCGTACTGACAGATCATAGTGGTCATAGTGATCAGAACTCTATCTATGCTATTTTGCAACAGATGGTAGATCATGACCAATGCAGTCATATTGATATTGCCTCAAGAGGATTGGAGGAAAATTCTCTATTCTTCGATGCAATGCAAAGAGATGAACTATTAGGCTGTAAGGTCACTACTTCATTTTCTTTTACAGAAGATGGCAGTCATTATAAGACAGGATTAATGAAGCTAGAGCCTCGAGATTATAACATAGTTTTTCTTAGGTTGCCTAGGCCGATATCAGATGACTTTCTATTGTGGTTGAATGAAGTTTTTGAGCATGCGATTTTTATCAATAATCCAAAAGGAATCATAAAGACGAGTAACAAGAAGTATTTGGTTAATTTTCCTGAAGTGTGTCCAGATGTGAAGCTTTGCTATACGGTAGCAGATATCAAGGCAGAAGCCAATCAATACCCAATCGTAATCAAACCACTCAAGGAGTATGGAGGGAAAGGACTGATTAGAATAGACGGAGCCATTACAGACGATGGCAATGAAGAATACGATACGGATCATTATCTGCAGGCAATGGCGGACGACATGGCATCAGAAGGCTGCATATCCATGAGGTATCTCAAGAACGTAAGCCAAGGAGATAAGAGAATATTGGTGGTAGACGGTGAGATCATGGCAGCATCCCTACGATTGCCGGCTGAGGGATCTTGGCTGTGTAATGTAGCACAAGGAGGTCGATCAGTAAGTACTACCGTCACTGAAGAAGAAAAAAAAATTATAGCCTACATCAATCCATACTTATTGAAACAAGGAATAATGATCTATGGTGCGGATACACTTGTTGATGATAATGGAAAGCGCGTACTATCAGAAGTTAATACCCTAAGCATTGGCGGATTTCCTCAAGCGGAAGCTCAGACAGGCAAGCCGATAATCAAACAAACCATAGACAAAATATTTAAATATGCAGATGAACATGAATAGTGATGTACCGATGATTCTTGATTTTAATATCGAAGACACGCCTAGAGGAACGAGAAAACACTACTGGTTAAAAATTATATCAGATGGATTTTCTAACCCAATCTGTATTCCAGTGATGGTAATGCGAGGACTGAAAGATGGTCCTGTGCTAGGAGTCACTGCAGCCGTACATGGTAATGAGCTTAACGGTATATCGGTGATCCAAAGACTATTCAATGAAGTAGAAGTAGACGAGCTCTCTGGGACTATTGTAGGCGTGCCAGTGGTTAATGTACCTGCATTCATACGTAAGAAAAGACGGTTTAATGATGGTGTGGATATCAACCACATTATGCCTGGCAAAGAAGATGGGAACATCAGTCAAGTGTATGCCTACAGATTTATCAATAGACTGGTAAAACACATCGACTACCTTCTAGATCTGCATACCGCTAGTACTGGAAGGATCAATAGTTATTACATCCGAGCTGATATGGACAAGCCTGCCGTGAGGAAGATGGCACAGTTACAAAATGCAGATATCATCGTACATAATCCACCATCTGACGGTACGCTAAGAGGGGCTGCGGATGATATGGGAATACCTGCCATCACACTAGAAGTAGGTAATCCAAGTACATTCCAAAAGAAACTCATACGCAGTGGTGTAGATGGCGTGCATAATGTACTCTGTGACCTAGGCATGGTAGATGATGAGATCATCACTACTGAAAAAAATACTGTGCTTTGCGAAAAGAGCCTTTGGATATACACCGATACAGGAGGCTTACTGACGATACCTGTAGAACTAAGGCAGACAGTTAAAAAAGGTGAGCTGATCGCCTCACTTAGGGATATCTTTGGTAATAAGGTGAAAGAGTACTTTGCGCCAGAGGAAGGAGTCGTAATAGGTAAAAGTGTGAGTCCAGTCAATCAGACAGGAGGCCGAATATTACACTTAGGAATCATTAAAAAATAGCACCGTAACTTAAAAATTATGACACCTATCAATAAACCCAAAGTAATCAAGGACTACGACAAATTAGCTCCAGAAATACTAGAACAAATCAAACTGGTCTATCCACGTGGATTTAGAAAACACTTAGTGGAGTTTTCTGGTATCGATGGTAAAAAGAGAAAAGGCCTACCCTTCGAAACTGAAGAGAAACTATACCTCATACGCATGACCGCTGAAGAAGCGGTATACGTCATCGCTAATGATGATGACTACGATGATAATGGTAGACTTAAGCCTGGTGTGCAATCTAGATTGGCAGATAAGCATGACGACGACTTCTTAGATGAGTACAACAGTAATGATGATAACGATTACGGTGATGATGATGATTACGGCGATGTCAATATCGATGATATGGATGATGACATAGAGGACGAAGGCAGTGATGCGTCTGATGACATAGAAGTCTAATTTATTTTGAAAATATTTGTGATTCTTATGTGACCAAATTAGGAGATGAGTCTCTCTTTGTAAATTAATCATATCTACCACACAAATTCGAATATTATGTCACTGAGAAAGATGCATAAGAAAGATTTTCAACCAAAGATGAAAGACCAAATTGGTGATACTATTTACCATGCTAAACCTTCTAATAACAAAGTGAAATATAATCACAAAAATCACTGGCTAGAAGAGGAAATGGAGGAAATAGTTCCCTATAGAATGAAGAAGAAAAAGAGAATTCATCATTGAGTCAGATGCTACGATTGTAGCACCACTGGTATTTGCTTGGATATTAGGTTGGTAAATTGTTAGAAGATGGATATAAAAGAATACTACAGTGTAAATCCGAAACATGTAGATGAGTTGTTTCTTCTACAGTCAGAACTTGTTAAACTGCAAATGCATATCAGCAGAGAAAAATTGCGACTTGCTATCATATTCGAAGGAAGAGACACCGCTGGTAAAGGTGCTGCGATTGCCAGATTCACACAGTTTCTTAATCCTCAGCATTATCAGGCTGTAGCATTAGGTAAGCCGACAAAAAGAGAAAGAGGGCAATGGTATTTCCAAAGATATATCAAGCGGCTGCCCAATGCTGGTGAGATGGTTTTCTTCGATCGTAGTTGGTATAACAGAGCAGTGGTAGAACCCGTTATGGGATTTTGTACTACTAAGCAGTACGACCTCTTTATCAAACAGGTTAACCCGTTTGAAAACATGCTAATAGAAGATGGTATCAAGCTGGTTAAGTTTTGGTTTTCTATTGATAGTCAAGGTCAGAAAAGTAGAATAGAGAAGCGACTCAATTCTCCATTAGAAAGATGGAAAGTTAGCCCAGTGGATTTGGCTGCACAAGATAAGTGGGAGGACTTCACTAAGTACAAAGAAGCGATGTTTCACAATGCACATTCTGACAATTCCCCTTGGATTATCGTAAGAGGAGCTAAAAGAGAGGAGATGAGAATTCAGGCAATGCGGTATATCTTGTCGCTATATGATTACGAAGGTAAGTCTTCTGAGGTTCTCGCTCCATCATCAGATGCTATTATACAATTTGATAAGTCAACGCTTTCTTTATAATTTTCCATATATGAAAAAGAGAAAAATTGGCCTGCCTCCAGGTACGTTAATCTATACTGGTGAAAAAACTGACATTCCTGTAAAAATAACTTACTTAGAATACGACGAAGAAAACTGTAAAGTAGAAGCATATGAAAAGGGAGAAACCTTACCGATCCATCAGTCCAATGAAGAGCTCGTCCAATGGTATGATATCAGGGGTCTTCATGATGTAAATTTGATACAGAGCATAGCGGATAGTTTTGGCGTGCATACACTAGCCATGGAGGATATAGTAGATGTACACAAAAGACCAAGCTATGTCGAGTATAAGGCTGGTCATTTTATTTCATTGAAGGCTTTTGAGTATAGCAATGAGAATAAAGAGGTAAAACCTCAATCCATATCTCTCTTTTTTGGAAAAGGGTTTGTCCTCTCATTCCAAGAGCATGAAGATGATGTCTTCAAAGTCTTAAGAGAGCGAATCCAAAATAGTAAAGGAAGAATCCGACAAAGAGGATCTGATTATCTTACCTACGCGATAATAGATGTGATCGTAGATCGCTATTTCAATGTGATAGATAATGTAGAAGAGACCCTAGAGGAAATGGAGGATATCATCAGTAATGATGTAGACTCTATCAACAAAGGTCAACTACAAGCCACTAAAGTCAATCTCATCAAGATCAGGAAATCTGTCGTGCCTCTCAGAGAAGCACTCAATCAATTTATCAGATCTGAGTCAGAATTAATAGATGACAGAACCGAAGCCTATCTTAGGGATGTATATGACCATACCATCCAAATAGTAGAAAGTGCAGATACGATGAGAGATATCCTCGGAGGTCTGCAAGATCTCTACATATCCGAGATCAGCCTCAAAATGAATAAGATCATGCAGTTTCTTACAATAGTGACCGCTGTATTTGTTCCGCTTTCATTTCTTACAGGACTATACGGTATGAACTTCGAAGTGATTCCAGAGCTAAAGTACCAAAATGGCTACTTCATATTATGGGCGGCAATGATCGTTATTACTGTTGGAATGTTTTGGTGGTTTAAGCAGAAGAAGTGGTTGTAAGAGCTAAATGTATAAGTGAAATAATGACTTAAATTCAGGTAAGTTTTTGGTTGAGAAATTATAATAGATTGATGGAAATTTATTGATCCATAAAAAAGGTAATGCTGGATAAGATCGTAATTATTTATACCAGCGATCTTCTATAATGTAAATCTAAATATAAAGCCTTTCCCCAACATAAAAAGACATTTATTCTCTTACTAGCGAAGCAATTATTATCGATCTATCGTGAACGTTTAAAATACATTTGCACAAATGATTACGACTACTGACCGCTTTAATTGTTTTATCATTAACTATAGAGATAGCTTTCATCGTGCTTGTTTATGAAACCTTGCTTCTTTACAATTTAAAAAAATGTCGACGATATTAATTAGTTTCTCAAGGAATCGTCTTCTCTCATTGTCTTCCACGCTAACGTATCTCTGTAGCAAATATGATAATCTGTATTATATGAGTACATAGAGTTAAAACCTCTATGTACTCATATAAATAATTTCAATTTTAAAACCTTCTTACCAATCTCACCCGTTGATTTGGATTAGTGAAGAAAAACTCACCCGTTGACGTATCCATGCACTTAGCCAGCCAATTTCCATTACTAATTTGCTCTAAAGTTGAGCTCCAATAAAGTGTACACTCTGAACCACCATTACTCAGATTTGGTAAAAAATCCTTATTCTCATATATTAAAGTTAACTCATCACTTGAAGGTACGAACCAATCAAACTTACCATTCTCAATATGACTTGCAGCTAAAGAGTACATCGTCTCTTGGCTACTGGCTTCTGCTAATGAAGTAGTATTCTCTAATCCAGTTCCTATATTATTGTCAGTTTCTAAATTTGTCATATACTGAATTGAGCCCCAGCAAAGGTTTCCATTTGTTACAAAATCACTTTCTGCCGCTTCTAGATACTGCCATCCATCAGTAACAGCTCCTTTGTCGTAGAATATTATACCGCCAGCTTCACCAGGAAGACCAACTCCATAACATGGACTGCAGTCACCACCACAATCTATTCCTGTTTCGCTACCGTTCATTTCTCCATCATCACAAGTGGGACAATCATTACAATCTGGTCCCCCACAATCTACTCCAGTTTCGCTCCCGTTCAATAATCCATCAAAACATGTTGCACACGGCGAACAATCAGTACCGCCGCAATCTATACCCATTTCTGATCCATTCAGAATACCATCAGTACAGGATATGACTTGATCATCATCGCCACATGAAAAGAAGAATAGTGCGATAAACATGATCCCTAATAATTTTATTTTATTTTTCATTTTTAAAAATTTTATTGATGAATATTAATTTGTTTTATGTTGAATATTTTGCATTCCTAACCATCTTATCTCAATACTGATTACTATTTTTTTTTGAAAAAAACAGGACATAATTTAAATTATAAAGAATAAATCAGACGCAGAGAACAACCCTCCTTGTAGAATAAATAATGAAGCAATTGAAATATGCTAACTCTCTGTTTGCATTAATTATGCTGCCATTCAAATAGATAGAATGGCAGCTAATGCACAACTTAAAAACTATTCAACCTTCAGTATTCTAGTTTCCAATACAGTATTGCTATTCACATCTTGCAATCTGAGTATATAAGTGCCAGCAATAAGATTTGCCCCATTTACGGCATACTGCATAATATTTTGATCTACTACTGCCTCTCTTACTAATTGACCAGAAATATTAAACAGAGAAAAATTATAGCCATTTTCATTACTGCTCAAATCAATATTAAAGGCATCTTGAAATGGAATAGGATATACTTTGAACTTAGCATTTTCTGGATCTATCCATTCTGTAGATGAAATGCAATCCTTGAATATTATACACTTGTCAATTACATCCGTTTGGCATAGAGTACCATCTGACGCTACTGCAGATACCTCTATAGAAAGATGGTAAACACTATTGGATTGGTAATTATGCATTGCTACTACGTCTTGAAGTGTAAAAACATCAACCTGTCCATCTCCCCACCAAATCTTACTTATATATTGGCATGGATATAGATCTGGAAAGCTAATTACTACTTCATCACCTATAGAGACAATAGAACTATTTATACTCGCTTCTACTTCATTGGTCAATTCTTCTGATGTCGCACAACAAGTATCCTCAACTATACAATTACCAAAATCAAAATCACCCAGTGCATTGTTTAGTCCCATTACTACTTGATAACCACCACTACCCAATGACAAAGAATAGTCAGGAATTGGGTCCTGTGATATATACAATTCACCAGCTGGCACATCATTAAATACATAATATCCAAGCTGATCAGTTGTCGATGTCGCAATGATAGTCCCACTAGCGTCAGATAGGTAAACTACTATGTTTTCAATTCCATTATCTTGATTAAGATTATTTAAACTGTCACATTGTAAATCGTTAAATACAGTCCCAGTAATAATAGAATATGGCAAACAACATTTTGACTCGATAAAGCCAGCTCCAGAAACAACGGCGTTTATCTCCATACCCATTGTTACAGAGCCATCATTTCTCAATTCTGCTCTTAAGCAATATGTGCCGGCATTAAGTTGGTGAGATGTATTAGATATAAAGGCTGGTGAAAGAAAAGTATTAACATCAGAAGATAATTGGTAGTCAATCAAATCTGCATCAATAACATTACCTTGATCATCATAAAGACCGATGTTAATAAAATTATCAACGTAGGCAGCTATATCAAGTTGTACCGTAGCATTTGGCTCGCAAACACAAAAACATCTTTCAAAAACATAGGGATCAGAAAATGATTGATTGTTACTTGCATTTGGAAAAGGTGAAATGTATTGTGTTCCCGGCAACTGATCCCATACTAAATTAGGATTTAACACATACCCAGGTCTAGGATAATTAAGGCCTTGATCTGGTCCATCAATCAATTGCCAATTGCCCACGTATTGGCCAATAGGCAACAACATATTATCGTTATCTAGACCAGTACTTAGATCGATTACATTTGTTGGGCAATCTTCATCAAGACAAGTATATGGCTGGCAAAAACCCTCTGGATCTGTGATCAAAAAACCTTGTTGACAAGTAGATTGCAATCCTATTTCATTAGTCGCTGTTACTGTATAAAACTGAGGAACATTAGAAACATGCGAACAGTTAAAAACACCACTTCCACCTGAAATACTAACCTCACTACAATCATCAGTAGCTGTAATTAGATTAGCTAGTGATACCTCTACAATACCAGAAGAATTTATCGGAAATTCAATAATTTGATTTAAACAATTTATAACTGGCGGTGTAATATCATCTAAACAATCACAATATCCGTTAGGATCAGATACTGTTAACCCTACCTGACAAGAGCTACTATTACCCTCATCATCAGTTACTATCACATCAATGTAACTTATATTGGAATCCAAATTAGCGCAAGATAAAGTAGCAACTCCTTCAATGCTAAAACTACATGCTTCATCCACTTCAATATCATAATCATCGATACTACTTTCCACTATACCTGAGAGTGGTAGTTCATAATTAACAGCAAATAAAGGACAATCAATAATTGGTGACGTTTTGTCTTCGACCGTAATCATTGCTAAACATGAATCTTGATTGTTTGACTCATCTTCTACAATTAAAATTATTTCATTGGTGCCGATATGACTACAATCAAAAATTGTATTACCCTCCAATGCTAAAATAACCTCTGAGCAATTATCAGACGATCCATTGTCAATCATATCTGGAGTTATAACGGCCATGCCATTGTCATCCAAACTTAAGTTGATATTTTGAGAGATGCAAATAGGTGGGATGGTATCGTTAGTACATTCGTCACCACACATATTGCATAGATTATCATTACCTTCAATAAAATTTGAAAAATTACCTAACAAGTTAAAGTTATTTAATACACCGTTTTGATCATTACCAACTAGATCGGTGACTTGACTAACACTTTGATTATCCATTTGCGAATCACCATCAGAAAAATCATAATAAGTAACTAATCCAGCACTTTCAGGATCAATTTTACAATTATAGTTTTCCAAAATTTCCTCTTCAGACCTTATATAATTCCAGATTCTAAATTCATCCATTTTACCTTTAAATTTGTTTCCCGCTTGGTTCCCAAACTGGCTACCTAATCTTATTTTTCCACTTAGGTCATAGGCAGCATTAGAAAAATTAGTGAATTTCACACCATCATAGTATACCCTAAAGCCCCCAACAGATCCCTCTGAAATTGCTAAATGGTGCCAAGATCCATCATTTAAAGGTTGTGTTGACAAACTACTACAAAGGTTATTGCCAGAAGGACATAATGGTGCAAATACTACTCGATAGCCATCAGCACAATCTACTATCCCCAAATCATTATCTTCAAAAGCTAATATCCAATCTAGATTAGAAGAAGTATTATTCGAACATGCCCCCGTTGAGTTACTTTCGGACTTCACCCACAATTCTATAGTATAGTCCTGATCCGAATTAAACGGAGAATCTAGTTCTATGTAATCATCAACTCCATCAAAATGCATTGCAACATTATTACATGTATCCATCGAACATTCAACTGTAAAAGTAAACGCACAATCATTAAAATTTCCAGCGTCATCAAAAGGAAATGAACTTGTAATTATATATGTACCGCACGGGAATTGATCGTTATTCCCACTCCAAAAATGAGTTGTTGTACCATTAGGCGTACTAGGATCTAGACTTGCATTCTCATAGGTTAATATCGGAGTACATTCGTCAGATGCAAAATCATTAATATCGAAAGTATAGTAATTTTGACCAGGATCTAATTGCACGTTAAAATTATTTCCATTACAAGAGGGCGCTTCAGAATCATTTTCACAATTTTCCTGACATATTCCATTTCCTTGATCCTCAGGCCATCGTAATAATTCAACAGCAAAATTGGGTGACGTTGGGGAAATGAGATAAAACTTATCGTCTAGCAATACGAACTTACCAATAGCATTATCTATGCCTCCAACGCAGGTCAGCTGTTCCGTTTCACCATCATTGCATCTAAATAAATCAAAACAACAGCCTATATAATAATAATCCGCTGCATAACTCATCACTTGATGATTAAAGTATGGATAGGTAAAGCATTCCTCAATCTGAGAAACATTTGGAATACCATTTACCACATCAATTCTATTTCTAAAATGAAACAATTCATTACTAACTTTAATGAATGGATCATTAGAAGCACCGCTAGAATTATTTTGCGCTGATTGGACACCTAGAATATAATTGAAATCAGATATAGTAGATGCTGAATCATCCATATACCATATCACATTCATATTTTCATCATCATTAAAAGCTGTAAAAAATAAAATACCTTGGCTTTCTATAAAAAAAGTAGGTCTACTGGATGTGGCATTACTAAGGTCAATGAAAGCTACTGACGGAGAAGGACTACTAGCATCAATCAATAAAATTTCACTATCCATTCCAACACCAATATTTCTATATACTACTTTATCTCCAACATAATAACCTGCATAATCACCACCGCCAGGAGGTCCTACTTCGTATTCATAATTATTACTATTTATCACCAATTGAGCACCAGTAAATTGTAATAAATCAATAAAATAAATACCGTTAGCTGTATTAAAAAACAATTTATCCGAAGCAACAAAAATATATTTGCGATCCATATCTGTAGAATTCGGCATACCAGAAGAAATTGTCATCCCATTAGTAGAGCCAATCGAAAACGCTTCGTATGAGTTCGGTGAAATACGATAGACAGCATCCTGATTTACAAAATAATGCATACCATCATGAGCAATCAACTCTGCAGGTCTTCCTGTTGAATTATCAATTTCAACTATTAGATTAGTATTAGAGCTTTCAATACAATATAGTTGCCGTAATTGAAAAGGGCCACTAGAAAAATAAAGCCTATCATCAAGAACAGTGAACTCGCTCGGATTTTCGAACAGACCTGGGCTAAGCCTTGTAGGTAGTGAATTATTATCCATAAAGTAGATGCCCTGTCCATTGACACCGTCATCTGCAGAAAAATATACTTTGCCTTCAAACACAGTAAGATTTGCGGCATCCGAACCTAAACCACTAGAGTTTATGTCAATAATGGTTTGACAATGACATAGCAATGCCAGTCCCAACAAAGGGATTATAAATAAATTTTTCATTACGTTTGTTTTTTGTGTTACTAAATAAAAATTAATAATTCATCATTCTAATCGAATAAATCATCCTATAGATTCGGGTGTAATTATTTCAATAAATTGGCTTTACACGCATTTAGAATTAGTCTCCTGAATTCAGTTGGATCATCAAGAATAAAAATATTGTTACTTCCTTTGGTTGAACCTATTTTAAGTGCTTTCAAATTCAGACCATATACTGACTCATACATAACAGAGTTAACTTCTATTAAAGGTAGATTCATTTGAAGGTCTGATTCAGAAAATTCACTGAACCGAAATTGAAGAGATACTTCATCAAGAATTAACTCACCATGAAGTTTATTCATCCCATCCCACATAATTGCTTTAACCGTCAATGTATATCCTATTTATTACAATAAAAGTAGGCATGAAAAGCCTTAGCATAAGTAAAGCATTTCTATGTGGTTGGAAGGAACTAGTAACTGGAAGAATACGAAAGCTAGAGTTACTCTAACAAGATGGATAAATTAACAATAGTACCCAATGAAGTATGATCAATACTTAGAGTTTTAATATTCTGATTAGATCCATTGATATAATTGAGTCTCTTACGAGTAATATCTACTCCTACAGATTTGTGATCAGGTATATGAACAGGTGACAAACTAGAATCTCCATTATCTGTGACTTTAACATGGAGAATCGGTCCTTCAATGTTAAAAGTTATAAGTATCCTACCGTCTTTGATCCCATTCCTCATACCATGGATTACGGCATTCTCTACAAAGGGTTGAATGAGCATTGGAGGAATCATTATATCATCCGCATTTTTATTTTGTGGTAGCTCAATATCATATTCAAAAGAATCAGAAAGTCTAAGTCTTTCTAGTTTTAGATAATTCTTTAAAATAATATGCTCTTCAGTAAGTGAAATTTTAGCCGATGTAGAAGCATTCAAATTGGCTCTTATAAGTTTTGCAAAACCACCCAAATACTCCATCGCTTGCTCTTTATCATTATCCATAATGAAACCTTGAATGGAGTTAAGACAATTAAAAATAAAGTGTGGATTCATTTGAGCTTGGAGGGCGGCACGTTCCAGGTCAGAGATATTTTTCTCTATTTTATATTTTTCTTGAATTCGTCTATTTTTTGACCTAAAATAAAAAAATGCAATCAAGAACACACCAAATAGTGAAGCGATGTAGAACCACCATTGTCGCCAAAATGGACCGGAGATATTTACATTTATAGTGAGCATATTAGACTTGGTAAGATCGGAACTATATCCTTGGATATCCAATGTATAATTGCCTTCTACTAAGCCTGGCAAATTGAGATCCCCTCCATAGTCGTGTTTTATAGGATTGACGTGAATTGATTTTATTTGATAGGTAAAATATCCATGCTCATTTGATTCCAGATCATCACTTAATATTTTGAGACTTAATGGATTTTCATCATAACTATAACGATAGGTTGAAGGATGTTTACTTTCCTCGTGAGAAGCTGAATCTATAAAAATAGAAATGTCATTCTCGTTCGTTATACTATCTAGAGGGATAGTATGGAGTCCATCTTCTTCGATGTAAAAAAGATGATCTTTTGATATTGCAAAATCTAATACTTCTTCTCCATTATTAATTCGTTTAATCGATTCATTACTACTCAAATAGAACAGTCCTTTAGAAGAGTTTAAGATGAAGCTCTTAGAATTCACCTTTAGTATCTTCCCTACCCTTCCATCCTCAATACTCTTAGCGGTAACTTTAAGCGTATTTAAGTCTATCATTATCAAACCTTTTCCACTACCAAGCAATAAGCGATTGTCAATTTCATCGTGGATGATAGAATAGATATATGATCCAATTTCTAAGCTTTGAATATAATCTTTCTGACGTATTTCAACTTGGTTAGTTTTCGCAACTACTTCTAAATCTTGATGAAATAATTTATGATATATACTTCCAAGATTTTCGTTATTTGTAGGATGATTTTTTAGTATTGGACTTTCTAGAATATATGACTTATTATTAGCTATGAGAATAGGCACATCTTCAAAAATTGACATCCTATTGATCTTTTTAGTTCTGTCAGAAAACAAGACCACTAGCTCTTTATCGGCAATAATATACTTCCATATCGTGTATTCATCGGAAAAGTAAAGATTGCTTTTGTCAACAATTATATCGGTAAGTATCCCATCAAAGTTAATTTGTAGATTATCATATAGAATCTCATCTATAAAAATGTTCATTCTACCAGTTCTATCTGTAATTACAACAATAGAATCTTGTGCAGCGATCTTTTTAGGAACAATAGGTTGCTCAATAGTATTATAAAGTAAATCAGAACGAAGAATTGATTTGGGAATCTGTTGAATTCCTTTTTTTCGATGGCTCAAGATGATATCCTCTTTAACATCAAATATTTCAACAGGCCGATTACTATAAAGGGGGATATTTTGATCCTCTGTAGTAAATCGTTTAGTAAATTTATTTTTTTCAATATTAAAAGCCAAAAGGCCCAACTCATCAGTAGTTACGAGTAGGTGACCTTCAAAATTAATTGAATATGTTGTGATGTATTGATGGTTGTTAAACTTATACAAGGACGATTCACATGGGTTACTTTCATTCAATTCAATAAGACCAAGATTTGTACAAAGCCAAATAGTTTCATTGTGTATAGTAACATCGGAGACCGTAACATCCATCAAATCATCACATTCTAAGAAGTCAATAATCTTCTTATTCCATCCTTTAG
>CALBEE010000176.1 GCA_937927575.1 uncultured Saprospiraceae bacterium | reverse complement strand
GCCTCTGCACCAGCATTGAACCATTGGAAAATTACGGCATTGAAACCGCCTTCTGAATTAAACGATTTCGCGGTTAATTTTAGTCAAGGTTCACTTTCTGCAGATACACTAGATTTTATTTTCAAAGAAGAAAAAGAGTATCCTGATTTGCTCAATATTGATATTGTGCATGATGATATTACAGATCTAAATAGAGGGCTATTCGAACAAGGCATTTTTATTTTTTTAGAAAATTACATTGGAGAAATACAATGCCTAGAATTGATAGATGGAATCTCCATTAAAGCAAAAAATGAAGCTCAAGGTGAGTTGATTTCTATGCATAAATTAGACAGCTTTTTAAAGTGGAGAAATAAAGAGCAAGTAGAAAAGTATGATCAAGTCAAGCACACTTCTGATGATGATCAGTACACAGGATTTGAAACGAAGTTAGATTCTGGCCGTTCACTTATCACTACCATTAATACAAATTTATTGCATTGGGAGCATGTAGCAGCCTATCCTTGGATTACTATTATTACTATGAATTATAAAAATGGGAATAATGGTATGCCTAGCAAAGATGAGAATAACTTATTATATGAAATTGAAGAAGAAGTAAATGCTCATCTTAGAGAAGAGGTTTATTGTCTCAATATCGGAAGACAGACAGGAGAAAATAAAAGAGAAATTTACTATGCTTCTAAGGACTTCAGGTTGCCTGCTATAGCTCTTGATAAAATATCCAAATCGCATAAGGATTTTTCAATCGACTATGAGATTTACAAGGATAAATATTGGCAGACTTTTAAACGCTTTAAAGCCTTATAATTTAGAATGCTATTTACTTTTTGACGTGAAAAGTTTTTGGGACATCATTCACAATGCCATATTTTTCGATCCATTTGCCCTTACTATCCACATTAGTCAATTGATATCTTTCTGAAGCTACTAAGGTACCATCCGTATTGACTACGGTCATAGATAATTCGTTTCCTTTCTCATCGTTTACAAATGTGTATATCCTTTGCGTTTCATCTGCAGCATTTTTTATACGCTTAGCCGTCATATATCCATTAGCATCATAGTCAAAAGTTTCTCTTCGGAGTAGCTCATCATTAGAGGCATCATACGCGGCGGACATTACCTTATTGCCTTTCTTATCATAGCTAAGGACATAATAGCTGAGTAGCTTGTCATCTGGGCCGTAATATTTGGATTCGTCGGGTAAATCGTCTGCGTCTTTATAATGATATTTCTCGATTCCTTTTAGATTGCCATTCGAATGGTAAAATTCAATTTTTTGGATCATACCATTTTCACTATGAGTAGTCTCATAATATGCCATAGTATCAGGTGCATAAGTTTCACCATCAGTAAGTACCGTGTATATTTCTAAAGTAGAAATTTGTTTCTTTACATCATTCTTGCATGATATAGCGATAATACAAATGGACATTGCCATTACTAATATTCCTCTTCTCATTTTATAATTAATCTTAAGGCTTAAAATATGAGTTAAAATTGACTGATATCGTTTATAAATTCTAAGATTTTATGATCCAACCAATAGAATTCGGAGCCAAAAGTAGTAAATCCTACATGACCACCATACTTAGTAGCCAATAGATAGATGTCTTTATGCTTTTTTGCCATTTCTTTTGGAATACAGCTTTCAGTTAGAAATGGATCATCTTCAGAGCTAATGAGTAGTGTAGGCACTGTTACATTATCTAGAAACTGTAAGGCATTACAATTATCATAATAACTCTGAGCACCGCCAAAACCATGTAATGGACCGGTATAATATTCATCAAAATCAATCAAAGTTTTCACTTTTTTAAGATCATCTACGTGGATGATTTCAGGATGCATTTTAGCTTTAATGACCATTTTAGCCTTTAAGGTCTGGAGAAAATTATATTGATACTGATAGTTATACCAACTGGATATGCGCTTTGATGAACCCGCGAGATCAATAGGCGCAGATACGGATATTACACCTTTGATTTTATTATCTAAAGTATACACAGCATCAGTGGTATATTTGATATTCATATTACCTCCTAAGCTGTATCCTATTAAGAATATTTCATCATATTCCTTACTCAAAGTGCTAACGATCATGTGAAGATCTTCGGTAAAGCCACTATGATACATGGTCTTTGTTCTATTCATTTCGCCACTACATGATCTATAATTCAATGCGCAAACGTCAAATTCGTTTTGGCTCATTAAATTGGACATGGCAATGATATATTGAGAACTGCTACTGCCTTCGAGACCATGAGATAATATCACAAGTCTTTTTTGTTGGCTTTTAATAAAATCCAGATCTATAAAGTCTCCGTCAGGAGTATCCCATCTTTCTCTGGTATAATCTGGAGTAGATAACTTTCTATAGAAATAAGTATATAAAGTATTAATGTGGCCATTACGCAGCCACCATTTAGGTCGATAGTCAGAAGGAAATATGGGCATATTTATCCTTTACTCAATAAGAGTCCTTCATAGATTTCCAAAGCTCGGTCTGGATAATCCGAAATAATGCCATGCACTCCCAGCTGCATGATCCTTTCTAGATCCGTTACTTCATTCACTGTCCAGGGTATCAGCTGCATACCTTTATCATTGCAATAGGTTACCAAGGTCTCATCCACTAACTTAAAAGCTGGAGAATAAATTTCTGGCACAAATCCGAGTTTTTGGATATTCGCTGCAAAGTCCTTCTCTTCTTCAATAAGGTATGCCAGCCTAATTTCGGGTCTCTTCTTTCGTATGATTTGCAATGTCTCTACATCAAAACATTGAAGAATGACTCTATCCTTTATATCGAAGCTTTCTAATACATCTATTACTAGTTGACTAAATTCTTGACCATCAGGATGAAATTCATGATCATATTTGCCTTTGCGTTTCAGCTCAATACTGTATTGTACAGGTTTAAGCTGGCTATCCTTGATATATGATTCTACAGTGTCAAATACCATGGAAAGCTTTGGCTTAATCGCAGGTATTTTTCTTTGAATGGGGAAATTTGGATGTTTCTTTAAACCGACATCATATTTAGTGACTTCCTCATAATTCAATTGGTAGATATTGTGACTCAACATAGTCTCTTCGGTGATTTCTTTGCCATTTGGCGCGGTAGCTATATGATGATGGAAAAAAGGGTCGTGAGAAACTACCACTTGACTATCCTTTGTTATACCTACATCCATTTCTAATGTATTGACACCTGTTTCAAGCGCTCTTATAAATCCTGGAATAGTGTTTTCTGGCATCAAGCCTCTACAGCCTCTATGGCCTTGAATGTCTAAATTATCAACTAACATATTTTCATTTTTACAACATATAAAAAGCGTGCTAATCCATAAAATAGCCACCAATTTGATAATATTCATAAGCTAAAGATAATGCTCCAAATAAAAAAGGCTGGAACTTTTCGTTCCAACCTTCTAAAATCAACCAAAATTTTAAATTTAATGATTGGTATAACTTGGGGTTATAGTAATACAGTCACTTCTCGACTGATAATCGTTGTTTTGCCATAAGGATCTGTAAGCTTTAGCATCCAAACATAAACTCCAGAAGTCCATGATCCGTATCGTAGGTCTCCACCAAAATTGGATACAGCTCTTTCTCCTAACATATTCATTTCTTGATACCTAGGATTTCCACTTCTGTCAAAGACATAGAACTCGGAAGATTCAATATTTAAGTTGCCTAAATAGATAGCAAAAAAATCGTTGATACCATCTCCATTAGGAGAGAATACATTGCAGGCTTCTACAAGATCTTCAGCATCGCCTAATCCTCGAACATTTTCGTCATATAGATAAATGTAGTCTATAGAATCGATGGTCTGATTTCCACAGAAGTCCGATATTAGCCAATATCTACGCATGTTCCATTGCCCACACTCTTCATTGAATTCAAGGTATTCTTCCCAAACTTCTTGATTGATATCTATGGGTTCAAGACAATTGTCTCTGGCAGCTCTAAAGTAGCTATGAGGTATTTCTTGATCACATCTTAAATACATGATATCTTGTTGGTCTGCAGGGAATGTAGGGCGCTCATTATCTGTAATACTTAGAGTATATAGATTGGAATTATTATGATTGAGTATTTGCTCTCCTGTACTAGCTGTCGTTGTAGGATCATCTAGAACTCTCACTGAAACTAAAAATTCACCACAGGAAGTATATACTATTGGAATTTCAAGATTGTATATGCCCGCCTCATCATATTGCTTTACTTCATTAATCATTCCTTCATAATCCGCAAAGGCGATTTCTAAGATTTCATTTTCGAGCAGTAGTTGATCTTGGATTGTTATCATAGATTCAGTGCCTGGACAATTTTCGTCTATGTATATAGCTGCCTCTAATTCATAATGCTCGAATTCGATGTCTCCTATATTGTAAATTTGTCTATCAGGAAAATTATCTGATGTTGCACTTCCATAACAATAATCAATGCGAATAGTAGTTAATGGCCCTTCAAAGAATAAACGGGAATTACAATCATTGATTTCACTATCACAAGTGGCTACACCATTGATTTGAGACAGAGAATGATCAATATTAAGGTTTGCGTTATTTTCGATATGGGTCCAAGTAGGAGAAAATGTAAGTTCATCTTGCCAGTTATAGAGTAAAGCCACATCTACATCAATCAAGTCGAAAGCAACGTTTTGAACTGGCTCCGAAAATTCCATAATCATCCAACTGCAATCCTCCTTGGTTTGACCATCTAATGTAGCACTGTAGACGTGCGTTTGACCTCCATTCTTTCTTCTTATTTTTCCTGAAGCACAGAAAGTATTTTCTTCAGGTCCGTGTGAAAAACTAACTCGAGTTTGACCAAACTGTAGCTGTGATTGATCTAAATCATCATATACAGCCGCAGCAGAAGATGTATTAGAAATTCCACATTCATTTTGTTCTATGCGATAGTCTGACCAATCCAAGGTGTAGGATTGGCTGTAACCAATAGATATAGTAAATATCAGAAGAATCACATGGCAAGCACGTAATACTTCGAATTTACATATCGCTAGGTGACGACATGCTAATAATAAGGTTTTATTTCTCAACTTTTATACACTTCTGAGATAACACTTGTTACCTCCATCCGTGTACTAGACACAAGTTTTTGCGTGATACACTACACGATTTTAGCTAAAGTTGGAGAAATGTAAGCTACTTGTTAAAAGTCAAGAATATTCCCGTTAATTTTAGTTTTTGATTATCTTTTAAAACCTAAAACCAGTTGAAATTACGAACGCGTCCTCATCTGAAATCACAAATTTTGGTTCGAGATAAAAATGATAATCACTAATCGGAAGTACCGAAAATACACCTAAATGTAGATTGGTATTAACCTCTCCGGCAGTACTTACTCTTATACCTGCAACTGGATTAAATGTAAATCCACCATCGGTATTGATGAGATGATATTGTAGATCGATGTCTATGATATTAGCTATATTTTCTTCGAAATAGTAATTGTAAGCAACACCTGCCGTAAAATCATCATTAAATGCATACATGGCTCTCGCCTGAAGACCAAAAGCGTCCAAATTGCCTGTAATCACTGAAAGCCCGGCTCCAGCGCTGAATTGAGCCACTGAAAATTGATAGCAGCCTATAAATACTAATAGAGTAAAAAATCTTTTCATTGGGTGATTATTTAATTTTAAAACAATATATAAAGAAAATCTTGATTTGTAAGATTTCGAATGTTATGCTTTCAAACAGGGGTAGATCGCAGAAAGGGCATCTAAAAGAATATTTCCTTTATGCGAAAATTTTTGGTCAGTATGATACGCCTCTAACATGATGTACTGTGCTTTTTTAGTAGGAGTAAAAGTAAAAGTATAAGAGCGCCAATCTTCATGATCAATATATGGAGAAGTATATATTATTTGCGATTCACCACATAATTCATCTGATATAGTCACTCTAAGTCTGATTGGATTTCCATAGCCAGCGTATATTTTAGAATGCGCTAATTGAATATTCATCTGATAGCAAATTTCATCTTCTAAAGGAGCACTTAACCTTTGTCCAAAGCTTTCGAATGTGCTATTCTCTCTAGTGATTATACCAGCATAAGTATCTCCTTCATATGGCTCCGTATATACACCCCAATAGCCAGGAAGTATATCTGGGGTAGTCAGCCATGCACAAGGACTCCAACCTTGCGGAACAGTCGCATCACTAGGCGTATCTTCAAATCCTGGATTGATGACAGTGATCTGCGCATCTATCGATAAATGGATAATCAGGAGTATTGAGGATAAAATAAATTTAGTCATATATTAAATAATTTAATCTATTGGTAGCTTTGATTACTTTTGATCTCTGACTATGAATAATACTAAAAGTAACACTTCAAAACCGAGTTATAGATATTCGATCATATCTATTTCGATCGTATTATACTTTCTAGGTGCTTATTTACTACTTTTTCTGCATTCTGGAAGGATAGATCAATTGATAAAGGAGCAAGTAAGTATTGTCGTTGAGTTGAATAACGAGAATTCAGCATCAGACATCAAAAACATCCAAAGTACTATAGAAGCTCAGGATGGTGTCATTGAAGGTAGTGTCAAGTTTTTAGATAAGACCAATGCCAACGATATCATGGGCGATGATATGCTTCTCAAGGATAGTAACCAAGAGAGTCCATTTAAGGATATGATTACTTTTAGATTGTCAGCCCAAAGTTACAATGATGACTATCTAGATGAATTGGACGGAAAACTTATGATTGAGAAGGGAGTTCATGATGTTTTTTATGAAAATGAGTCCGATGTAGGTATTGATAAGATGGTCAGGAAATTATCACTTCTATTTTTAGTCTTGAGTATCATATTTGTCGGATTAGCCCTAATCATAATCCACAGCACATTAAGCTTAAGTTTATATGCTGATCGATGGGAAATAAAAACCATGGAATTGGTAGGAGCACGTCATTCCTTCATTCGCAAACCTTATGTTGCGCATGGTAGAATCATCGGCCAACGCGCATTTATATTAGCTGCCGCTGTATTATTGGCTACCTTGATCGTATTATATCTCACATTAAGTTATATGGGAAGTTTGATATATTGGCCATATGTGGGACTTACATTCCTAATTCTATTTGTTATCAGTACCTTGATTACTATGTTTTCGACCTTTACAGTAGTCAATAAATTTTTAGAACAAAAACTAAGCGATCTTCACAACTGATTGTCAACTAATCGTTAACAGTAGGAAAGAGGTGCTGGATTAGTTAAAATTCAATACATTTGCATAAGTATTATATATTATACATAATCATATGAGCCAAAGTAAATCAAAGAAAAAGGTAGTTGTAAAAACTTCCACAGATGAGCAGAAGAAATCTTCTACCAGTAAGTTTTTGAAGGATTCGCAAGGAACTCAAGATTTTTTATTTGGGCGTAAAAATTATATGATTATGCTAGGAGGTCTTTTACTTATAGGTCTTGGAATGCTTTTGATGTCTGGAGGTTCAATGCCAAGTCCGGATGTCTGGGATGAAAGCATCATATACAGTAAGAGACGTACGTTATTAGCGCCTATAGTGATTCTCTCTGGCTTGGGACTACAGATCTATGCCATCTTCGTTAAGAAGTAATTTGTCTTATTTCTTAAAATATTAAAATCAAGTATATGTGGGATGTGCTGCAAGCCATCATACTAGGAATTGTACAAGGACTAACTGAGTTTCTTCCGGTAAGTAGTAGTGGTCACCTAGAGCTCGCTAAAGTAATATTAGGCAATGATGACCTAGGAGAGGCTAGTATCTTGATGACAGTGGTTCTCCATTTTGCTACAGCACTGAGTACATTAGTTGTTTTTCGTAAGGATGTGATGGAGATTTTGATTGGACTATTTAAAGATAATGAATCGAGGCAGTTTGCAATTAAGATTATTTTATCAATGCTCCCTGCTGCCTTTGTAGGAATTATGTTTGAAGATGAAATTAATTCGCTATTTACTAATAACATTTTGTTGGTCTGTTGCATGCTTCTAGTTACCGCAGCTTTGCTTTTTGTAGCGGATAGAGCTAAGACTACCGAAAAAGATGTTTCTTTTAGTAATGCATTAGTGATTGGACTTTCTCAAGCCATTGCGATTATGCCTGGTATTTCTCGTTCAGGAGCGACCATATCTACTTCAGTTTTATTAGGAGTGGATAGAGAAAAAGCAGCTAGATTTTCATTTTTAATGGTTGTGCCATTGATTTTTGGTAAGATTGCTAAGGATTTATTAGATGGAGATTTTGCCACTGCTCAAACGAATTTTCTGGAGTTGGGTTCTGGTTTCATAGCGGCATTTTTTACAGGCTTAGTGGCTTGTACATGGATGATTAAATTAGTGAAAAATAGTCAACTCAAACATTTTGCTTATTACTGTGTAGTGGTAGCAATTATTGGTATCGCTTATGTCTTTATCGCAGGATAAAATTATTACATCTTCCCATTTGCCGACTCACTTTGATCTTAGATCTGGAGCGATGTTACTAATTGACAAACCGAAGGATTGGACATCTTTTGATGTGGTCAATAAAGTTAGACATGCTATACGTCACCATCTAAAAGTAAAGAAGTTTAAAGTAGGACACAGCGGCACCTTGGATCCAATGGCTACAGGTTTGCTATTAATTTGTATTGGTAAGTATACCAAATTGCTTCATGACCTTACTGCAGCTAGTAAGAGTTATTCAGGTACTATTAAATTGGGAGCAACTACACCAAGTTATGATGCTGAGTCCGAAGAGGATCATACTTATCCTACTCATCATATTACTGATGCAAAATTGAAAGTAGCTGCTCAATCTTTTGTTGGCGGATATGCGCAAGTACCTCCAATGTTCTCTGCTATAAAACTAAACGGACAAGCTCTTTATAAATTAGCCAGAAGGGGAGAGAAGATAGAATTGAAATCTAGAAACATACTCATCGATTCTTTCGACCTGCAGCCTATGCAGGATGATTATGTCAACTTTTATTGTGCTTGTGGTAAAGGTACATACATCAGGTCCCTCGCTTATGATCTAGGAAAGAAAGTAGATTCAGGAGGATATCTTACTGCTTTGCGTAGGGAAAGTATAGAAAGTTATAAAGTGAGTGATGCATTATCAATAGAGCAAGCGGTAGATTGGGTGAGGAATGTAGAATTAGAAGCACAAATTATTCCACAGTAACTGTTTTTTGAGACTGGATGATCTATACAGTCAATGGCCACCAAGATCAATGGCAGCCAAGACTATTGCTATGATAAGGAGCAATAATACTTACAACTTGTGTAATATATGTGCATTATAATTACTAGGGGTAATCGTCAACCTCGGATTTTAGCAATCAATTCTTTTGCTTCGGTATGGTGATCAGCCTTTGGATTGGCGATTAAGGGTGTAAGTATTTTTTCTATTTCGTTGGGCTTGTTAGTTTTTAGTTTGATTAATGCTTTATACCAAGTTGCGTGATCTGAAAAATAAAAGTCTTTACTTTTTATAATCTCATCTAATAATTTTTCGGCGAGTACAATATCATTGGCTTCATTAGCTGCAATAGCAGCTGTAAGTTTTATATCATTTTTGCTGGCATCCAAAAACGGTTTAATGATATTTATGGCTTCTTCATATTTCTTGTCTTGATACGCTGAATGAAAAGAAGTTATCGCTTCATCTAATTTGACACCTCGATCTTGTAATGAGGGCTGATAAGGAGCGTAAAAGTCTGCGTAAATCTTAGTCGGACTTAGAGGTTCTTTAGCTGTGTTTCCTAAAAAAAAATATCCCATCAAGGCCGCAATAATTATGAGCCCTGCAATGACAAATAATATGTGGTTGCTTTTATTGTTTTGTGTTTCTTTGGTTAACCCACTTTTAGAGTCAGTTTGCTGATAATGGATTTTATCTAGCATTTCTTTCAACTCAATCTCTCCAGCATATTCCACACCCTTGACCATATTTGTATGAAGGCTTAATTCATTTTCTAGATCAGGATTTTGTATCATCTCAACTTGTAAGGACGCATGTTCAGCTTCTGTTAAAGTTCCCATAGCATACTTGTCCTTTAGTATTTCTAGTTCTTTATTATTCATGATAGCGGTTATTCCTTATTAGTAATTGTTTCGAAGTTGCTCTTGAAGATTATCATTGGATAATATTACAGCTCGGAGCTTCTTCATGCACTTATTTTTTTTGTTTTTGGCTACTTGCTCTGATGAAAAATCGAAAACATTAGCAATTTTTACCATCCTCATTTTTTCAAAGTAAAACAGTTTTAAAAGTTTAGAACATTCTTCACCAGCCTTATGCAGTAGTTTGCCAATCAATTTTTGTTGCTCAGTATATTCAATATCAGCCTGTATATCTTCATCACTAGATATTTGATGATGTTGTTCTTCTTTTAAATGGCTCATACGTCCATTTTTTCGTAGCTTCTTATACCAGTTGTTTTTGCCGATAGAAAAAATATAAGTCGATAATTTACTATCTAAGGAGTATTTATCATTTTTTACATTTCTGTAAAGAGACATCACCGTCTCCTGAAAAACATCTTTAGCATCGTCTTTATTACCGTTATTTTGAAGAACAAAATTTTCAATCATCGTGTAATAATTAGCATACACAAGATTGAGCGCTTGCTCACAGTACTTGATGCTACTTTCTTTTAAAGTTGTTATTATCTGTTGATCTGTCATCGGGTCTAATTCCGTGATTTAAGATTTAATGATTTACTAATTAATACCATAGAAATTAAAAAGGTAACTTATGATATGGCAAAAACTTATAATATTTCTAAATGTCAATTTTTTTTAGCCTAAGATTATGCTATTGCCTGAATGAAGCATCATCAAAGTAATTACCCTTTTGAATTCATTAATGTCCATCATTATTTGTTTGGGTCATTAAATCCTTGCCTAATAATCTAGTAGCCACTTTGCCGATAGAAAGACCTTGAACGATAATAGAAAACACTACGACTACATAGGTAACTGTCAGAAAAAGATCTCTATTCATCTCTTCTGGTAGACTCAATGCTAAAGCGATGGATATGCCTCCACGCAGTCCTCCCCAAGTCATCAAAGTGGTAGTGTTGGGTAAGAATTCCAATTTTTTTGCAAATATTTTAACTGGAATTAGAAGGCTTAAAAATCTCGCTAATAAGACCAGTACTATCGATATTAATCCTGCCATCACATAGTTCATTTCAAAACTAATAACCAATAATTCTAATCCAATCAATACAAAAAGCAAAGCATTGAGTAACATATCCACTAGCTCCCAAAATTTATCTACAAATTCTTCAGTAATAGCAGACATAGAAGTATCTCTTACGGTGTCATTTCCTACTATGAGTCCTGCTACTACTATGGCTAGTGGGGCAGAAAGATGCAGATAATGCGCAAATACGTATCCGCCCATTACGCAGGCCAGAGTAATTAATACTTCAATTTCGTAGTCATCGATACTTTTTAGCAATTTAAATGTCAACCACCCTAGGATAGCGCCGAATATGATTCCTCCAATTACTTCCTGCCCAAATAGGGTAGCGACGCTGCTAATAGAACTGCCACCATGCACTCCATCTCCTCCAGTAGCTATGCTTAGGATGGTGAGAAAGACTACAACTCCCACACCATCATTAAACAAAGATTCCCCTACGATCTTGGTTTCTAATATTTTAGGGACACCGGCTTTTTTCATAATGCCCAAGACAGCAATAGGATCGGTGGGAGATATCAAAGCACCAAATAATAGACAATGGATAAAGGACACTTCAAAACCCATGGCATTAAATACATAAAATGAAAGCCCTCCCACTAGGAAAGTTGATGTCAATACACCAACGGTTGCAAATACGATTACTGGCCACCTTTGTACTTTTAATTGATCAAAATTGGTATGCATAGCTCCAGCAAACAGAAGAAATCCTAGCATTACATCCAGTAATACTGTTTTAAAATCGATTTCACTAATCAGATTTTCTGCAAAATGAAGTAGCGAATTGTTGACAAAGCTAGTCAGAAAGAGCCCCAAGGTGAAAAGAATGGCAATAACCATAAGCCCAATGGTATTGGGTAGCTTCAAGAATCTGATATTGATGTAGCCAAATATTGCTGATAATACGATGAGAATTGATGCGATTACGAATAAATCCATAGTTAAGTTGATTTGCTACCTCCGAAGATAAGCCATCGATTCGATTATCAACTAATTTCTATCTATGTTCTGTATTACCATGGCATTACATTAGTTGCCTTTTGTTGCATTAAGTATGATAAGACAATCACTCTCTATGTTTATAAATTAATTCAAATGACCTCGGTAAGAGAGATTGATAATATCGACCATTTACGGGTATGTCTGTTTCTATCATTTGAAGGTATGAATGAAGAGCTACGATACTTTATCCAGATTTGAAAGATCTAGTTTGGATAGAAGCTAATGAGTAGTCATAATACTATTTAACTGAACTCAAAGTTAAATGTGAGCTTTTCATTTGTAAATTTTGCTCGTCTTGTAATTGACTGGACAATTCTTGACGAATAGTACTTAGTTTCTCTGGGCTATTTTGTTAATTTTAACGAATTATCAACTTGCTTAACTAATACAATCCGTATGAAAAATCTATTTACAATTTTATCCTTTTTAGTGATTGGCAGCCAAGTAATTCTTGCTCAAAATTATTCCTTCTTATTAGATGGAGATGGAGAATATATTCAACTACCGGCTAATGATGAATTAAATATTGGTGCCGATGGTTTTACAATAGAAGCATGGATATATGCCAATGAATGGAAAAGTCAGCAATGGCAAGGTTCTCTAGTGAATACTGATGCTCCAGGACCGGATAGAGGTTATGCATTCAGATGTGGAGCAGGAGGTAAACTATCTTTTGTGATGTCTGTCGATGGTGCTTGGACCGAAGTGGTGACACCCGCAGTTATGAATGAAGTTCAATGGCATCATGTAGCTGCAGTAAAGAATACCGAAGCCTTGATACTATATATTGATGGATTGGAAACAGCCAGACTACCTTTCTCAGGTGACGCCCCTGCAGCAGGTGAAGCAGTAAGAATTGGAGCTTCCGCCGGATTTGGCGATCGTTTTTTTGATGGTGCTATTGATGAAGTTAGGATATGGAATGTAGCAAGAACTGCACAAGAACTAGCCGATAATAAAACCATAGATTTAACAGGTACAGAACCAGGACTAGTGACTTATTTTCCTTTTAATGAAGGAGTAGGCACAACTATAGGCAATCTGGCAAGCACAACCAATGGCACAGGAGTAGGTACTGATGATACTAACTGGATTGGAGGTTACTCACTACCTGATTTCGATGTAAGTATTGCTGACATCTCTGGAATAGATAAATGGGCTATGAAAACTAGACCCGTAAGTGTGGTAACTACAATACAGAATGTAGGTGTTATGGCTATATCGGATGTGGAAGTAAATGTTTCTGTTGGCTCTACTATGATCACAGAGGTCATAAGTGAAACTATTGAGGCAGGCGCTAGTCTAGATTATACACTCAATGTCCCACTAGATTTAAGGTCAGAAGAAAATCCAGAAATTGAAGTCGTGATATCGCATCCAGAAGATGCAAATAGTTTGAATAATTCTAGGACAACCATGGTTACAACGAGAGAAGGAAATAGAGTGAATCTTTTCGAGTCAGTACAACATAATTTTGGTGGTGCAGGACAAACACAATCAGAAAAAATCACGCTGCCTTCCGACTTATCCGAATTTAGTCAAATACTCATGCATATTTCTGTAGATTGTCCATCTACAGGATGTGATCCTTGGGATCAGACAGGTAAAGTAGTCGCTAATACCTCTAGCGGATCTTTCGAGATTGGTCGATATATCACGCCTTATGGTATAGCTTGCGGACCATGGACTATTGATGTTACAGATTTTAAAAGTGTATTAGCTGGGGAGGTAAATTACGATTCGTTTATTCAAGTTTTTGGTGGCTCTGGATGGTTAGTTACCATCGATTTAGAGTTGATACAAGGAGCTCAGTCATTTAGCCAAGTGACTCCTGTATGGCAAACAGATTATCACGTATATGGAGATCCTGGAATAGAAGATGATTTGGATCCAGTAAGTGTCTCTATAGCGGATAATACTTCTGGCACGCATGTGCGATTGCATATCACTGGACACGGCCAAGGTAATACTAGTAATGCCGCTGAATTTTATCAAGTAAATCATAATTTTATGATAGATGGGTTACCTGCAGAAGTACACACGCTTTGGAAAAGTGATTGTGCTGCCAACTCTTGTGCTGATCAACTCGGTAATTGGTTGTTTGCCAGGGCAGGGTGGTGTCCTGGACAAGAAGTTACACCTAAAATTTTCGATACTTCAACTCAATTATTTGCAGGACAAACGGTCGAATTGGATTATGACTTACAGGAGTATACTAACTTATTAAATACGGGATATAATTCTAGTGGACATACTGAGCCGCATTATAGAATTCATGGCGTGCTTGTGGAAGAAAGTTCTACTAGATATCAGGACTATAGCAACCTGGCGATAACGAATGTAGATCTAGATGTCAATGGTTTTGTAATCGAAAGTGTAGATGTAACTATTCAAAATACTGGTAACCAAGATTTAAGTGGATTTGAGTTGAGGTACTACAACAATGGTACGGTCATTCAATCGTTGACAGGTATTATTAATGAAACGATTCCTGCTGGTGGGAGTATCATAATAAATCAAAATTTAGGTATTTTGGCTGAAGGCGAATTTTATGAAATGTGGGCTGAAGTATCATTAGAGGAAGATCAAAATAGAGGTGACAATATTGGTTCTTCTGAAGTGATAACAATAGTTTCTACCAATGATGTCGCCTTACTCAATGAATTTAATATTCAACCAAACCCAACTCAAGAAAATATCAATATACAATTGACAGAATATTTATCTAATGGATCGGTAGAATTATATTCAATTGATGGTAGAAAAATTGGTCAACAATCAGCTCAAGAAGGGTCACTTTCTTTCGAAGGAATAAATGTAGGAACATACCTAGTAAAAGTAATCGACGCTAATGGTTATTCTGCAACTCGTAAAGTAGTGGTTATAGATTAATTTTATGAAGAAAGTAAAGTTATACATAGCCACAAGCTTAAATGGTTACATAGCTAAGACTGATCATAGTGTGGATTGGTTGAATGAGATCCCAACTCCAAAAGGAGAGGATTACGGTTATATTGATTTTTATAATTCTTGCTCTGTCACCATTCAAGGAAACAATACCTATAACTTTATACTTAATTCTGGCCACGATTTTCCTTATAAAACTACTGAGAACTATGTCTTCACTCGAAACGTCAACTTAAGAGATAACCATGATGTCAAATTTATTAGTAAAGATCATATTGCATTCATAGAAGCGCTTAAGAAAGAAGATGGAAAAGATATTTGGTTGATTGGTGGCGGACAGATCAATGCTACTTTTTTTGATAACGATTTAATAGATGAAATTTGGATTCATGTGATGCCCATAGTCTTAGAAGATGGTATTAAATTGTCCAATAGATTATCAAAGGATATTCGTTTAGAATTACTAAGTACTAGATCATATAGCTCAGGTGTAATCGAGATGAAATATAAAGTTAATTAATTACGACGTGTGAATTACGAATTTGGAATGAATGAATATGAAACTTGGATCCGTGAAAAAACAAGAAACCTTTGATTCTTTTATGATTTGATCATTGAGTAATAAAAATAATTAAAAGCTTCGGCTTTCGCCATGTTGTTTATGTATCCCTCAGGAGGGATTATAGGGAGGATTTATAAAGCCTCTTTTTGCGAAACATTGAAACAAAAAAGCACAATGCTTAAAATAATAAAACCAATTCTTCTTATAATCAGTTGTCTTCTGATAGTCTTATCAGTGAACGCTCAAAGAACTATAAAAGGTACCATCCTTGACGCTTCTAATCAAGAACCATTAATCGGAGTTTCAGTATTAGATGTTAGTGCAGGGACAGGAACCGCTACAGATGTTGATGGAGTATTCTCTTTAGAAATATTGGATGAAACCACATCACTTACATTTTCATATCTTGGATACAAATCCATTACCATACCCGTAAATGGACGTTATGATTTTGATGTTAACCTCGAGGTAGATGGAGTACAGATGCAAGATGTGGTGGTGACAGGATTAGGTATTAAAAGACAGAAAAGAGAATTAGGATATTCTACAGATAATTTTGATGGTAATAAAATCGCTACTTCTGGAGCACCTAATGTAGTTAGCGCTTTAAGTGGAAGATCTGCAGGCGTCAATATTGCCTCGGCCAATGGTGTAGATGGTGGAACGTCTAGAGTTACGATCCGTGGAAATAATAATATTAATGGTAATAATCAACCCTTGATCATAGTGGATGGTGTGCCTATAGAAAATCCTCCAGGATTGACAGCTATAGGTAGGGGAACAGATTGGGGATCGGCTATTAACAATATAAATGCCGATGATATAGCAGATGTAAGTATACTGAAAGGTCCCACAGCCTCAGCTAAATATGGAATGCGTGGTGCAAATGGTGTTATATTAATCACTACTAAGCGTGGCACTAAAAGAAATGGTATTGGAGTGGAATATACCTTGACCCACAAGATTATTCAGCCATTCAGGTATCGTGATGTTCAAAATAAGTATGGAGCCGGTGGCCCCTTAAATCTTCTCGCTCCAAGTTTTAAATTAAATGCCGCTGGAGAAAATGTATATCCAGTAGATATTCATACTAGTAATGGTCCTTTCGGAAGACCAACTACAGAGCAATTTGGATTTTATTCAACAGGAGTATCCTGGGGTCCAGAATTATTAGGTCAAGAAGTAAGATGGTGGGATGGTCAATTGAGAAATTGGGATGCACAGCCGGATAATCTGAAACAATATTTCCGCACAGGTTCGACTACAACACACAATATTAATTTTTCTGGCGGCTCTGAAAAAAGTACAACTCGTGCTTCCTTGACTTATCAGGATCATGATGCTGTTGTGCCTAATTCTAATTTTTCTCAGTATACATTTAATCTAGGTTCAACATTGGAAATGAGTGAAAAACTCAGTGCAGATATTGCTTTGTCCTATATCAAGTTTGATAGAAAAAATAGCCCATCGTTGGGTGATGATAATAATGCATCTTTTGGTAAAGGAATCTTATATAGTTGGCCAAGATCATACAAAGGTTTAGAAAGAGAGGTGAATATCAATCCTGATGGGAGTCGTTATAATTATGACGGTAATTATCCATTCCAATTTACACCAAGACATCTATGGTGGAACACTGAAAATCAAAATACTTTTCTTGCGAGAAATAAAGTGATTGGTTCCATTGGACTCAATTACAATATAACCGACTGGCTACTTGCCACAGGAAGATTAGGTTTAGATTTTAATCTTAATGAATTTGAACAAAGATGGAATCCAATTAATGCCTTAGGAACTGAAGAGGGTAGATATAGTAATGAGCTTGATCGTAATACTGTATTCAATAATGATGTGTTGATCACTGCATATAAAGATAAAATATTTGAGAGTGCTTTCGATGTAAAATTTTCAGTTGGTGGTACGCAATGGTCACGCAGCCAATATGGATTAAATGCAACTGCTACAGAATGGGAAAACCCTTGGCTATTTTCATTCAATAATTTTAGTGGTAATGATGTTAACCAGCTTCCATTGGCTCAAGAAATTCGATATGATAAAAAGATCAACTCTATTTTTAGTTTCGTGAATCTAGCCTATGATGATTTTTTGTTTTTGGAATTATCAGGACGTAATGATTGGTCTTCTTCATTGCCTTCGGAAAATAACTCTTATTTCTATCCATCTGCTTCATTAAGTTATATAGTTACTGAGTCCATTGAGTCTCCTGTAGATTGGATAAACTTTTTAAAACTTAGAGGTTCTGTGGCCAAAACGGCAACTGATACGGACCCATTTCTTTTGGATTTTGTATATAATACTGGAACGTTTGGAGGTCAGCAAACTGCTACGTTACCTATTACTAAGCCACCAACAGATCTTAGACCCCAGCAAGCTAATTCCTATGAATTAGGGGCCACGCTAGGAATGTTTGATGATAAAATTAGTGTAGATTTTACATACTATTATATTAATTCTTTTGATCAGATTTTGGATTCCCCATCTCCTAATTCTTCAGGTGCATCGAGTATTAGAATTAATAATGGTATTCTCGAAAATTATGGATTTGAATTAGGTATTATTGCTAATATCTATCAATGGAATGATGGATACATAAGCACTGGGTTTAACTTTAGTCGAAATAGAAATTTTGTAAAGAGCCTTGGAGACGGAGCTGAGTTTTTAGAGATTGGAGAAATTTGGGGAGACTTTGGTCCTAAAATTATGGTGAGAGAAGGAGAAGAATATGGTACCATATATGGATATGATTATGTAAGACATGAAAATGGTCAACCAATACTTAATGAGGCTGGTACTCATTACGAAATTACAGACAACATTGTCCCAGTGGGTAATGCATCTCCTGATTTTACAGGAGGTTGGACGCTTAATGCTAAGTATAGAAGTTTTACTCTAGGAACTTTAGTTGATGCTAAGATAGGAGGAGATATTTATGCTGGATCATACGTCATAGGCTTGCAAACTGGTCAGAGTCCAAGTACATTAATTGAGAGAGAAGGAGGAGGTTTACCTTATACAGATTCATCTGGAGAAACTCGAGATGTAGGCGTTGTATTGCCAGGAGTTTATGCTGATGGTACACCTAATGATAAAGTAGTGCATTACTATTACAAGTACTTACCCAATGCAGGTGGTTGGGGAAAAATTTTAACTACGCCAGGTATTTTAGATAATTCTTGGGTGAGATTGCGAGAAGTAGCCTTGACTTATAATATGCCTAATAATTTGGTGAATAAGTTGAGAATATTTCAAGACATGAACGTTTCTTTAGTAGGGCGTGATCTTTTTTATCTCTATTCATCAATTCCAGATAGAGTGAATCCAGAAGGAATTAGTGGCTCAGGAAACGCTCAAGGTTTGGAGTGGGCCTCTTTACCAAGTATGAGATCTATGAGTATTCGAATTACTTCAAGGTTTTAAATTTTACAACTGAATCCTGATCGTTTCAAATCCGAAAATCTAAAATAAACATGCAAAGATTAATATACATAGTTTGCTTTTTTCTCCTAGCCAATATGAGTTGTGATGATGGTTTCGAAGAACTTAATCAAAACCCACTGGAACCATCTAACGTAAGTAGCGGTGCATTATTTAATTCAATTATTCAATCTTTGCAACTAGGATGGAATAGGCAGCTATTTATTCAAAATGAAGTCCTTTATGATGTTACAGAGCAGGCTGTTGTTACTGCCAAGACTTTTGGAAATATTGACGGTGGTTCAGAAGAAATATGGACTAATTATTATTCAGCCTTAAAGAATGCCAATGAATTGAAAAGAAGATTTAATGCAAGCCAAGATGATGCAGAAGTAAATGATATTATGAGGTCTCAATTGAATATATTGATGGCTTATAAAACATTTCAACTCACTGATTTTTTTGGAGATATTCCGTACAGTGAAGCTGGACAGGCTTTTGCTGACCAATCCATCATACGAGCTAAATATGATAGTCAAGAGGAAATTTATAAATCCCTTATCGATGAATTGTTAGAAGCATCTTCTTTATTGGCTGAAGGTGGCCAAACATCTTCTGGAAATAGTTATTTGCGTTACGGTTCGTTCGACACATTTTTTGGAGACAATACTGATCGCTGGATTAGATTTGCTAATTCATTAGCCCTACGTCATTTAGTACGTATGTATGACGTAGATTCAGATTTTGCCGCTCCACGAATTTCGGATTTAATTTCTTCTGGTGCTAATACGATTACTAAAGGTAATGATGTAATTATGAGTCCTGTAGTTCAGGAATGGAGAAATCTTGGAGTCAATTGGTCTTTCAGAGAACATAATAAAGTGCGAATGGGATCTACCATGTGGAATTGGATGACAGACGATCAAGGAGAAATTGTTGATCCAAGAGTAAGAATATTTTTTGAAACTAATGTAGATGATGAATGGGTTGCATTTCCGCAAGTGTCGAATGATGATACACCTCAATCAGGTGGTGAGCCTTATCAAAAGGATAGGAGAGATGCTGATTATGCGGATAAAGGGGCAGGTAATATATATTCGCCAGTTAATTTTTATTTGATCAGAGACGAGTTGGATATACCAGAAATACTGATGACATCCGCTGAAGTTAAGTTTTTAAGAGCTGAAATATTTTTAAGAGGACTTGGTGTAGTTGAAGATCAAAGTTTAGCTTCTCAAGAGTTCCAATTGGGAATGATAGAATCACTAGAATTTTGGCAGAATATAGTTTTAGGATCCGATGTTTGGATCAATCGACCACCTACGCAATCTATTAGTGATTTATTTTCAGTAGTGCAAAACGTTAAATATGCTTTTGAGTTTGGAGCATCCGTAGAAGATAATTTGAATAAAATTTATGCGCAGAGATGGATAGATAGTTTCCGCCAACCATGGGAAGCGTTCTCTTTATTGCGTAGAACGAATTCGCTACCTAGAGAAAAAGAGGAAAACGATTTCTATAGATTTACTTATCCGCCATCTGAAGCCGCTTTTAATACAGAACAATACAATAATCAAGTAGCTAAAATGGGAGCGGATCAGAGTAACGTTAAGCTTTGGTGGATGGAATAACGGTTAATAGCTGCTTATGAAAGAATAACTAACATTTGTTGAATGTGGACGTGTGTAGTTAAATTATAGTAACTTGCATCCAATTCAAATCTCGTCGGTTTATACTCCTAATTAATATTGGTACAAGCTTGCAAGTTGGAAGATGATTATTTCATCTCTATCCACTATAAGCTTATCATATGTCCAATGAAAATTACGTAGTTCAATCCAAAACGCCTTTTGCTAAAAGTTTAATCTGGCAACTGAATCGAGATTACTATCAGAATGCAGGAATCAATGCATGGAGTGAAGGTGTGGTGCCACACCAAATGACGAGTAACGCAAAAGTAGGATTGACCTATGCAGAACTGATATTCGCGTTCCTAAAAGACGTTGCTGTTAAGTATGGCATTGAAGAAAAAGTATACATTCTCGAGTTAGGCGCTGGACATGGCAGATTGGCTTTTCATATTTTAAAACAATTAGACAAACTCATTCAATCTTTTGAGACTCAACTTCCAGCATACTGCTATGTCTTGAGTGATATAGTAGAATCAAATTTATCATTCTTTCAAAATCATCCCCAATTACAAAGCTATTTGAAAGATGGAAAGTTGGACGTCGCTTATTTTGACGCTATAGGAAGCAATAATTTGGTTTTGCGAAAAGCGAATTTTACAATTGAGACAAACAGTCTTAATGTACCCATTGCAGCGATAGCAAATTATTTTTTCGATTCGATTCCTAATGATTTATATTATATCAAAGATGGAGTGATGTCAATGTGTTCGGTCTCAATTGATTCGCGAGAAAGGCCAGAAAATGAGTATACGATTGACATGATGAAAGACATGAAGTTGATCTATCATTATGATGAGGTAATGACTCCACCTTATCAGCCATCGGAGTACAATGAAATATTAGAAAAATATAGGACCTTAACAAAACATACTTATCTTTTTTATCCTAATAATTCTTTTCAGTGTATAGATAATATTAAAGCATTATCCTCTGAAGGCCTTTTGCTACTTTCAATGGATAAAGGTGTGCATGATGCACAGGGACTTGATCAAAAACCAAAACCCGATATCATATCTCACGGTAGCTTTTCTTTATGGGTGAATTTTCATGCCCTTGATTCTTATTGTAAGAAGCTAGGTGGACAAAGTCATTTTTCAAGTTTTTCTAATTTTCATTTGGAAATAGGCTGTATGTTGTTCTTATCAAATGGAGATAGCTACTCTAATACTGAATCTGCCTATACAAGAGTAGTCGATGAATTTGGCCCAGATGATTTTAATACCATTAAACGCATGGTATATGCCAACGTAGCTTCAATGTCTCTTAAGGAATTAATTGCCGTGTTTAGGTTGAGTGCATATGATTCTACAATCTTTACTAATCTCTTTCCTAAAGTCAGACATCTATCACAACAAATTACACACAAAGAAAGAGATAGATTGGTGCAAACCATAGACAGAGTATGGGATATGTACTTCCATATCAACGAGTCTTTTGATTTGGCTTATGAATCTGGAGGGCTCTTGTACGATCTTGGTCATTACACCAAAGCTCTATTGAAATTTCAGCAATCTCTAGTTTTGAGTGGCGATAAAGCAGACGTATATTATAATATTGCATTATGTCATTATCAACTGAGACAAGATGCGCTTTTTTATGATGCCTTGAATAAAGGCAAAAATATATTCCCAGAATCTCAACTCTTCGATAAGTTATTAGAGTTAGATATGGGATAAAAGTTGAAAAATCGATCTTAGATATTAATTACTCTTCCAAACTTTTTACAAATTTTTCTACAGCTTTTGCTCTGTGGCTCATTTTTATTTTAATCTCATCGCCAAGATCTGCAAATGTTTCATCGTGGCCTTCAGGTATAAATATTGGATCATACCCAAATCCATCATTTCCTGATTGTTTCATTGCAATGCTTCCTTTTACAATGCCTTCATATTGTTTTTCTTCACCTTTGAAAATATGTGATAAGATGGCTCTAAATTGAGCAGATCGATTGGCTTTTCCTTGTAATTCGAAAAGGACTTTTTTCATATTTTGTTGGGCATCTTTTTCAGGTCCACCATATCTGGCAGTTATGACTCCTGGGGCACCATTAAGGGCATGTACCTCTAATCCAGTGTCTTCCGAAATGATATGGTAGTCAGGATACCTTTCAGCTAGATAGGTAGATTTTATAGTGGCATTTTCCTCTAGTGTATCTCCGGTTTCGGGTATGTCGTAATCAATTCCCAAATCTTTGAGTGATATAATTTCGTAGGGTAGATGCTTCAATACTTTTCGCACTTCTTCTAATTTATGCGCATTGCCGGTAGCAAATAAAATGCGATTACTTTGGGAATTCATAGTCTTATCACTTTTAATTTATCTAATCATTCTAATATTTAATTACAGTATGATTTAAATGCTTTGAATAACATTCCATAGTTTGATTTTTTTCTGCTTATCCGCGTTGAGATCTGCAATGGAATGAGAAAAGACCAGCTTAAATTCTTCCATTTCAATCAATCTATAAGCGCCAGCCGCAATCTGCAAGCCTATACTATTCGGCGCAATACCAAAACATAGCACTTTCGTAATCGCGTGTTTTTTGATGTACGCATTGATAGAAAAGACTTGCCCTTCCTTAATACTAATTAGACAGCTATCCACTAGGTTATATTTGATGGCATTAAGCATTTGACCTAGAGTTTTTCTGCTTTCATCAACCAAATCGGACTCTTTAACGATGACTAAAAGGTGATTTTTGCAGGCACCTTCTTGCTTTGGACTGTTTTCTATCGTCTTGTTATCGGATTCGATTTTGTATATCGTGGTCTTAAGCATTGCTTTTGTTCTGTGTATTTGTAATTTTCAAAATTAAAATTCTACAAATTGATTATTTGTGGATTTTGACCAAATTTACTTGTATTATTATTAAATTTGCAGAATATTATACGATGTCAAAAGTTGATTTCTGTATCTTTTAACAAATATCGATTAATACTGTTATCTTATAGTATAATTGAGATGTCTATTTTGAAATATTACCTCACTTCCAAAATTTCATACTATCATGAGCCAAGAGATAAAAATTACTAAAGCTGAGCAGTCGAACGTGGATTCTTTAGATTTTAATAATATCCCTTTCGGAAAAATATTCACAGACCATATGTATGAAGCCCATTATGAGAATGGGGAGTGGGGAGATTTTGCTATCAAACCATTAAAGAACCTTTCTATCCATCCAGGAAATTTAGCATGGCACTATGGTCAATCTATATTCGAAGGTATGAAGGCCACTAAAGGAAAAGATGGTGCACCACTTTTATTTAGACCAGAAGAACATATCTACCGTCTTAATGCCTCTGCCACTCGCATGTGTATGCCAGAGTTTCCAGAGAATGCTTTCTTAGAAGCAGTACATACCATAGTAAAAATGGAAGAAGCTTGGATTCCACCAGCAGAAGGCTCAGCACTTTATATCAGACCCTTAATGTTTGCTACAGATGAGGCAATCGGAGTTAGACCTTCAGATAAATACACCTTATTAATTATGTGTCTTCCTGTAGGACCTTATTATCCGAAGCCAGTAAGTCTTTTGGCGGCAGAAAAGTACATCAGAGCTGCGATGGGAGGTGTAGGTGAAGCGAAGACTGCAGGGAATTATGCAGCATCTTTATATCCAGCGAAATTGGCAAAAGAAGAAGGATATGATCAAATTATGTGGCTAGATGCGAAAGAGCATAAGTTTATCCAAGAAGTAGGTACGATGAATATCTTCTTCGTGATCGATGGTAAAGTAGTGACGCCAATAACAGAAGGTACGATCTTAAAAGGTATTACGAGAAAGACTATAATCCAGCTTTTAGAAGAGAAAGGTTACGACGTTTCCGAGAGAAGAATCAATATTGATGAAATTGTAGAAGCATACAAAGAAGGGAAGGTTTCTGAAGTATTCGGTACAGGTACAGCTGCTGTAATTGCTAATGTAAGTAAACTAAAGTACAGAGACACTATCATGGAATTTGATCAAGCTGATGCTACCGTTTCAGCCTATGCGAAGTCAACCATCAACGGTCTCAGAAATCAAACTATAGAAGATACCCATAATTGGGTAGTAGAAGCTGGAACATTCTCAATGGTATAGCGAAGAAAACATATTTCTACAAATAACAATATATACGGCCTTAAAGGTTACCTTTGCGGCCGAATTGAGAAAGGTCATTGATTATCAACTCTAATCAGTGACCTTCATCTTTTTAAAGAGTCCAATTAAGCGTGCCCAGAGCACTAAGAACAAAAGAGTAAATAACGCATATGCAACCTATTAGAAATATTGCCATTATTGCCCACGTCGATCACGGTAAGACGACATTAGTAGATAAGATAATCGAAGCCGCTAATCTTATCGATGAAAGAAAAGATACTGGCGAATTGATCCTCGATAACAATGATCTCGAAAGAGAAAGAGGAATTACCATTTTATCTAAAAATGTATCCGTAGTTTACGAAGGCGTCAAGATTAATATAATTGATACGCCAGGTCACTCCGATTTCGGTGGGGAGGTAGAGCGTGTACTGAAGATGGCTGATGGTGTACTACTCTTAGTAGATGCATTTGAAGGTGCCATGCCTCAAACTAGATTTGTTTTGGGTAAAGCTATTGAGTTGGGTTTGAAGCCGATAGTTGTGGTCAATAAAGTAGATAAAGAAAATTGTACTCCTGAAGAAGTGCAGGGCGATGTCTTTGATTTGATGTTTAATCTGGATGCAACCGAAGATCAGCTTGACTTCACTACCATCTTTGGATCATCAAAGTATGGATGGATGAGTTATGATTGGAAACAGCGTACTCAAAACATACTACCATTATTGAATGCGGTAATCAAGGATATACCAGAAGCGGAATATAAGCCAGGGCCACTCCAAATGCAGGTTACATCTCTAGATTATAGTCAATTTCAAGGTAGAATAGCCATCGGTCGTATCTATCGAGGTGATATCAATGAAGCGGAGTATATTAATCTTTGTAAGAAAGATGGTACCATGAAGAAGGTGCAAGTAAAAGAACTCTTTGTTTTCACTGGATTAGGAAAAGAAAAAGTAAAGACGGCAAGATGTGGTGATATCTGTGCGGTAGTAGGAATACAAGATTTTGAGATTGGAGATAGTATCGTAGATCTTGAAGTATCAGAGCCTTTGGAGCGTATTGAAATCGATGAGCCTACTATGAGTATGTTATTCACGATTAATAATTCACCGTTTTTTGGAAAGGAAGGTAAATTCGTCACCTCACGTCACTTAAGGGATAGACTCTATAAGGAGTTAGAGAAAAATCTTGCTATGAAGGTAGAAGATACCGATACGGAAGATAAGTTTAATGTCTACGGTAGAGGGATACTTCACTTATCTGTATTGATTGAGACGATGCGTAGAGAAGGCTATGAACTACAAGTGGGTAAGCCGCAAGTAATCATTAAAGAAATCGATGGTGTAAAGCATGAGCCCATCGAATCGTTAGTGATCGATGTCGCAAGCGAATATTCAGGTAAAGCTATTGAGATGGTAACCATGCGTAAAGGTATGCTAGACGTGATGGAGACTAAAGGAGATCTGCAACACTTAGAGTTTACGATTCCATCGAGAGGTTTGATCGGTCTAAGAAACAATATATTGACGGCTACAGCAGGAACAGCCGTGATGAACCATAGATTTATCAGATTTGAGCCTTATAA
>CALBEE010000175.1 GCA_937927575.1 uncultured Saprospiraceae bacterium | reverse complement strand
ATGAGAATAAAAAATTTAGAGATTACTATTATGCAAGTGGAACTGGAACAAAATTATTCTCTGCAAGTATATTGAGGCCACATGTTTTTACACATGAATTATTGCATATGCTATTTTCGCTATCAGATGAATACGAAGAGAAAGATTACGAAATTCAAGGTCATGAAAAATACAGAATGAATCCTGTATATCCAAATATGTTTACAGATCGTTTTTTGGCAATTTCCTACTGCAAACAAAATAATATATCTCAAAACACAATCAAATCGGTTAGAACGAACAACGGTGACAGCCATGACTGGCATAAAATATGCAATAACAAATGTATTATGAACGGACCTAGGCCTAACGAAATCCCATCAATAGGTGTAGCCTGTAGCATAAATATCGAAAACCACTTGAAAAACAAACGATAATTTTGTACTTTTGATCAAATGTATTTAAAATGCGATACTATTACTCCTTTTACATACTGATTATTTATCTTTCGTTGATTGGCTGCTACAAAAACAGTAGAGAAAATGCGCAGACAGGAACAGATGTGATCGATTTCAAATTTGAGGATCAATCACCTTCAGAACTTGAAGGTCACATTCAATTAGATTTTATATTTAATGTAAGAAACCAAAGTTTTCTTTTAACTGACTTTCAGAGTCATGAAGGATTTAAGTATTTAACATTTCAGCAGAATGATTTACTCGTAACTTTATTTAATGAAAATAACTTAGTAGAATCCTTTAGTATTCCAATAAATCAAAAAGATGACAATAATTTTTATTTTACTATTTTAGTGAATAATGCTATAAAATTCGATCGATTAGATTTAGAAAGCAGCAAATTTACAAATTTAAATACTTCGATTCACGTAAATAATATAGATCCTCGTGCAGAGCTTTTCAATCAAATAAATTTTCCAGCCAATAATAAACATCTGTTAGTAAACAACCCAATTCAAGACAGAAAAATTATCGGAGAAGATTATTTTTTGAAATTTGAAAATAACACTAATTCGATTATTCTTCTTTTTCCATCAAAACAAACTCTCGATGCTTTTAAAATAACCACTTTAAATGGTGAGGTTATATACAATGAAAATTCCTTTTATCAATCTGATCAATTTGAAATTAATTTACCCCATTTTCATAAAGGCTATCACATCATTTCTTTTAAGACTGCGTATTCTACAAATTTAGTAAGTGAAAAATTACTTTTAAATTAATCTATTTTTTTTTTAATAATTACTATGGCTTTTTTCTTTGAAACAAAAAAGAAGAAATCAGATAGGATGTATTTTTCTGATTGCACAAAAGATCTTGCTAGATTAAAGTCAAAACATTTTCTGGAGGTCTACCAATAACAGCTTGATCTCCTTTCACCACTATCGGGCGTTCTATTAACTTAGGATATTCTATCATCGCATCTATCAATTCTGCTGTAGATAAGTCTTTGCCCTTAAATTTTTCTTTATAGATAGATTCACCCTTTCGTAGTAATTGCTCAGGTTTGAGATTTAGCATCTTCAATATTTTTTTCAACGCAGTTTTAGAAGGTGGTTTTTCTAGATATAAAACGATCTCAGGTTCTACACCGTTTTCTTCGAGTAGTGCTAGTGTTTGTCTACTCTTCATACATCTTGGATTGTGATATATTTTCATGCTTAATTATATTTTTTGTGAGACCTTAAATCTCTTCGAGTTTTAATATTTCAGTAGTGTAATCCCTTACCTTATTTAACAATTTTCCATCTTCGATTAGCGACTGACCATAACTTGGAAAAATTTCTTTCAGCTTACCATTCCATTCTCCATTCATCTTTTCAGGATGACAGATAGTTAATAGTTTTAACATAATAGATACGGCTGTTGAAGCTCCAGGTGATGCTCCTAATAATGCTAATAAAGTGTTGTCTTCATTAGAAACTATTTCAGTACCAAACTGCAACTTACCGCCTGACTTTTCATCTTTTTTAATTATCTGTACTCTTTGGCCTGCGGTGATTAATTCCCAATCCTCAAAGCGCGCTTCAGGATAATATAATTTTAAAAAATCGAATCGATCTTCCGGAGATTGAAACACTTGTTCGATTAAGTACTTCGTTAGATCAATATTATGTATTCCTGCAGATAACATAGGCCATACATTATGAATTTCGATACTCAAAGGAAGATCAAAATAAGATCCGTTTTTTAAAAACTTAGTAGAGAATCCTGCATACGGACCAAATAACAAAGAGCGTTCTCCATCGAGCATACGAGTATCTAAATGAGGAACAGACATCGGAGGAGAACCTGTGGCAGCTTTACCATAGACTTTCGCTTCATGTTGCGCGATTACTTCAGGATTATTACACTTTAAAAACTGACCACTCACAGGAAAGCCACCATAACCTCTTCCTTCTGGCACGTCCGATTTCTCAAGCAATTTGAGGGCACCACCACCAGCACCGATAAAGACAAAGCGAGAATTCACTTCAGATTCTTTTCCTGTTTCCAATTCTTCCACTTCAATTCTCCAACTACCATCCTTATTTCGGTTAATATCACTTACATGCATTCCACAGATTACTTCCACCCCATCGAGTGTCTCAAGATATCTGATCATCCCTCTAGTAATAGACCCAAAATTAACATCCGTACCTATTGCCATCCTTGTCACTCCTATCTCTTCATTGATATCTCTACCCTTCATCATTAGTGGAATCCATTCTTTCACTTCATTATGATCTTGAGAATATTTCATATCGTCAAACATGGCGTATTCTATTAAAGCATCATATCGTTTTCTAAGAAATTCGATATTATCCTCTCCCCAAACGAAGCTCATATGATCGATATCATTTATGAAAGGTGAAGTAGTTGGGACTTTATTATTTTTCCTAAGATAGGCCCATAATTGTTTTGATATTTCAAACTCCTCACTAATCTTCAATGCTTTAGAGATATCCACGGTACCATCTCGCATTGGTGTATAATTTAGCTCGCAAAAAGCAGAATGCCCTGTACCCGCATTATTCCATGCGTCAGAGCTCTCTGCCGCTACGCGATCTAATCTTTCATATATCGTAATTTGAGCATCAGGCATAAGCTCTTTTATCAAGACGCCTAAAGTTGCACTCATTATTCCGGCACCTATTAATGTGAAATCATTTGCTTTCCCCATGTACATTTTGATTTAGCTCCGTAAGATAAGGCTATATCCATATTATGACCTCGATTTTAAAGACTAATATATTTAGATACACAGTATTCTATTGCGCTAAAGCATACAATACTTCCAACTGAAAGTATGAAATTTGGATTTAACTGTTAAAATATCCTAGTTATTAGTAATTTTACACCAGCGCGGTAGGGGTAGATCCCCCTAATATTGTGTCCTACCTAGAGAACCAGAACCTTCTGAAAACCAAGTTTCACCCTTTTAACAAAAAGACTTTATTCAAATGAAGAACTTATTACTTTTCCTATGTCTATTTATGGCATACAACTTGGCGGCTCAAAATGAAGAATTAGCCACACCAGAAATCCTTGAAAAAGAGAACAAATATGAACCTGAAAATGGATCAAAATGGGCTGTTGGATTTCATTTAGGACTTTCACAGTCAGATACAGACACTCATAGTATTGGAAGACATGGCGGTGGATTATTCAATCAAGTGAATCTAGCATATGGACTTAATGCTAAATATCTATTCAATCAAAATTTCTCGCTGAGAGCAGATTATCTTGGCACTAAAATAAGTGGAGACGACCGTGAGATAGACGGACCTTGTAGCGATGGCAATGATATTGATAATGTAGAAGCTGGATGTCACAGAGACAGAGCTTGGAGATTTACTTCACCTTTACACGAATTATCATTAAGCTTGGAATGGGATATACTTGGGCATAAACGATATCCAGAAGTTGAATACTTTGATGTAAATGGTGAAAAGCTGGACAAAGAAGATGTCAATCTAGCTTACGGTACTTATTATAATGAAGATGGAGAGGTATATGACTTTAATGAAATCAATAGATTCAAAAGAAAATTAAGTCCCTATATAGGCATTGGTGCAGCACTTACATTTGTAGATCCTGAGCCAATATACCCTACTACTGAAGAAGAAGGTATAATTCCAAGTAATGAATTAGTTGAATTAGATCAATTAGAGCAAGGTAGTGCGTATCTGCACATACCTGTGACTGTTGGATTAAGATATGATCTATCAGAGAAAATATTTATTGATGGTGAATTAAGAGGTGTATTTCAATCCACAGATTTGTTAGATGGAATGAAAAATACTACGAACTTTGACGATTCTAGAAATCATGGAGATACATACCAATTTGCTACATTAAGATTTGGTTATAGATTAGGTATTAAGAAAGATAGAGATTTTGATGGCGTAGCTGATGAGGATGATATTTGTCCAGATATCCCTGGAATCAAATCATTAGATGGATGTCCTGATTCTGATGGAGATGGTATTTCTGACGAGGTAGATGCTTGTCCTCAAATAAAAGGATTAAGAAAGTTTGCTGGCTGTCCAGATACAGATAATGATGGCATTCAAGACTTATTAGATGTTTGTCCTGAAATCCCAGGTTCATTAGAAGGAAAAGGTTGTCCTGATTCTGATGGAGATGGTGTGACAGATGAAAAAGATCTTTGTCCAAATTTAGTAGGATTAGAAAAACATTTAGGTTGTCCAGATACAGACGGTGACGATATTCCTGATAATGAGGATGCTTGTCCTTTGGTAAAAGGATTCGACGCATTTCATGGTTGTAATGAGAACTACCCTTCTTTAGAATATGATGGTAGATTTATTAATAGTGCTTTAGCAGAATACTGTGAAAAAGTATACTTTGGATCTGGTTCTTCCGATACAGAATTTTCTAATGGACTAAACTCTGAAGCAGTAAAAACTCAAATAGATTTCATAGCGAATGAATTGAAGAAAAGCGAGGATTACATTTTGGTGATTGGCGGCCATACAGATACTGATGGCGAAGCTGAATTCAATCAAGATCTTTCAGAAAAAAGAGCGAAAGAAGTTGCAAGATTATTTAGTGCCAAAGGAGTTTCAACTACTGATATGATCACAGTTGGTTATGGTGAATATTTCTTAGCAGATTACCAAGAAGCTGATGAAAAAGCAAAAGCAATGAATAGAAGAGTCGAGCTTTGTATCTTTAATAAAAACATCCAAGAAGATAAGGAAGATTTAGAAATTAAGAAATAATATAAATCTTATACAAATAAAAGAGAGCTTGTATTACTAAAAATACAAGCTCTCTTTTTGTCTAAAATGAAATATAATTCAAATACTAAGTATCCACTTTATAAGGTAATTCACTCCACCCCACATGAATAAAGCAAAGACGGAAACCATAGCCGTATGCACACTATAGGCAATAAATCTATTCTTGTTTTCTTCTCCCGAATACCATTTTGCAATCAATGCAGAGATGCCCATTATGGCAAAATAAGACCAAAAAAAGAATGTAAGTTTATATTTAATTACCAAACCCAACAGTACAGACAAAGGCAATGCTAAAAGAATGTACCGCCACCAATATAATTTAAACCTTCTCTTCTCGGCGCACATTAGTATTTACTTAAAACTTGGACTTACCTTTAATTCCTTACTCCCCTTTTCATATTTGTAAAATCCTTCTCCTGATTTCCTTCCTCGCTTTCCCGCAGTTACCATATTTACAAGTAATGGACAAGGTGCATATTTAGAATTTCCGAATCCGTCATAAAGTACATTCATAATACTCAGGCAAACGTCCAATCCAATAAAATCAGCTAATTGCAATGGCCCCATTGGGTGAGCCATTCCTAATTTCATAACCGTATCAATTTCTTCTACTCCAGCTACACCTTCATGCAATGTGATGATCGCCTCATTAATCATTGGCATCAAAATCCTGTTAGCGACAAATCCTGGATAGTCATTTACCTCAGTTGGAATCTTACCTAAATCTTTGGACGCTTCCATTATCATATCCATAGTAACATCTGAAGTACTATAGCCTCTTATGACTTCGACAAGCTTCATTACGGGAACTGGATTCATAAAATGCATTCCGATAACTTGAGCCGGCCTATTGGTGACTGCTGCTATTTGAGTGATAGAAATCGAGGATGTATTTGTTGCTAATATGGCATCATCGGGTGCATGCTCATCTATTTGCTTAAAAATGTTCAACTTGAGATCTACATTTTCTGTAGCCGCTTCTACCACCAAATCACTTTCAGAGACTGCCTTAGCCAAATCCGTTTGGGTCGAAATATTTGCCAATGTCTTAGCCTTTTGATCTTCCGTGATTTTCTCTTTGGCCACCATTCGATCCAAATTTTTACTAATAGTAGCCAATGCCTTTTCTAAAGCATCTGAAGAAATATCACAAAGAACGACCGTATAATCTTTCATCGCAAATACATGTGCGATGCCATTTCCCATTGTACCAGCACCAATCACCGTTACATTCGCTATACTATTTGTCATATTCTTGTTGTTGATATTATATAATTGAACTCGAAATTAGTAATTATTTAGATGCCTTGGCCAACTAAAGATATTGATTTTGTGTCTACTTAAAGTCGATCAATTTTCTATCTTAGTGTATTATTGACACTAATTATCTCGATTTTTGATACATTCGTAGACAATTATTAATATTCTAATCATGCAACTTATAATAGAGAGTGGTTCCACTAAAGCGGATTGGGTGATTTTTTCTACTAGAGAAGATGCCGAATCATATACTACACATGGGATAAATCCTACGACTCTTTCTGATTTAGATGTGATAGAGCTTCCGATTGAGTTGGTTTCAAGATTATCAGAAGTCAAAAAAATACATTATTACGGCGCCGGCATTAACTCGATGCAAGCGGTTGAAAGGATCAAAGCATGGTTTGGCCAAAAATGTATCAACGCCACAGAAATAGATGTAGCCGAGGATTGCTTAGCTGCAGCAAGAGCCTGCTTTGGTAACCAGGAAGGCTTGGTAGGTATCTTGGGTACCGGTAGTAATAGCAGTTATTACGATGGAAAGCAAGTATATAATTTAGTTCCTACTCTCGGATTCATTATCAGTGACGAAGGTGGAGGAACATATCTAGGGAAAGAAATACTCAGAGCTTACTTTTATGGCTATATGCCTGAAGATGTTAGATTATTGTTTGAAGATAAATACCTAACGGATAAAACTAAAATTCTCTACAATCTCTACCGTGGTGGCGAGCCTAATCGTTTTTTAGCCTCTTACGCCAGTTTACTCACAGATATCCATACCGACTGGACCGATAATCTGGTCATGACCTGCATGCGTAGGTATCTCGAAGTAAGAGTTATTCCATATTATGATGAGCGCCAATTGACCTTAAGTTTTGTAGGCTCCATAGCACATTATCATAAGCATGTTATGGCCGAACTTTGTGAAGAGTATGGTATCGATTTAGGAAAAATAATACATAAACCATTAGAGCGTCTTATGGAATATCACTTAACTTTAATGGACTAATAATAGCAGACTATGTCAACTATAAAAAGAATAGCCGTTTTTACATCTGGCGGAGATGCACCAGGAATGAATGCTGCAGTAAGAGCCGTAGTACGTACTGCAGAGTATCACGATCTACACATATATGGTATAGAAAGAGGATATGATGGTATGATTAAAGGAAAGATCAATCGCTTAAGTAAATCCGATGTAGCTAATATTTTGCAGAAAGGCGGTACTGTATTACGAACAGCTAGAAGTGAAGAATTTAGAACAGCAGAAGGAAGGAAAATAGCTTATGAAAATCTTCAAGCTTTTGATATAGATGCTCTCGTAGCGATTGGTGGTAATGGCACCTATACTGGAGCTAAAATTTTCAATGAAGAATATGGTATTCCAATCGTTGGCATTCCGGGTACTATAGATAATGATATTTTCGGTACCGATTATACCATTGGATTTGATACGGCGATCAATACTGCAGTGGAAGCGGTCGATAGAATCAGAGATACTGCCGATTCACATAATCGGCTTTTCTTTATCGAAGTGATGGGTAGACATAGTGGTTACATTGCACTTTATACTGGAATAGGAAGTGGAGCTACTACTATATTTTTACCAGAAGAGGATAATGCTGTTGAAGATCTTGTGTCTATGTTAAAGCAAAGCAAACGAAGACAAAAGCTATTTAATTTGGTTATAGTCGCGGAGGGTAACAAAAACGGCAATGCTATGGAAATTGCAGATCTAGTAAAAAAGGAATTACCCGATTTTGATACTAAAGTAACCATAATTGGTCACCTTCAAAGAGGCGGTTCTCCAAGTTGTCAAGATAGAGTATTGTCTAGTAGACTAGGTCATTCTTCTGTAGAAGCCTTACTAGCAGGAAAAACAAATGTGGCATTAGGGCTTACAAATGGTAAGGTTAATTTCACTAGTTTTGATGATGCCATAAATAAAGCCAAAGTACTCAACAAAGAGTTAATCAATATGGCTGAAATTTTGGCTCAATAATTCAATTAACTTAATCTACACTTAAATGGGATTTGTCGTTTTTTACATCACTCACCCCAATGAAGAACAAGCTAAGAAAATAGCCAGTTCGCTTATCGAAAAAAGATATGTTGCCTGCGCTAATATTTATCCAGTAGGCAGCGAATATCATTGGGATGGAAAAGTTGAAAAAGACGCTGAATGGGTCAGTCTTTGTAAAACAAGTTATGACAATGTTGAACGAGTCGAAGCCTTAGTCAAATCTTTGCATGTCTATGAAGTCCCCTGTATAACGCATTGGAAGGCTACAGCAAATGTGGAGTATGAAAAGTGGATATTTAAAAATGTATTACGGTAGTTAGAATCGAGAAATTCAGACTTTGAGAAATTCAGACTTTGAGAATTGAGACCTTCAGAATTGAGACTTTGAGATTTTAGACATTTTTGTGTTGTGAGCTAATTACTTGTACTTTTTTACTCAGAAACTATTTAGGGATATTCAGAAGTAGTGTAAAGGCTTTGAAATCAAGACATTAGTTATTATCTTAATACAAAAGAAAACCCTGTTTTTTACGTTGGTAGCGGAAAAACAGGGTAATCTAAAAAACATTAAGATGAAAGTAAGACGT
>CALBEE010000174.1 GCA_937927575.1 uncultured Saprospiraceae bacterium | reverse complement strand
TACTTCATTAAGTACAATGGATGAGCCGTATAACGCTCTTTGTTGCAGGGGCGAAAGGATTTGAACCCTCGACCTTTGGTTTTGGAGACCACTGCTCTACCAACTGAGCTACACCCCTATAAGTAAAGCCAAAAACTCTTTGATACTGATATATCGCAGAGGGAAAAAAGCTGAACTTCTTTGAAAGTGAAAAATTAAGCACCCAACAGGATGCTTAATTTTCACCACAAATATTTATTGTAAAGTTATCTCGACAACCCTAAACTAGGGTTATTAAGTACTTATTAATCTAGGATTTCAGTTACCTGACCTGCACCTACAGTTCTACCACCTTCTCTAATCGCAAAACGAAGCCCTTTCTCCATTGCGATAGTATTGATAAGCATTACTTCCATAGATACGTTGTCACCAGGCATTACCATTTCAACTCCTTCAGGAAGTTTACAGTCACCTGTTACGTCAGTAGTTCTGAAATAGAACTGAGGTCTATATCCGTTGAAGAATGGAGTGTGTCTTCCACCTTCATCTTTTGCAAGTACGTATACCTCACACTTGAAGTGTTTGTGTGGAGTTACAGAACCTACCTTACAGATAATTTGTCCTCTTTTTATATCATTTTTATCGATACCTCTAAGAAGTAGACCAGCGTTATCACCAGCTTCTCCTCTTTCTAGTATCTTTCTAAACATCTCAACTCCTGTGATAGTTGACTGAAGTGGCTTCTCGTCAGCTTTCATCATACCTACGATCTCTACAGGATCTCCAGTGTTAATTACACCTCTTTCGATTCTACCTGTAGCAACAGTACCTCTTCCTGTGATAGAGAATACATCCTCGATAGGCATTAGGAATGGCTTATCTACATCTCTTACTGGCTCAGGAATATCAGCATCCACTGCTGCCATAAGATCTTTAATTTGTTGAGCTGCAGTAGCATCTCCTTCAAGTGCCTTAAGAGCTGAACCTGCGATAACTGAAGCGTCATCACCACCAAACTCATATGCATCTAGAAGTTCTCTTACTTCCATTTCAACTAGTTCTAACATCTCTGCATCATCAACAAGGTCAACCTTATTCATGAATACAACGATCTTAGGTACACCTACCTGACGACAAAGAAGTATGTGCTCTCTAGTCTGAGGCATAGGACCATCAGTAGCTGCAACAACAAGAATAGCACCGTCCATCTGAGCGGCTCCTGTTACCATGTTCTTTACGTAATCCGCGTGACCTGGACAGTCAACGTGAGCATAGTGTCTATTTTCTGTCTCGTATTCTACGTGAGCAGTGTTAATAGTGATACCTCTCTCTTTTTCTTCTGGAGCAGAGTCAATAGTATCATAATCCATTTTTGTAGCAGTACCACCTTCAGATAAAACATAAGTGATAGCAGCTGTAAGAGTAGTCTTACCATGATCTACGTGACCAATAGTTCCGACGTTGACGTGCGGTTTAGTCCGCTGAAATGTTTCTTTAGCCATCGATGTTAACTTTTTACTAAATAAATATTTTGTTAAGAATAATTACAATTTGAGCCAATGAAGGGATTTGAACCCTTGACCCCTTCCTTACCATGGAAGTGCTCTACCCCTGAGCTACATTGGCATAGCTTTAGGCGCAAATTTAAGAAGAAAATTAGAGCGGAAGACGAGACTCGAACCCGCGACCCTCAGCTTGGAAGGCTGATGCTCTACCAACTGAGCTACTTCCGCTTATAATACTTCTTTTGTTTTTACGATCACTTGGTAAAGTGTGGGGGTGGTAGGATTCGAACCTACTCAGCCGAAACATTGGATTTACAGTCCAACCCACCTCTCCAACTGTGGCGCACCCCCTCCTTGTTCCTTTCGTAAAAACGGAGAGCCGATGGAGGGATTCGAACCCCCGACCCGCTGATTACAAATCAGCTGCTCTGGCCAACTGAGCTACATCGGCAATACATTAATTTTTCGTCTAAAATCCTTTGACTTTAGATGCTTTTCTTGAAAAGCGATGCAAAAATAGGAGTTTTATCAATAAATAGAAACTATTGATGGGATTTTTTACAAAGATTTCGAAGGTCTTAAATTGCGCTTCTCATAAGTACCTGAAAGTCACCTATTTCGATGCTCTGAGCCTCTCTTTATATTTTAAAATTTGTCTCTTTAGGGCACTTGCGGCTTGGTCATATGCCGCTTCAAAGGATTTATCTGCGCCACTTGCCAAGAGTGTTTTACCTGGAACTCTCAATTTTAGGTCAATCAGCTTATCCTTTACCTGTCCTGAGTTCTCTAATTTTAGGTATACATCGATAGATTGAATGTTATCAAAATAGTTTTCGGCCTTAGCTAATTTATTTGTTATATGGTCTAGTAAAGATTTATCAGCGGTAAAGTGAGGGGTTTCAAAATTAATATTCAGTCTGCTCATATCTGTATCGTTTAATGTTTGAATAATATTGAAAAGATAAACTTATAAATTCACATTCTACATATATCATAACATCAAAAATTAAGATTCAGTTGCATTAAGATTCTGCTTTAGGATGAGATCGTCGATATACATCTTTAAGTTTCTGAATGGAATTATGTGTATACACCTGAGTCGCAGCCAGGCTTGCATGCCCCAGTAACTCTTTTATAGAATTCAATTCTGCTCCATTATTAGCCATGTGGGTGGCGAAAGTATGCCTTAAGATATGTGGGCTTTTCTTCGTATTTGTAGCAATCTGTACCAAGACTTTATTCACTATGTTGTATACCAATTTAGGATACATGATTTTACCTTTTTCGGTTAATAACAAGTTAGCAGGCGCAGAATCAAAAGTTTGATTCCGAATCTCAATGTAGCGCTCGACCATTGAAAGCAAGTTATCCGATACCGGAATAATCCTTTCCTTATTACCCTTTCCTACTACTGTCAATTTTTTTTGAGCAAAATCAATACTGTGCTTAGTGAGTCCGATCAATTCTGACTTTCTCATTCCTGTATTGTATAGGAGTAGAATAACGATATAATTTCTAGTTTCTACGTAACCTTCGCCGAAAGGGAGTGTATCAAAAAGCAAAGAAACATCAGTCTTACTCACATAGTCTGGTAATCTTTTTGGGATTTTAGGAGCTACTATTTTCAGCATAGGATTAGTATCGACATAGGATTTCTTTATAAGATACTTATAAAATGATCTTAAAGATGAAATTTTTCGATTGACAGACTTTGCTGTCATTCCCTCCTTCATCAAACTTACTATGTAAGATCGAATATGAAAGAAAGAGATTTTTTGAATGTCTTCTACCTCATAACTTTCTAATACATACTTAGCTGTAGCGGTGAGATCGTTTTTGTACGAAGTTACAGTATGCGGAGAAAAACGCTTTTGCGTTGCCAGGTATAACAAGAAGTCATCAATTCTTTCTATCATATTACAAATATACGTAATATGTAATACACTTTATTTTTTTAACTATTGATACCATCCGGATTTCAGTTAAACCCTATATTACACTATTAATCAGAGCAACTGTAAAATGATAATAAAATCAGCATTAATCCTAGTATTGACTACCTTAAGCTTAATTGTTTATAGTCAAAATCCTAATTATATCAATGTAGCAAATGACCTAGGTATATCCCACTCTTTCGACTCTAATACAAGTGGATCCGGTGTAAGCTTCGTTGATTTTGACGGAGATGGTCTAGATGATATTACGCTTGGAACTAATGATAATGATGTTATTCATTTTTATCATAATAAAGGCAGTCATTTCGAAAGAATGGATCTTGGAATAAATCTTCAAGAAAACACCAAAAGCTTGTTATGGGTAGATTACGATAATGACGGCGATAACGATCTTTATATCGCAGGCTACAAAAGCCCTAATAAACTTTATCAAAATCAAGGTAATTTAAATATGATTGATGTTACTGTTGCTAGCGGATTTTCAATAACCGATAGTTTGAACACTTATGGGGCGGTATGGGGCGATTATGACAGAGATGGTTGGCTCGACGTCTACTATAGCGAAAGAATCAATAGTGCAACGGATGGAAGTAATCGCAATAGATTATTTAAAAATATGGCTGATGGCACTTTTTCTGAAGTATCAGAAACAGCTAATGTACTTGATGAAAATAGACTTCCCTTTTGCTCTGCATTTGTAGATATGGATAATGATAAATGGCCTGACATCTATATTGCAAACGACAAAAAATGGAGAAATACTTTACTTCAAAATAATGGTGATGGTACATACTCAGACATTAGTGAAAGTAGTGGAGGAGGAATAGAAATGGATGCTATGTGTGTAGCTCCTGGCGATTATAATAATGATGGTAAATTAGATATCTACATCAGCAATATCGCAGATGGCGGTAAATTATTAACTAATGTATCAGACGATAGTGAGATAAACATGATAGAAAATGCTGAGGAAAGTATGGTAGCCTTTGAAGGTGGAATTGGTTGGGGCTCAGTATTCGTAGATGTAGATAATGATGGTTTTGAAGATCTGTATGTAAGTGGAAGTGCTGTTGGTACAGAAGGATACAGCAGTCAACTTTTTTTAAATGACGGTCAAAGCGCTTTTTATAAAAATGAAAATGGGTTTGAAGGAGATACCGTGAGAAGCTTCAATAATGCTATAGGCGATATAAACAATGATGGTCAGATGGAAATAATGGTCATTAATTCAGGAGGATTTAATTCTCAGCTGTGGCAATCAGTACCATCAGAAAGAAATTGGCTAAAAGTAGACTTAGAAGGTGTAAAAAGTAACAAAGATGGAATTGGATCTTGGATTAAAATATATGTGGGGGACGAAATACAATCACGCTATACTACATGTGGTAATAGTTTCATGGGGCAAAATAGTAAAGTTATCCATTTTGGTATAGGAAATTCGGAACACATAGATTCTGTAAAAGTCATTTGGCCAACAGGACACATTGATAAAATTACTAATCCTACAATCAATCAAATTTTAGAAATCGCTGAAGGAAGTACTACGAATGGAAACATTTACGTGGATGAAGAGTTAATTACGCCGACTCAGACTGTTAATGTGCAATTTATTAAAAGTCAAGATGCTGCAGGAATAAGCACAAACTATATTCAACAAACTTTTAATGGAGGCGGTGGCGCATGGGTCGATCTTGATAATGACGATGACGATGATTTGTATCTAGTCGGTGGGGATAAAGAAGATCAAATTTTTATAAACAATGGAGATGGAACGTTTGATGAATTGATTACCAATGACCTATCAATTACAGACTCAATTTATACTACAGGAGTAATCTATGGCGACATTGACAATGATGGAGACAAAGATATTTTTGTAAATACTTTTTATAGCAACACAGAAGAATTTTGCAAAAACCTACTTTTTATCAATAATGGGGATTTGACTTTTACCGAAAGTTGGGAATGGGACAGAGATGAGGATAAAAGTATGACCATGGGCAGTGTATTTTTAGATTACAATTTAGATGGCCTCCTAGATATTTATACCGTAAGTTATGTAGAGGTCATTCAATTTACTTATGACGATAATGGCATGATCAATGGCTTTGATCACGAATGCTTTTCGAATAGATTATACCGAAATGATGGAAATTTAAACTTTACAGATGTAACGGAAGAGCAAGGCCTAGGAGATACAGGATGTGCATTAGCAGTTACCGCATCAGACTTTGACAATGATCAAGATTTAGATATTTTATTAGGAAATGACTTCGGCCCATTTCTTCAAGCCAATAAGTTGTATCAAAATGATAGAGAGAGTAATACATTCATAGATCAATCTCAAGAAGTAGGTGCCAATTCTGAAATGTTTTCGATGGGGATAGCTGTAGCTGATTACGACAATGATCTTGATCTCGATTATTACATATCCAATTTAGCAGCGAATGTTTTGCTCGAAAACAACAATGGTGTATTTACTGATGTAGCTGGGGAGGCTAATGCGACTAGTACCTACTCTATCGACGATTCTACCTTAGCTGTGAGTTGGGGAAATTTATTCGCTGATCTAGATAATGATGGTGACGAAGACTTGTTTGTAGCTAATGGCTATGTTCCTGCCCCTGCCACATTAGTAAACAATAGTGTACTTGATCCTGATAGACTATTTATTAACAATGGTGATAAAACATTTACCATGGTAGACACAGCAGTGGGCATTGAAAATTCAAAGCCATCAAGAGGAGCGTTTTATTCTGACTATGATATGGATGGTGACATAGATATTTTTTCTGTTGTATTTGACAAACCAAATTTAGGTGAAATCAATGAATCTATTCTCTTCGAAAATGTAACTGAAAATGAAAACAACTGGATCGGTATTAAACTTCAAGGTACTCAAGTAAATCGAGATGCATATGGATCCAAAATATATGTTCACACACCACAAAGTACATATCTAAGAGAACTTAGTGGAGGTGCTAGTTTTTGTTCACAACATACAAGCGTTCTACATATCGGAATTGGAGAACAAGAAAGCGTAGACAGTGTTGTTGTAATTTGGACAGGAGGTCATCATGAGCAGATAGAAACTGATTTACCTATAAATGCGATAACTACAATTATTGAAAATCAAATTGTCGGAATCAACGATTATAGTATTGAAGATTTATACATATATCCAAACCCAACCTTAGGAGTTATAAATATTCTAACATCAGACATTGCAACGATTAATCAAACTTTTATAATTGACTCACATGGGAAAAGGTCACCTCTGTCTTTCAAGGAAGGTCAGAATCAAATTACTGTAGATTTAATTAATAAATCTACTGGCTATTATCTAATTCAAATCATATGTGAAAACGGAAAAGTATATCACAACAAAATTCTTAAAATCTAATTTTTTATAAAGGAATGATATTTACCATCATAGAAAAGGTAATACATTCCTTTATCATAATTAGAAATATCTATTTGCGTATGATTTCGAAGTAGATGTATTTGAAATATCTTACGTCCAATGGAATTATATATTATTAAATCTTTATTCAGATATTTCGTAGATATCATCAACAAATCTGAAGTTGGATTTGGATAAAGTGTTAAATTTTCTTTTGAAGGAGAGGTAGAAATTGATAGTGGATAGCAAAATTCTTCGTTAGGCAAAAGTTCTATATATCCCTGTGGAGTCAAATCCTTATCAATTAGTCCAATATAATTATTCGGATATTTTCTTCCGGTAAAGGTAAAATTATCAGAAATGGTCAAAATCTCTCCTTGCTCTATTGGAAATCCATTTCGCATAGGAATGAAATATTCCCAAACTGGTTCTTCATCCTCGGTCAACTCCATGGTACGACCTTGTCTTCCTGCATGTAACAAAAAATTACCATTTGGGAGAAGCTGAAAATTCGAAGCCGCAGCAGATCTTTGCTTGGCCGTATCAGGATGACTCACTGTACGATAAAAGTCATCTGGAAGAAATATATTATCCATCATACTATAACCATTCTCACTTGTCGTCGGATTAATTATTGCCCCCAAACTATACTCTGAATTTATAAAATTATTATAGACTGAAATCATATTAAAATATTCAGAAGATGAATGAAAATCCTCATCCAGCCAAGTTGCATCATGTTGATAGAATAATTTCCGTTCTTGCGAATTTTGATCTTGTTTATATGCAAAGTTATTTCCCCATCTAAAAAGTAGATCTCCTCCTTTACCAGAATTGCCACCTGAATGCGAAGCCGCCTCTTGGATGGTGGTACTATGATCCAAAATCCATATTTCCTGAAAGTTTCTGACCGAAATTAATATTTGATCTAGAGTTTGATTATAATCAATAGAATTACTGTGTGTCCAATCTTGTCGACCAAATGAAAATTCTTGGTAGTTAATATCAATTAACTGAGGATTTTCAGATATGATGCCGAAGTTCGGTTTAGATTGATCTAAATCTTGAATAAGATGATCCCACACGCGCCATTCCCAAACAACTTGATTCGTCGAAGTATCAATTTCAACTATTTTATCTGGCCATAGTTCTTTTTGATTATACGTAGCAGTATCAAAACCCATCTGAACAATATCATCTAAATAATGCCTATCGAGAACTAAAGCTAAAATATTGCCATTTGGCATCATGTGGATATCATGATGTTGAATCTGTAAGCTATCCCTTATGATATATCGCCATTTAAGTTCGTTTTCCCAAGATCTAATCTCTATTATTCCACCTGCACCACCAGTACCTATACTTGATTCTGATGCGATTTCAGGATCAAACTTTGCTATCAATAAACTTCCATCTTCTAAAAGATATTGGTCTGCTCCTAATCCAGCGGTAGGGCTATCTGTCCATTGATTTACTATCTCACCACAGTTATTTATTAAAAATGTAGTCGATTGCCTATTAGGTGTAAACAATGTATAACCATCGAGAACTATCGCCTCATTCAATTCCAAAGTGGCGATCGTATTTTGAGAGAAAGAGTATAATGTAATTCTCAAAAAAAAGAATAAGAAAACAAACCGCATAGACTATGTTAAATTTCTAAAGTATTTGCACTTACAAAAATAAAAAGGAGAAAGTCCATCGACCTTCTCCTCTTTTAAAAAATTTCTATATCAACTAGCTCCTAATTTGTAAGTGCCGGCCAATCTTCACCATCATCTCTTGTAATTACAATATTTGCTCCTTCTCCATAGTCGTTAGTCCAAGAGAATGAAAGAGTTGCTCCATCAACTACAACATCAGTTATAGTGTAAGCTTCATCCCATTGAGATAATCCTGTTATGGATAATTTATTATCAACATCTCTCAATCTAAGATCTCCATTAGGAAGACTTCCTTGAGCGTCCGTACCATATCCAGCATAGTAAGCTCCAAAAGAAATATCCTCCAAAGGATCGGCGTTTCCATTCTGAGTCATAATAATATACTCACCATCATCGTCAGGATTTAATTGCTGTCTTACAAATTCAAGTGGTCCTTCCCAAACCATTCCAGCATTTCCATCCCAAGTAGCTGCTGCTCCACCCTGAGCTGTAACTGTAGCCATTCCTGTCATAGTTCCTGCCAAAGCCGACTTAAATGTGGTAACAGTATTTATAGAAAAACTAGTAGTAGTAGGATTACCATCTACTAAATATTCTACTAGCCACATATCACTAACTTCAACATCGTCAATTGACATTCCTGTTGCGGCTAGTGCGTCATTTAAACTTACTGTTTTAGCATCCGGGAAAGTAGTAGATGTTCCTAAACTTCCAGTAGGTCCATCTGGGTGAGTAATTCTTACTTCTACTCCACTGATCGCCTCTCCACGGGCATTAACTGTATAACTAACTGAAGCAACATCTGCTTTACCAATGTCAAAATCACCAGAAACACCTAAAGCCGAGATCGCTGTACCAGAAACAGTGAACTCATTACCTGGATATTCTGTTCCTTCAAAATCACTTCCAACACACCCTACCATAGTTATGGCAAAAAGTACAGCAAGAAGCTTACTTAAATTATTTAATATTTTCATTTGTATTTATTTTATTATTTACAATTGTGAATAATGCGATGAGGTCATTTTCTTTTGACACATCCAATTCACTATCATTTAATGCACTTTTAAATTCGCCATACCTTTTCAAAATACGTTTTCTTTTTTTTGAACTCTTTGGTAATTTAATAAATGATTTTCCATCAGAAAATCCAAGGGCCTTTTTCATTTTAATCTTATCTGATTTACTACCAGTTTGGAGTATAGGATTGAAATTAGATTTTGACTTCTTAAAATTATAATACTTATATAATGTGTAATTCCCTTCAAAAGCTAAGACTTGAACATAATTCGTTTTTCTTATCCCAAAATGTTCAAGATTGATATTTTGAAAAATGTACTTATTAATACCAAATTCGATATGAAAATCTTCTACATAACTTGGGTCGACAGTATATACTTCACTATTAACCTTAACTTCCAGTTGATCAAGTTGCAAGTTGTATCTCATCTCTTGAAGTAGATTTTCCTTGCCCCCGGTAATTGAGATCATACCAGGCAACCACTGTCCATCCAGAAAATAATTGAATTTTTCTTCTACTTTAACATCTTCTTCTAGAAGATACACCTCATTCCATCTAGTGATATACATATCATTAATCTGCGCAGAGCCTATCTGTAAGACTAAGAAGAATAAAACTGTAGATGTAACGAAAATTCTCATTATTTTCTTTTAAAAAAAATTGAAAAACTAGATCGAAATCAGATTCCGATCTAGTTAAATAAATTTATTTTATTGGAATGCCCAAAGTTTGTTGTCTAAAAGAGCTCCTCCTTGATTATCTGTAGCAGCTTCTACATTTTCGCTATTCGTCTGAGACTCACTATCTACATACATAAAACGCTGTGGTATAATTCCAGATGGATCAAAAGATTCATTGGCATCAGGAGAAGGAGTCAGTGCTGGAAATCCTGTTCTTCTGTAGTTAGTCCATGTCTGTAAGAAGTTAAATCCATAATATGCTTTATACGCTTCTTCAATAATAGTTTGGATAGATGCATTACCTAAGCCACTGATATAAGCAGAAGCATCATCTGCAGATATCCCATTCAAATCCATTGAAGATTGTACAGCATCAGCTAAAGTGCTATTAGCATCACCACCAGTCATAGCTATAGCTTCTGCCTTAATGAAAAGAACCTCTGTATAAGAAATAAGTGGCATAGCTGAATCATCTTGTGCCCAAACTAAATCAGAATTACCAAGATCAAAATATTGAAGCACACCTTCTACATCTACAAAATACTTGCTTGCACGAGGATCACCATCTAACATCGCTACGAAGTTAGGATGAAAACCTAGTGTATTAGGTCTTTCTTGACCAAATGCAGCTAAAGGGTTATTTGCTGTTTGCGATGTCTCGAAAGGAAACCATGCATTATCATCATTAGAAGTATATGAATTTTCAATTGCTTCAAGAGCCAATGCCGCATTGCCTGGGTTTCTCTTAACTGTATGCATTAAATATCTCGCTTTCAGTGCATGCGCAGTTTGAAACCAAGCTAGAGCGCTACCACCGTGAATAATATCACCTCCGGCATAAATTCCGTCGAAAAAAGAAATATCATCAATCCCTTCGTCGAGCATTGCTATTGCAGCCTGATAAACAGATTCTTGTGAGTCGTAAACTGGCTTAACAAATTCTAAACCCTGTAATGCTTGTGTGTTCGGAATATCACCAAACATAGAAGCTGCATCCGCCAATTGACTAGCAAATATAACCTTAGCAATACCTGCATAAAAACCATTTGATTCTGCTGTTGCCTGCTCCTCAAGTACTCTTGCACTTTTAAGTACACCTGAGTAAAGACCTGTTCTCCAGAAATTATTCATAGCATCTTGACCAGCTATGTAATCGTTGTACGCCAATTGCTGAGCATCTAAGCCTAGAAACTGTTGCATAAATATACCTGCAACTCTTGGTGGGTTAAAACCTAAGTTATTCGCCGCCTGCGCTTGCACCTCTGGTAAAAGTAATCTAAGATCAACATTACTTAATCTCGATGGATCCGTGTTTACGTCTTCTAGACTACCAGTACAAGAACCTGTACCTATAGCTAGACATACGATAAATATATATTTAAATATTTTCATTTGTTATCTATTTTAGTAGTAATTAGAATGTAAGTTTCACAGTAGCTGAATAACTTTTTGTATTAGGCATGTTGAAGTAATCCAATCCATAACCGTTAGACGCACCTGTAAGGTTTGTTTCTGGATCTACACCTGGATAATCAGTACTCAGCCATAAGTTACGAGCTGACAACTGAATGTTAATCCCTCCAACGAATGAATTATCAAACATGTTTGATGGTAAATCATAGCCTAGAGATACATTTCTTAATCTTATCCAAGATGCATCATGGATATTCATTTCTGTAATACCGCCAAATCCGTATCTCACTCTGTAGTAGCTTCCAACTCCACCATTAGGATCTGCAAGCGAAACTGCAGTTGTGTTTGGTACTGTTGATGTAATATTACCATCATCATCTCTACCAGTAACAACAACTCCTTCAAATGTTACAACATCATCTCTTTCAGCTGCGGATTGTTCTGAAGTACCGAAATAGTTGATGATACCACATGTACCACACCAAACGTCTCCTCCACTCCGGATATCGAATAAGACACCAACAGAAAGGTCACCGAAAGTAAGATTATTGTTAAAGCCTAAAGTCCAATCTGGATTAGGGTCTCCCAAAGCTTGTCTAGTTGGGTTAACTAGCGGCCACCCATCATCACCAACGATTACTTCGCCAGCATCAGTTCTTTCGAAACCAGTACCATAGATTACTGAGAAAGGCTGTCCTGGCACTACATCCACTGAAGTAGATGTAAATCCATTCAGTCCAATATCGTCGATACCTTCTTTGAGAGACTCTACTATAGACTCCATCGCTGTGAAGTTTAATGCTACATCCCAGGAGAAATTAGAATTTCTTATTGGCGTACCATCGAGTACGATTTCCCATCCTTTGTTAGTAATCGTACCTGCATTTTCTACAGAATTTGTAAATCCTGTCGTAGCTGATAGATCTACCGCGATAATCTGATCTTCAGATTTTGAATCGAAGTAATTAACATCAAGACCTAATCTTCCTCTAAAGAATTTGAGTTCTGTACCCACTTCCCATGTAGTAGTTTTTTCAGCTCGCAAAATAGGGTTTCCAAGAAGTACATCTCTTTCGAATGCGTTAGTACCGTATGCTGGGAATTCATTACCATCAATGAATCCATCACCACCGATAAATGCTTGGTTTAAGTAGTTAGTGGTAGCATAATTAAATACATCTCCACCATCATTACCCACTTTTCCTATAGAAGCTCTTAGCTTACCATAGTCTAAGAATGAACTTTGTATATCAAGCGCTTCTGTAAATGCGAATCCTGCACTTGCTGAATAAGACTGGAATGTATTAGCATCAGTAGGAAGTATAGATGACCAATCATTTCTACCCGTAAGGTTTACAAACAGGTAATCATTAAATGCTAAATCAACTGTGCCATAAGCACCATATAATCTTCTTGTTGCAAAACCTTCAAAAGCAGTAAGATCAGTTGCATTATTGATATGGTAGAAGTTTGGAGCAGCTAATGTAGTACCATTAGTTCCCTGCGAAATAAATCTGTGATCAAATGTATTGAACCCTGCATTAGCAGAAATATCAAATGATTCAGACAAATCTTTAGTATAGGTAAGGAAAATATCAGAATTAATATCCCTGTTAGTATAGACTGCTTGTCCAACAGAACCTACATCTCTTCCCGGGTTGATATCTATAGCAGAATTTCTTCTATCGCTATAGTTATCTATACCTATCCTATATGTTGCAGATAGATCCTCTGAAATCTTATAATTTAAATTGATGTTTCCGATAACTCTGTTTACATCATCAGTAGATGGATTCTTGTTTACTGTCCAATATGGAGAATCATAAATACCTGATCGATAAGATCTCTGATTACCATTTGCCAGCTCGTAAGTGCTAGTTTGATCAGCAGCTTCTTGTCCTGTAAGACCATTACCGATGTCAAATGTTGGAGTATTTCTTAAAAGACCGAGCATCACACCTTTTACGTTAGATCCCCTTTGAATTCTGAATCCGCCTGATTGTGTAAAACTTAATCCCATACCTACGCTAAACTTGTCGGATACGTTAGAATTAATATTCATTCTAAATGCATTTCTTGCGAAAGTCGCATTAGGTACAATTCCGTTAGAAGATAATCTACCTCCAGAAAAGTAGTATGTTAGTGCATCAGTACCTCCGGATACCGAGGCATTTAAATCATAAGATTTACCTGTTACAAAAAAGTCGTATGGATCGTATGATTCAGCAGCCACTCCATTTCCTTGTCCAGTAGCTACTAGTCTACCTCTAGAATCGAAATCATATTCTGATCCATCAAATTCTAAGCCTGAGAGCGCTGGTCCCCAAGAGAATCCTTCACCTGTTTCAGGTCCTCTCCAAGTTGGAACTCCTCCAACTGGTCTACCCTGAGCATAAGTTGATTGTCTTTCATTGAATTTATTAGCTCTATCAAAAGTATAACCAGCAGAAACCGTTACCCTAGGTTCTCCTGCTTGTCCTTTTTTAGTAGTAATAATGACAGCACCATTTGCTGCTCTTACTCCATAAAGCGCTGTAGCTGAAGGTCCTTTAAGTATAGTCATAGATTCTACATCGTTTGGATTAAGGTCAATCGCTCTATTTGATTGATCTACTCCACCTACACCAGCTCCAATTTCAGAGTTGTCAATAGGTACACCATCTACTACGAATAGCGGACTGTTTGTACCATTAATGGATGTACTACCTCTCACACGTATATTAGAAGAAGCTCCAGGTGATCCAGAAGAACTTACTACAGATACACCAGCTACTTTAGAGTTTAGTGCATCTACGATGTTAACTTCCTTAGATTTCACTAATTCGTCAGGGTCAACATTCTGAATTGCGTACCCTATTCTAGCTTTGTTTTTTTCAAGACCTCCAGCCGTCACAACAATTTCATCCAATATTGAACCTTCTCTCATTGTAATTACATAGCTCGATTTGCTATCTAAGTCAATCATCGCAGTCTCAAATCCCGTGTAGCTTATTTGAAGCTGCTTAGTATCATCAGGAACTGTTAAAGAAAAATTACCATCAATATCGGTAATAGTTCCGATTGTGGTATTAGGTACTGTAACGTTAGCTCCGATTAGAGTAAGTCCATCAGCATCAATGATGTTACCCGATACAGTCCTTTGGGCCATGGTAGTTCCTACCATAAACACCAACATACTAAAAAGTAGTAAGAGTTTTTTCATACTTTTTTTTGGTTTAGATTAAATAAAATAAGTCTAATCCGAGATGCAAATTCCCAGAGTAGACCAGTAAATAGTTCACAATTGATCGCCAATTTAGCTAATCATTGTTAAGAAATAACTAATTGGCGACATTTATTTAACATAAAGTTTACATGATTCGCTGCCTGTCGATAAAAACTATCTGTTTATCGTGTTTTATTGATTTGATTTAAATACATAGCAATTACATTAGAAACTCCGTAATACAAGGCATCACTGATTAATGCATGACCTATAGACACCTCTTTAAGGTATGGTA
>CALBEE010000173.1 GCA_937927575.1 uncultured Saprospiraceae bacterium | reverse complement strand
CATGAGCCATATCATAGCGATCCTTATTGGATTTAAACCATTCGCGATTATTATTCTTAGATAAGTCTTTGAGAAATTTAAGAGTAGATTTTTCTATATGGGTCGTCATAGGTTTAGCTGGTAGTAGTCATTTCCAAAAGTCTTAAAAAAGAAGGTAGATTCCAAATCTAAGATTTACCCCAACGATAGGTCTCTTTTTGATCAATATCCGCGAGGTCGATGATCCGATCTACTACGGTAAGCGCTATATCTTCTAAACTGTTTGGATTTGAATAGAAGGATGGAGTAGCTGGACAGATAATGGCACCTGCCTCTGTTAGAGCTGTCATATTTCTAAGATGGATCAAGCTGTATGGCGTTTCTCTAGGGACGATTATAAGTTTCCTTCTTTCTTTGAGTATTACATCTGCGGACCTTGTTATCAAATCATTGGAAATACCATGATTGATTCGAGATAATAGTCCCATAGAGCAAGGACAAACAATCATCGTATCATACTGAGCAGATCCAGAAGCAAAAGGAGCGTAGAAATCATTGTTGTCATAATAATCAACATCGAATGCTGATGGATCCCATTTTCCAATTTCGATTTCCCAATTGATCTTGGCGTTGTCTGTCATTACCACACCAAGGGTGAGTTCTTTTCTAGAAGCAAGCTTCTCTAGTAGGAGTTTGGCGTAAACACTTCCGCTCGAACCACCAATGGCTATGACTATTTTTCTACTCATTATATCGCTTTGATATCTTACTAATAGATGTACACACGAATTGTTGAGAATAAAATAAGAATATTCTTTTAAGGAGTACCTATCTGATTTATAAAGGCTTCGTAATCATTAGCTATAATTGTTTTTTGACAATCACTAAGATCTACTTCCTGTATAGAATAATCAGGAATGGCTTTTATGACAATGGACTCAAACTTTTTTGGATGTGCAGTAGCTAAGAATAGGCCATTTTCGTATTCTCTCAAGTGTGACTCCAAAGCCAATAGACCTACCGCACCATGAGGATCTAAAATGTATTGAGTCTGTTTATGGTACGATTTCATTTTCTCTAAGGTTTCTTCATCAGAAAAAGTAAAAGATGAAATTTCTTGTCGAATGGAATCATAGTCATTATCGTAAAAATGGAGGATGCGATCAAAGTTGCTAGGAGCGCCTACATCCATTGCATTAGAATAGGTTTGCACGGAAGGTTTTGTTTCCCAATTTCCAGTTTGTATATATTGATAAAAAGTATCGTTGGCATTATTGGCTGCTACAAACCTTTTGATAGGAAGGCCCATTTTTTTGGCTAATAAGCCTGCAGTTATATTTCCAAAATTACCACTCGGTACGGAGATTACTATTTGCTCTGATCTACCACTTAATTTTAATTGCTTAAAGGCGAGGAAGTAATATAATGCCTGTGGTAATAATCGTGCAACATTAATCGAATTTGCACTGCTTAACGAATATTTCTTATTTAAAGCTTCATCTCTGAATGCGCGTTTTACTAGTGATTGACAATCGTCAAAAGTTCCATCAACTTCTACGGCTTTTATATTGTTTCCTAAAGAACTCATTTGGAATTCTTGAAAAGAACTGACTTTTCCTTTTGGAAAGAGTATGGTAACTTTAACACCATCCACTCCAAAAAATCCGTTGGCCACAGCGCTTCCAGTATCGCCAGAAGTAGCGACTAAAACATTTACTTCTTCTTCAGCACTAAATTCTGCAAGACACCTAGACATAAATCTTGCTCCAACATCTTTGAATGCCAAAGTAGGACCATGGAAAAGTTCTAAGACATTAATTTGGTCAGAAAGATTGACTACAGGAATATCAAAGGCTAAAGTTTCTTCTACAATCTTCATCAACTGAATATCGTTGAGAGATTCTTGACCAATTAGCAATCTCATGACTTGGAATCCAATTTCATGATTGGTATACTTTTCTATTTCATCAATCCATTTCTCATCTAAGCTTGGAATATTTTGTGGTACATATAATCCACCATTTGAAGCTAAGCCATTAATCGTAGCTTGACGAAAGCTTACCTTTTCATTCGCATCTTTAGTGTTGATATAATTCATATAAAAGCATTATAAATTGATCACTTTCATGACGTCAGAAAATACACCACTAGCTGTAATTTCAGCTCCTGCACCAGCGCCCTTTATAATAATAGGTTCGTTGATATATCTATCGGTATGCATGGCTACGATATTATCTTTTCCTTCGAGATGATAAAAAGGACTTTCAGGATTTACTTCTCTTAATTCTACAGATAATTTTCCGTCATTCAATTCAGCTACTACTTTAAGTCTATTGCCATTTTCTTTGGCTTTATTATAGATGTTTGCAAAGTGTGTTTCATGTTTTTGCATCTCGGCAAACATTTCATCATTATTAGAAGCATTGGCTACGCTTTCGGGTAAAAAACCATTAAAGCTGACGTCTGACATCTCTTTGATGTATCCTGCCTCTCTTGAAAGAATTAATATTTTTCTCATTACATCTGTTCCTCCCAGATCGAGTAAGGGATTAGGCTCTGTATATCCTTCATCTTTAGCTTGTCTCACTATATCTGCGAAGGGTAGAGAGGTATCATATTTATTAAATATAAAATTAAGACTTCCACTGAGTACCGCTTGTATTCTATTAATATGATCTCCACTTAATACTATGTCTTGGATAGTCTTAATGATAGGTAAGGCGGCACCGACTGCAGTTTCATACTTGAAGGCACAATTTTTTTCTCTTGCTGTATTAACTAAATTAATATAATTTGCATAAGAGTCGCTGCATGCAATTTTATTACAAGCCACAACAGAAATACTTGATTCAAGTGCTTTTTTATAACGATCACTCACGATTTGGGAAGCAGTATTATCTATAAATATGCTATTGTAATAATTGTCATTAATGGCAAGGTCGATGAATTGGTCAAAGTCATTATAAGGTGTTCCTTCATCCTTTAGCATATCAATCTGATAGTCAGTTAATCCTAAAGGTTCGTGTAGCATCTTGGAGCTGTTGGCTACACCTACTATTTTAATGTCAACCTTATTTTGGTCGAGCAAAAGTTTTCTTTGTTTCTTAATTACTTTCAAAAATTGATCGCCAACATTTCCTACACCAGCTATATACAAGTGTACTTTCTTGAGGGCGGCTTGAAAGAATTTTTGGTGAATAATATTAATAGCTTTTCCTTCATCTTTTTTGTCCACTACAATGGATATATTCCTCTCTGATGCACCTTGAGCAATGGCTCTGATATTAATGCCATTTTTTCCCAAAGCAGAAAACATTTTACCGCTAAGTCCGACTGTATTTTTCATGTTATCTCCAATCACCGCTATGATACATTGGTCATCAGTGATTTCTACTTTATTCAACATGCCATTCGCGATTTCACTTTGGAATGCATCATTAATACTATCCACAGCGGCTTGTTGATCTTTGACATTGAGGCCAAGACATATACTTTGTTCAGAACAACTTTGGGTTATCAAAATGACATTGACATTAGCTTCTTCTAAGGCTTGGAAAACTCTTCTTGCGGTTCCTTTTTCTTTTGCTAATCCTACTCCTGTGATATTAATGATAGAAATGTCTGGGAGTGAAGAAACGCCTTTAATCTTACCATCATCTTCACCGCCTGATTTACTAATGAAGGTCCCATCTTGTTCTGGATGAAAAGTATTTTTGAGATATAATGGAATGTCATTTTCCATTACAGGTTTGATCGTAGGAGGGTAGAGTACTTTGGCTCCGAAGAAGGCCATTTCGAAAGCTTCCTTATAACTCATTTCTTGAATAGGTCCAGCTTCTTTTACCACTCGTGGATTTGCGTTTTGCATACCACTTACGTCACTCCATATTTCTAGTTTGCTAGCTTTGATTCCTGTCGCATATAAAGCAGCAGAATAGTCGGACCCACCTCTACCTAACAATGTCGTTTCATCATTTTCATTAGAAGCAATAAATCCTCCAGCGATATAATTTCGATTTTTGTCAATGGCCTTCATTGAAGTAATTGTAGTCTCAAAATCTACAGTAGCTCTATCGTATTTACCATTAGCCGTAATCATTTTGCGACTATCGATCCAGTCCATTTGGATTCCTTCTTGTACGAAATATTCTCTCAATATATAGGAGGACATCAGTTCTCCAAAACTTTGAATACGAGCAAGTATTTTATCGGACCTTTCCTGAATGACATAGATACTATGGCAAATGTCATTTAGTTGCTCAATATGATCTGCCACATGATGCTTGATTCGATCTACATGCGCTGGCTTAAATAGACTTTCAATGAGCTCAAAGTGTCTATTTTGTAAATCTTTTACAAGAGATTCATATTGATTGGATAAAGAACTATTGGCAATTTCTTGCAGTTGGTCTGTAGCCTTAGATATGGCAGATACAACGATAAGACAAGGCTCAGGAGTCTGTTCAATAATAACTTTTATTCTCTGAATGTTATTTACGGTAGCTACACTAGTACCACCAAATTTCATTACGATCATGGACCTATATATTTTAATACCATTGGAGATACAAAAATGGTACTAGAATTAAATAATATATAAGCGCGTAAAATTACTACATCTATAGATGAGATGTGAGGAAGTACAGACTATTCAAAAAACAAAAAAGGTGATACCTCTCACAGCTATCACCTTTAACCTAAACCTAATTAATATATGTGCTTCTTACGCCTTAGCGATCTTGTCTAATTTCTTTCTAATAATATGTTCACCCACACCACCTTTGAGCTTGTCAAGGACTTTATTACCCTTCATAAAAAATAACTGTGGAATACTTTTGACGCCAAATTTCTGAGCTATTGCCTGATTCTTGTCAATATTTACTTTTCTGATTTCTACTTTTCCTTTGTATTCCTCTGCGAGCGCCTCTACAGTAGGCATCAATACTTTGCAAGGCCCACACCAGTCGGCATAGAAATCAAGTAATACTGGTACATCAGATTTTATAAGATTGTTAAACTCTTTGTTGCTTTTAATGGCTTTCATAATAGTATTTATTTAAATGATAGTACAAATATGAGCTATTACGGGGCTAAAGCACATGTCAATATTTCCTATGCTAATTGCAATTATTCCTTTTCTCATATAAAAAGACCCTCTAGAAGTGATCTAGAAGGTCTTGGTATATTTTTAAGATCGATATTTAATTGTCCATCTCTTCCTCTAATTCTGCTTTCTCTTGCTCCAATTTTCTTTTTAAGTAATAGTAGGTCTCTACTTGTGATCTGATGGCTAAGTCAGTCGTATCTCTCACGTAAGTGTTATTTTTATTAAGGTCTATGAGCCTTGCTTTTACATTATCATTGAGTTGGATGTGCAGTAGATCTATTATAGTTTCTTTTATGCCTTGGTCTAAGATTGGAAATATGGTCTCGATTCTGTGATGTAGATTTCTTACCATCCAGTCCGCAGACGATAGGTAAGTACGTTCTTCACCACCGTGAAAGAAATAAAATATTCTGCTATGCTCCAAGTAGCGATCTACTATGGATATTGCTTCTATATTCTCACTTATTTTTTCGATGCCAGGCACTAGAGAACAGATTCCCCTTACTATGAGCTTTATGTCCACACCTTTATTACTTGCTTTATACAATGCAGCTATCATCTCACTATCCTGAAGACTATTCATCTTTAGGATAATTTCGGCAGGTTTTCCTTTTACTGCTTGGGCCGTTTCATAGGCGATCAGATCTAGAAGCATAGGCTTAAGGTTAAACTGTCCTACTGCTAAATGCTTGAATGGCTTAGGAGGCCTATTTTTCGTTTCTAAATAAGAGAAAACTCTAGTGGCTTCGCTAGTAAGATTCTTATTAGCTGTGAATATACCTATATCCGAATATAGTTTTGCTGTGTCTTCATGGAAGTTACCAGTGCTGAAATAGCAATATATTTTGGGTTTGTTCTTTTCAATCCTCCTGACAATAGTCATTTTAGAATGTACTTTGAGCCCTGGCATACTATAGTGGACAGTCACACCTGCTTTTTCAAGTCTCTCTCCCCACTGTAAGTTGGCAGCTTCATCAAATCTGGCTTTCACTTCAACAAATGCGGATACTTGTTTACCATTTTTTACCGCTAGCATCAAAGCATCCATGATCCGTGATACTTTAGCGACTCTATACTGTATGATTTTTATATGCGTCACTTTAGGATCAGAGGCAGCATCTTCAAAAAACTTGATTACAGATTCATAGCTATGATAAGGAACATGATTGAGAATATCTCCTTTTTTAATTTCGTCAAAAATGGACTCCGCGTTTTCCACAACGGACATTTTCAGTGGCTTTTGCGGCTTATCATATAGATGTTTTTCCTTTATGCCTGGAAATCCAAACAGATCGAAGTTATTATGATATCTTCCTTCTGGGAGCAAATCAAAATGATCTAGTTCAAATACACTTTTGAGAAAGGTTAAGAGGTGGTCTGGCATGGTACGGTCAAATACGAGCCTTGAGGCAGTACCTACACTTCTTTTATTTAGACTCTTTTTGATTTTTTCGATAAGATCACCACTGTACTCGTCGTCGATATATAATTCTGCATCTCTTGTTAGTTTTATAGAATGGCTATCGTGGATATCATAGCCAGGGAAGAGATTTCGGATATTGTGTCTTACGATATCATCAATAATGATAAAATCACGATCTTCGTCATTATCTGCAGGTAGTTCTAAGTATCTCGGTAGGTGATCCGAAGGAACTTTCACTATGGCATAATGATAGTTATTATCCTTGGGTTCTTTACTGGTCATTATAAGGGCTAGATACAGAGAGGCATTATTTAGAAAAGGCCGAATTTTCTTACCTACTAGCAATACTGGCTGTACAAAGGGAAGCATGTATTCGTTGAAATATTCCTCTATGAATTCTATTTGATCTTCGGAAAGCTTCTTTCTTCGTTTGATATACATTCCATTTTTGGCCAGCTTAGGAACGATCTTCTTCTCGAATATATGACTAAATTCCTCTTGCTGCTCATTGACTATTTTGAGAATCTCAGTTAAGATATTTTCAGGTTCGAAATCAAGGTTCTTCCTTGTTTTTTTGCCTGCACGTACCAAATTACGGTGGTTTGCGACCCGTACTCTGAAGAATTCGTCCAAATTGGAAGAATAAATTGCTAAGAATTTGATCTTTTCATAAAGTGGAACAGAGTTGTCTTTTGCTTCTTGTAGCACTCTATAGTTGAATGCTAACCAGCTAATGTCTCTGTGGATGTATGGAGTCATAAATTATATCTATCTAGTCGTTGATATTCGCTGTTCAAATATAACAGCAATGATAATACCATGTAAGATTAATTTTCATTAAGAATGTCAAAGACAGAGATATACTTAAGATTATCTGCTGTGGTAGTCAATTTGATTCGTTATGCCAATATCTCAATGCAAATACCTCATTTGAAGAAATAGCTTGTATTTTTGCTACTTATTGAACACCTAACGAAAGAAATATGCCAAGAAGAAAGATAGCTGCAGGAAATTGGAAGATGAATAAGAATTATGATGATGCACTTCAGCTCATAAGAGACATATCGGCAACTAATCCGCCAAAAGAGATACACACCGTACTCGCAGTACCTTCCATTTACCTCAAAAATGGTGTGGATATGTTGATGCATATCATAGGTCTAGATGTGGCGGCACAAAATTGTCATCAAGAGCCATCTGGTGCGTATACTGGAGAAATCTCAGCTTCTATGCTTTCTTCTATTTCGGTTCCATACGTGGTCATTGGCCATAGCGAGAGGAGAGAGTATTTTCATGAAAACAGCCAACAACTTGCTAGTAAAGTGGATGTGGCTTTGAGTAATGGTTTGCAAGTTATATTTTGTTGTGGTGAGTCATTAGATATTCGAAAGTCAGGAAATCATGTGCCACATGTATGTAAGCAAATAAGAGAAAGTTTATTCCATCTATCTGACGATCAGTGGTCTAATGTGATCATAGCTTATGAGCCCATCTGGGCAATCGGAACAGGAGAAACAGCCAGTCCAGAACAAGCGCAAGAAATGCATCAAGCACTTAGGACGATGATTGCAAACGAAAAATCGTCTAACATAGCTGAAAATGTCAGTATCCTCTATGGAGGATCAGTAAAACCAGCAAATGCCAAAGATATCTTTACAGGAGAAGATGTGGATGGTGCCTTGGTAGGTGGTGCTTCTTTGAATGCGGATGGTTTTAAGGAGATAATGGATGCTTTGGCTAGAAGCTAGGACGCTTTAGTTGAGAGGTAGAACCCTTGAACGAAAGCTTAATTTGGTCACAAGTCCTTTCATCCAAGGGCATTGACCTCGAATGAAAGTTTACCAAGAAAAATGGTAGCATTTCTATGAAAGTTTCAAACTTCAGCGAAAGTTCTTAAGCCTTCATCTCACCAAACAATCTGTCAGTTACTACTTTTCGATGTTCGAATATTCCTTCAAGTTGCTTGCGAACAAATAACCAATGGGCGATGCTTCCGAGTGGTCCTAACGGCATAACGTAAGTAATGAGATCTTTCATTTTAACACCTTCGGGTACTTCTTCAAACCAATGCTGGTGGTGCCACATTTTGTAAGGTCCAAAACGCTGATTATCTACAAAATACTTTTTATGTTCTACATGGGTGATCTCAGTCATCCAATTCATTTTGATGCCCAGTAACGGTGAGACTTTGTAGGAGATAATTTGACCTCGATACATTTTATCGGCAAGGTCAGGAGATGTGATTTCAAACCCTAAATATTTAGGAGTAATCTCTTTTAAATTTCTAGGAGAAGAGAAAAAATTCCAAGCTTCTTCTAATGTGCAATTAATTACTTGCTCTTTGGATAATGTATAAAATTTGGCCATTGTTAAATAAGTCGAATTTACAGTTGCAAAGTCAACATGATCGACGTTGTATTGTTGTAATTATATACCATCTAATCTTACGAAAAATGAGAATTCGTTTTCTTTTCTTTCTTTTTTGCCTTATTACTTATCAAATCGGAAGCGCTCAATACACCATCAGTGGCTATGTCACAGATACTAATTCTGGTGAAACATTGATTGGTGCTAATGTAGTCTTGTCCAGCGATGAAAGCATTGGAGTTTCTACCAATACTTATGGTTTCTACTCAATAAGTTTAGAAGCAGGTAAGCATATATTGAAATGTAGTTATTTGGGTTATGAAGATCAGATAATAAATGTCGATGTATCTGACAATAGAGAATTAAATTTCAGCATGAGCGAAGGCATAGCTATAGAGGAAGTAGTAATCTCGGCAGAAAAAGAGGAAGCAGATAAGAATGTAGAAAGCACCGAAATGGGCACGATCGAAGTACCTATGGCGCAGATTAAAAAATTGCCGGCCATTTTTGGTGAGGTTGATTTACTGAAGGCCATTCAATTGCTTCCGGGAGTATTATCCTCAGGAGAGGGGAGCGCAGGCTTTTATGTGAGAGGTGGTGGACCGGATCAAAATTTAGTTTTGTTAGATGAAGCGGTAGTATATAATTCCGGACACCTTTTGGGTTTTTTCTCGGTTTTCAATGCGGATGCCATTAAAAATACCAGTCTTATCAAAGGTAATATGCCAGCCAAGTATGGAGGACGATTGAGTTCTGTTTTAGATATTCAGATGAAAGATGGTAATGATCAAAGCTATAAAGCCCAAGGAGGAATAGGATTAGTAGCATCGAGATTGACAGTAGAAGGACCTATTATAAAAGATAAAAGTTCGTTTATCATATCTGGTCGTCGCACCTATATAGGAGACTTGGCTCAGCCAGCATTAAACGATTCTGACTTTAAAGGTTCCAACTACTATTTTTATGATCTCAACGCTAAGATTAATTATCGTCTATCACAAAAGGATAGATTATTTTTTAGTACCTACTTTGGAAGAGATGTCTTTAGATTTAGTCAGATCAAAAGAGATTTTAGATTTAACTTGCCTTATGGTAATGCAACGGCAACAGCTAGATGGAATCATTTATTTAGTGATAAATTATTTTTCAATCTTTCGGCTATTTATAATGATTATCAATTTCAATTTGATGGAGGACAAGATCAGTTTCAGTTTGAATTATTTTCGGGAGTAAAAGATTATACGCTTAAGGCGGACTTCGAATATTTCTACAATAATGATCACACTATCAAATTTGGAATTAATTATACAAATCACGAGTTGACACCTAATACCGCGACTGCTACCAATGGTGATGTTGATTTTGCTACCGAGTATCTACCTAAGTATGCTAATGAGTGGGGATTATATGCACAGGATGACATTAAAATCACAAGTAAGTTAAGTGCTAATGTTGGATTAAGATTAAGTTTGTTTTCTCAATTGGGTCCTTATGAATCAAAATTAGGAAATGGATCATTTGAAGATTGGGAGACCGTCAAAAATTACTTTGGTTTTGAGCCTAGAGCAAGTATGAAATATACTATTGACCCTTCGCTTTCTTTCAAGGCAGGAATCGCTCAGACATATCAATACATACATTTGGTAAGTAATTCTTCCAGTACGCTTCCTACAGATATTTGGGTGCCAAGTTCGGAAATTGTAAAACCACAAAGGGGATTGCAATATGCCTTAGGCTTATTTAAAAATTGGAAAGACAATACTTACGAAACCAATATTGAAGTGTATTACAAAGATCTTAGAAACCAAATTGATTACTCGGAGGATTTTGTAGAAGATCTATCGCAAGAAGTCGAAGATGCTTTCGTATTCGGAAAAGGACGTGCCTATGGAGCAGAGTTTTTTCTAAAGAAGGCAAAAGGGAAATTGAATGGATGGATAGGCTATACACTTTCAAAATCAGAGAGGTCATTTGACGATATTGAAGGTGGTCGATGGTATTCGACTGTCTATGATAAAACGCATGATTTATCAATCGTGGCTAATTACAAAATTGGTCGTAAGTGGGATTTAGGTGCAGTAGCCATTTATGGAACAGGTAGAAATTATACTCCGGTGGGTGGATTTTTTCTGATCGAACAAAATATTAATTTGTGGTATGGTCCTCGAAATAGTGCTAGATTAGATCCTTATCATAGAATCGATTTGTCTGCTACATTTACTCCCAAACCCGATAGTAAAAAGAAGTGGAAATCGAGTTGGACACTTTCTGTGTATAATGCATATAATCGGAAAAATCCTTTCTTCATCTTGTATGATGCAGACGTGAATTTGGAAACTGGAAATGTCGAAATATCTGGAGATAAAATCACTTTGTTTCCAATCATACCTTCTATCACTTATAATTTTACATGGAACTAATGAATTTTAAAACTTTCATATCATTATTATTTGCTGCTCTTTGGTTGAACTCATGCACGGAACCATTTGAACCAGATACCGACATTAACCAGCCTTTGGTTGTAGAGGGTTATGTAGAAGCAGGTCCGGGTAGTATTGCAGCTTATGTGATTATTACTAGAGCCTTGCCATTCATAACTGAAATTGGTCCAGATCAGCTGGGAGATTTATTCGTTAATGGTGCTGATGTCAAAGTGAGTGATGGTGATAAGACTGTACAGCTGACAGAATTGTGTCTTGATGATTTGCCGGAAGAAGCTAAGATATTAGTCGCCGAAGCATTGAATCTTGATGTCGATAGTTTGGCATTAAATATATGTGCTTATGTGGATGTTTTAGATGAGCTTATAAGAGAAGAAGGTAGAACGTATAATTTAAGAATAGAGACTGCTGAGGAGATATTAACCGCGACTACCACCATACCAAGATATGTTCCTTTATATGATTTTCGTTTTGATGATCCTCCAGGAGAACCGAGCGAGAAATGGGCGCGACTATATACGACTATCGATGATCCAGCAGATGAAGTAAACTTTTATCGATACAAATCTGCAGTTGAGGATGAACCTCTGGTTACACCATTTAACTCGGTCGTCAATGATGTTTTTTATAATGGTCAATCGTTTGAATTTCCCTTGAGTAAAGCGGAGGATCTTCAAGAGGAAGTACCATTTGAAGAGTTTGGCTTATTTGCGCGTGGAGATAGTATTACCATCAAATGGATGGCTATTGATGAAGATCATTTTGATTTTTGGAATACGAGAGATTTTTCCGCCAATAGTGCAGGTCCTTTTTCTAGTTATACAAGAATAAATGGAAATATCGAAGGAGCTTTAGGTATTTGGGGTGGATACTCTGTAGATAACTATCGACTATTTGTTCCATTTGAATAAGTAAAATCCAATCTATAGTTACAATATTTTACTTTAACTTATTTAAGACTTCATCGCGATAACTTCCTCCAATGGGTATTTCTTTAGTACCTATTTCTATATCGTGACTTGTAAAAGCAGTAATCTTCGCTCTGTTTACTATAAATGATCTATGTATCCTTAAAAATTTTGATGGCAACTTAGTTTCGAAGTTTGAGATAGTCTCTTTAGTCACCACTGTGTCATTGATAGTATGAATATGAATATAGTCTTTGACGCTTTCGATATAATTAATGTCTTCAAAAATTACTTTTACATAGCGTCTATTAACATTAACATATATGGAGTCCGATTCGGATGTGGAGGTATTGTTTTTGTCTTCTTTGGAGTGATCTGATTTTTTATCTATGTACTTGTTTACGCTTTGAACAAAGCGCACAAAAGTAATAGGCTTCATGAGATAGTCTACGACATCCAATTCGTAGCTTTCAACAGCATATTCTCTATAGGCCGTTGTGAATATTACATCAGGTCTATTCTGAAGCGCTTTGACTAATTCTATTCCTGTTAAAACTGGCATTTGAATATCTAGAAAAAGCAAATCGATTTGATGATCTTTCAGTAGGCCTATGGCTTCAATGGGATTATTAGCTGTAGCAATCAATTCTAGTTGGTCTATTTTGTCAACATGTGATGTCATGAGCTCTATTGCGAGAGGCTCATCATCTACTATCATGCATTTGATTTTATGGCTCATATCGTTAATAGTTAGATCGATTTTAAGTGAGTTCGATTTGTAAGTTAGATCCCTCCTTAGTGGGGAATACATTAAGCGTCACATTCTTTAAAATACCTTTCTCATCTGAAATGTATTTTAGCGAGGATAATGAGATTTGATCTGGTACAATTCCTGAAATTTGTAAGTCTATCAATGTCTCTTTTCCTATCGATGTTGTTTCTAAATGTATGGATTTATTATTTTTATTTACCTGATCTATATAAGTGATTATATATTCAAGTACTTTAGTTAGTCTCATGGGTTTAATCATTTGTGTATTTGATAAATTACTGCGGCTAACTTCAATATTAGTTATGGTATTGGAATGAGAAGCTAAAAGTTTAGTAAGTAATTCCATCTGTCGACATTCAGCTGTCAAGGAAATTTCAGTTTTATCTGATTTGTATAAACTATAATCTAGTACTTCGGATAAATCTGCTATACTTTGTGCAGCAAGCTTATTATTCGACTTGCTCTGATTCTCGATAAGATCTAAGGTGTTTAAAAGAAAATCTGGTTTAATTCTTGAATGAAGATATTGATATTCTTTCTTCGCTTTTTCTGCTTCTAGAATTTCAAATTGCTTTTTATTTTCTAAATTATCTTTAATAAGTTTTATTCCAGCGGTTACAAATACTACTAAGTAGATATCTACGGCATAGGTCAAATAGTATTCACCTGATTGTAAAATTTCTGATAATGTATGGTTGCTATGATAACTTACTATCTTTTTTCCAAACCATAAATCATTACTGATATGCATTGTAATATGGAAAAAGTAACTGGAGAGTAAAAATGATATAAAGAAGATGAAATATTTCTTTCTAAAGAGTAAAGGTAATTGGACATAGATAAAAAGATAAGTAGCTGCTATCTGTGTAGGTAATGATACTTTTTCAAGAATGATAGATAAAGCTAAAGGCTCGCCATAACCAAATCCATATATAATGGAGATGATCACAGTAGCGGTCCAATATAAGGTATGACTTAGAGGTCGATTGCTTATAATTCGATCAAGGAGTTGAGAATATGTTATCATATCGTTTGTGCTTTTTGATTGGGCGATATAATAATATGAACTCGATAATGGTATTCACCTTGTTCTATCTCTAGTTTATGTTGGTCCGGATAGACCAGTTGTAATTGTCTAGTGACATTAGTCATTCCTATTCCTTTTCGATAAGACAGCTTATCAGTACTTACTTCTTGAGGTTTTGTATTATATACTTCGAATTCTAAGTTGCTGTCTTTTTCTTCGAGTCTAATGTTTATTCTTGGATTATTGATATCACTACTTGCTCCGTGTTTAAATGCATTTTCTACAACGGTCAGAAATACGAGTGGTGCGATAGACGATTTTTCGTTTGCTACATTATATGTAAAGTTTACCTCTAAGCGATTACCATATCTAATTTTTTCGAGATCAAGATAATTACTTAGTAGTTTAATTTCTTCGGATAAAGTGACTGCGGGTTGGTTGCATTTGTAAAACATATATTTCAATATGCTTGATAGCTTATGAGTAGTGGCTGCCGTTTGAGGTGAATCTACAGTCGCTAAACTATATAGGTTATTCAATGTATTAAATAAGAAGTGCGGATGAACTTGTGCTTTTAAGAATCGTAGTTCGGCTATATTCTTCTCTTTTTTCAATTCCTCTAATCGCGTTTTTTCTTTGAGATGAATAATTACTAACACTATGAGTAAGGTTATGACTGGTGTCAGATATACCCAAAGCATATATTGACTCATGAGATGTGATGGAGTAGTAATGATTTCCCATAAAGGTTCTTGAGGATCATCGTATCCAAGAGCCGGCTCGTAGATATATATCTTGTTAATTCTGGCGATTACAGTAGCTACATAGGATATGAATGCAAACAGTCCTATAAATTTCAACCATCGACCTTGAAACAAATATGGAATTAGAAAATACAGAAATGCATATGTAGCCAGCATCTGTGAGGGGAGGTAGCACATTTTATTTACGAAAGGCTCCCAAATGATTCCATCTGTAATCAGTACAAAGAAAGTCCATAGCATCACATTGCCTATCCAATAGAGAATATGGTACTTTTTGGGAAAAATGTCAAATTGTGTGAAGCCTGACTGCAAGTCGTTTACTTTATATTGTCTTATAAATTTACGTATATATCTTGAGTAGATTGAGATCTACACACGAATGAAGGTTATCGCATGACGAATGGTCAATAGAATGAATTGTCATTAATAATCTTCAATATATCGCTATAAATGTAGCGTACATCCTTAGACCAATAATTTCAGGGTTTTCTTGATTTATGTTTGTTTCATGATCGATATTGATCAATCAATTATTAAATATCTTTTACCATGAAATACTTAAATCTAGCCATTGCATTTCTGATGTTGAATTCATTATCTGCTCAGTACAGTGAGTCTGAAAATACTGTTGTCTTTCACTACGATATTGACTATAAGGTCGAATTAGACACGACGATATCGCTTAATCGCGATCATGTATTAAGTGATTATATCGTGGACCAAGGAGAGGATTATGTAGAATGGGTCTATCGTCTCAATGAACAGAGAAACAAATCATCAAAAAAAGGTACGTTTAAAACTAATTTGGTTAATGATAAGGGAGTACAAAATTCTTTGGTCTTTTCACTGACTAAAAACGGAGAAATGAGATATGATACGCTATCCAATATGGTGGATATTAATATGCACTCTAAACCTAAGAAAATGGGATTCTTTAGAAAGTTATGGAATAGAATTACTATGCCTAATGTTAGAAATTTATTAGACAAGCAAGATATTAAAGGATCATTACCGGAAGGGTGTATGTCTTGGGTCAGTGTTAGTGGTAGTCGCTTGAAGTGTGGAGTGGAAATCATAAAAGCTTCATCTGAAGTTACGATGGTACTCAAGAGTAAGAACGATGAGATTATACATTCATTTGCTCAGGGAACGCTCCATCGCGGATGGAATAATTATAAGTGGAATCGTGGAGATCATAAGAAAGGTACCTATATACTGAGTATTACGGTAGATGGGCAAACAATGACTCAAAATATCAATTTTGATTAGTTAATTATTACAAGCAGAAGAAGTGGATATCTTAAACAATGATTCAAATCAATATTTATCACATATAATAATTCTTAATATTAGAATAAAGTTAACTTTGTCTGAGACCCTTTACTGTTAGTACAGTTAAAAGTAATTACATCATACAAAGTTGACTTTATTATGAAGTTTGATATTAAATCTGCTTTACCGCATATTATTAGCATTATATTTTTAATACTGGTATCCGTGATATACTTTTTACCGCAATTTCAAGGTAAAAAATTAGTGCAAAGTGACATTGTTTCGTACAAAGGAGCGGCTGCAGAGTCTAAGAAATTTACAGAAAAGACAGGGGAGACAGCTTTATGGTCTACTAGTATGTTTGGTGGTATGCCTACTTATCAAACGGATGCTCCTCAAAAGAATAACTTAGTGAAGCATATTGAACGTATTATGGGTCTAGGTATTCCGCGACCTGCTGGATACTTTATATTTGGAATGATTGGATTTTACCTGTTGATGCTTTGTATGGGAGTAAGTCCTTGGATAAGTCTTATCGGCGCCTTGTTGTTTGGATTGTCTACCAATCATATGGTCCTTTATGATACAGGACATATGAGTAAGGTGAGATCTATTATGAGCTCACCAATGATTATAGCGGGTGTTTTGCTTGTGTTTAGAAAGAAGTACTTGTTAGGTGGGGCTATTTTTGGTCTCTTCTTGGGACTAAATATATATGTCAATCACCTACAAATGACATACTACTTGGCAATGGTATTAGGAATATTAACCGTCATAGAAGTGGTGCAAATGGTGAAGAGAGGAGATTTAACACATCTATGGAAATCATTATTAGTGCTAGGATTAGGAGCGGTACTTGCTTTGGGCTCTAGTGCTTCTCGAGTCATGACAACATTGGAATATGCTCCAGAAACTGTAAGAGGTAATTCTGTTTTGAAAACGGGTGAAGGAAGATCTGCGGATGGTGGAATGGATTGGGATAGAGCGATGGCATGGAGTAATGGTACTATCGATTTATTACCAGCTTGGATACCATACGCAGCTGGCGGAGGTACAATTATCAAATTGGACAAAGATTCAGCATTTGCAAAAGGACTAAATAGAAGAAATGGGGTAGAGGCACCACTTTATCATGGAGATTTAGGTTCTACGAGTGGACCAGCATATTTTGGTGCAGTGGCATTTTTCCTTTTCCTTTTTGGTGCTTTTAGTGTAAAAGGTAGAATGAAATGGTGGTTGGTAGCAGGAGTTTTATTGACGGTGATGCTTTCCATGGGCAAAAATTTCCCTCTAGTGAATAGGTTGATCTTTGACTACTTTCCGCTTTTCAATAAATTTAGAACACCCAATTCAGTATTGAGTGTTACGACTATTTTTATTCCGATTCTTGGAATGTTGGGATTATATAAGTTCACTATTTCGAAAAATAAGGATGGAGAGTTTCAGAAGCCCTTACTATTAGCTATGGCTTTCACTGCGTTTTTTGCCGGAGTCTTAGCTGTGATTTCTCCAATGTTAATAGATTTTATTCACCCAACGGATGCTCGTAGAATTCCTGATCCGTCATTAGTAGAAGCATTGGTAGAAGATCGAATGTCCATGTTCAGATCTTCAGCGCTGCGAAGTGCCTTGATGATAATGATTGCTTTTGGTGCGATGTGGATGTATTTGAAGGAAAAAATATCTTCACTGATTATGCTTTTAGTAGTAGGTGGAATAGGAACTTTCGATTTATTCCAAGTAGACAGACCGTATTTGGGACCGGATAAATTTGTTGCTTCAAGGAATCTTGCTCAATTTGAAGCACCTAGAGAAGTAGACGAACAAATATTAGCTGATAATGATCCGCACTTTAGAGTGCATGATACTACAGTAAATCCATTTGCTAGTGCTACTGGAGCATTTCACCACAAATTAATAGGTGGCTATCATCCAGCCAAATTACAAAGATACGATGACCTCATACAAGGACATATAGCACAGGGCAATATGGCGGTATATAATATGTTGAATGCAAAATACTTTATTGTATCGGCGCAAGATGGTAAGGCAATGGTACAGCGTAACCCAGCGGCGATGGGGAATGCTTGGTTTGTAAGTCAGATAGACAAAGCCTCTACTTCAGATGAAGAATTTGCAAAGTTAAATGATTTTGATCCTGCGGTGACAGCCATTGTTAATACAGAATTTGATTCTTACATAGGAAGTTTAACTCCAAATAAAAATGGAAGTATAAAATTAACGAATTATACACCGAACGCCATTTCTTATGAATCGAATTCTAGCTCAGAACAGTTAGCTGTATTTTCAGAAATATGGTATGGTCCTGATTTGGGTTGGCAAGCTTATTTGGATGGCAATCCTGTAGAACATATTAGAGCTAATTATGCACTGAGGGCGATGAAAATACCTTCAGGTAAACATGAAATTAGATTTGAGTTTTATCCTTCGACCTATTACACAGGTGAGACCATTGGATTGATCTCTTCTTTATTGTTAATAATCGCTGCACTGGCGGGTTTGTTTTTATTTTTCCGTTCGAAGGATAATGCATTACCAACTTTTGAAGAAATAATCGCAGAGTAAAATGGAACTAGTAATTAATATAGTTGTTGGCTTAGTAGCATTTTTGCATTTCTATTTTTTATATTTCGAAATGTTCGCTTGGACAACGAAAGGACCTAAAATATTTTCTGCTTTTCCTAAAGATTTGTTTCCAAAAACGAAATCGATGGCAGCTAATCAAGGCTTATACAATGGTTTTTTGGCTGCTGGATTAGTTTGGACTTTTTTTATTGAAAATTTGGAATGGAAAAACAACATTACACTTTTCTTTTTATGCTGCGTAGCCGTTGCAGGGATTTATGGAGCTTTGTCTGTTTCAAAAAAGATATTCTTTGTACAGGCGCTGCCAGCCTTGATAGGTATTGTACTATTATTTATTCAGAGTAAATAGGATGTTTTTCGATTCATTCGATTTCGCATTATTTCTACCTGTAGTATTTGCCATATATTGGAGTATAAATAGGTGCGGTCTTCGAATACAAAATGCATTTTTAATCATAGCAAGTTACGTATTCTATGCGTGGTGGGATTGGAAGTTTTTAGGACTGATCGTATTGAGTTCGGTAGTTGATTTTTTAATAGCGAAAGAGATATTTGCTACAGCAATAAGGTCGAAAAGGAGGCAGTGGTTATATGTTTCTATTTTTGTCAATCTAGGCATACTTGCTATATTCAAATACTTCAATTTTTTCATTGGTAATATAGAATCCACCTTCTCGTTATTTGGGTCGGAAAAATTATTTTCTAGATTGGATTGGGTTTTGCCTGTAGGTATTAGCTTCTATACTTTTCAGACCATGAGTTATACAATTGATGTATATCGCGAAAAGATAAAACCTAGCCAAGATGTATTTTCATTTTTTGCTTATGTTAGTTTCTTTCCTCAATTGGTAGCAGGACCCATCGAAAGAGCGTCTAATTTTTTACCCCAATTTAAAGTGGAAAGAAAGTTTGACTACGGAAATGCGGTGGATGGTTTGCGTCAGATACTTTGGGGACTTTTTAAAAAGATGGTAATAGCGGATAATTGTGCGATATATGTAGATATGTTTTTTGCTGAACCAAACGCATATTCCGGATCTACTTTGCTGATTGGTGCAGTGTTTTTCGCATTTCAGATTTACGGTGATTTTTCTGGATATTCTGATATTGCTATAGGTACAGCAAAATTGTTTGGGTTTAATTTGATGCAAAATTTTGCTTTTCCCTACTTTTCACGTGATATAGCTGAATTTTGGAGGAGGTGGCATATTTCCTTGTCAAGTTGGTTTAGAGATTATGTTTATATACCGCTCGGAGGAAGTAGAGTGGGGAAATGGTTTGCATTGAGAAATATATTTGTGGTATTTATTATTTGTGGCTTTTGGCATGGAGCCAATTGGACTTTTATCGTTTGGGGATTGCTTAACGCTGCTCTTTATCTACCTTTATATTTATTAGATCGAAATAGAAAACATATCGATACTGTAGCTTATGGAAAAGTAATTCCGAGTATGAAAGAGCTAATTCATATGAGTCTTACTTTTTCATTGGTTGTTTTACTTTGGATTATTTTTAGAAGTGATACTATAGATGATGCTATCATTTATATAAATGGAATATTTGATACTTCTCTTTTATCAGTTCCTAGTTTTCGATTGATGGGTAATGCAGGGGCTACTTTTTTAATGATTATAATTATGCTATTAGTAGAATGGCTCTCAAGACAATCATCCTATGGTCTTGGTGGTGTTTTGAAATTGTCATCGAGATCTATGAGATGGTTGTGCTATTTTGTCATATTATTTTTAGTGGGTATGTATTCGAGTCAATCACCTAATGGATTTATATATTTTCAATTTTGATAAAGTTTTTAAAAGACATATCGATTTTTTCCTTCTTAGCGAGTCTATTCTATGTTGCTTTGGTGGTGGCTTGGGGAGAACTTATGCCTCCTTTTCTAAGACCCAATTTGAGCGATCGAACTATCTTGGATGATAATATTCTTTTGACTTTAAATGATTTGAAAGATGCTGAAGATATTGATGTTTTATTTTTGGGTTCTTCGCACACTTATAGAACTTTTGACCCCAGGATTTGGAAAAGATATGGTTACAATACTTTTAATTTAGGTAGTTCTGCTCAGACGCACATCCATACTGGTTTATTGTTGAATCAATATTTAGAACAACTTAATCCTAAATTAATAGTGTACGAAGTCTATCCTGATATATTTGGCAATGATGGAGTAGAAGCGAATTCAGTCTTTTTGTCTTATGATATTTGTTTAGATCAAATGACTGAGGTTGTGTTTGAAAGTCAGAGTGTAAAATCCATGAATGAAATGATATTTGCTCGCTACAGAAATATTTTTTTACTAAATGACACATACGAGATTAATTTAGATATTTCTAAACAAGAATATAAGGGAAATGGATTTGTAGAGAGGAAATCTAATGTTTTTAGTCAGGTAGAACCTTTTCTAAGAACTGATATTCTTCAAAGCCAAATTGACGCTTTTCAAAATAATATTAGAAAATTAGAAAACGCAAATATCCCTTTTGTTTTAGTTCGTGCTCCTGTTACGCAGATTGAAGTAAATCAATTTCCTGATATGAATGCTTATAATGTATTGATGCAAGATTATAGTGAGTTCATAGATTTATCTCAAGTGAATGAACTCCAAGATTCTATTCATTTTTACGATTTTCATCATCTAAATCAAAAAGGAGTTGAAATTTTTAATCCTATATTTATTGACACGTTATTACAGTTGAATCTACTAAAAGATACTTATAAATGAATACAGTAAATGCTTCTATAAAGTCTATTCATATTTATCCGATTAAGGGTATGGGTGGCATAGATGTGGATTCGGCAAGGGTTTTAGAACGCGGCCTAGAATACGATAGAAGATGGATGTTGGTGGATGAAAAGGGAAATTTCATTACCCAGAGGACAGATGCTAGATTGGCTTTGTTTGGTTGTAAGTTGACTCAATTCTTGGAGGTGGCTTATAATGGCGAAATTATAAAAATAGATAAGGAAGAATACTCGGAAGTTAAGATGCAAACAACAGTATGGGAAAGTGAAGTGGTCGCCTACGAAGTAAGTCTTGAAGTGAGTGATTGGTTTGCGACTAGAATAGGATTTCCATGTCATCTAGTTCGTATGGTGGATGAGTTTGACCGGTACAAAGAGCTCATAAAAGGGCCGGTCAGAACCAAAGTTAGCTTTGCTGATGGTTATCCCTATCTGATAATTGGGTCCGCGAGTCTCACTGGACTTTCTAAACAAGTTGGTGATGTCGTACCTTCTAATAGATTTAGGGCTAATATAGTATTAGATACCATAGTTCCTCACGAAGAAGATTCTTGGGATACGTTTGAATTAGGTACGGCTAAGTTTGAAGTGATCAAGCCTTGTGCTAGATGTAATGTGGTAAATATTGATCAGTCGAATGGATTAGTGCACAAAGAGCCATTAAAAACCTTAAGTAAGTATAGAAAGGTAGGGAATAGGGTGAATTTTGGAGCTAACACTATATGCTTAGAAGAAGGCAGGATTAACGTAGGTGACAAGATTAAAGTACTAATATAAAAAAGTGGCTTCATCGGATGACAAAGCCACATGGCATTCTAATTATCTATTGAATGATCTTTAGAACATTAGAACTTAGGGGTTAGCGTTCGGTACTATATCATTGCTTACTTAAAGGTAAACCTGTAATAGAGTAAAAACAAAGAAGAACGCGGTCAAATCGTATGAGCGCGTCGTAATTTCTAATTTATAGTCTCCAATTGGGCTAAAAACTGTGATTTTCGACGGTATGCTACTTGTATTTTGTCGCCATTGATCATTGTTGCCTCAGCTGCTCGACTTTCGCTTACTTGTTGTACGGCATTACAATTCACGATAGCTGAGCGATGTATCCTGAAAAAAGTAGCGGGATTTAATAGGGATTCAAAGAAATTGAGACTTAGAGAGGATATTCTTCTACGATCATGAGTCAGATGGAAAATAGTGTATCGGTCATTGGACTCTAAGTATATAATCTCATTGATTACTACGGTATCACTTGTATTGTAGTCAGAAATTAAGAGATGAGAAAGTTCTTCAGTACCGGATTGAATATATGTCTTAATGAATTCGATGTTAGCAGTATGAGTTACTTCCATTGCTTTTATTTTTCCGATTGCCTTTTTTAATTCTTCAAGGTCTATGGGTTTTAAGATATAGTCAATCGCCGAATGTTTGATCGCTTTAATGGCATAATGCTCGTACCCAGTAACGAAGATTACTTTGAATTTAGGATCCTTAAAGTGCTTTAGAACGTCAAATCCACTCCCACCTGGCATTTCTATATCAAGAAAGATAAGGTCTGGATCATGTTTTTCTATAGAAATTATTGCACTTTGAACATCATTGGCCATATCTACAACATCGATATCCTTATTGTATGCCGTCAGCATTTGATGAAGTAATTCTCGATTGTTGATTTCATCATCTATGATTATAGTTCGCAGCATAATTTATAGTTTTGGTAATATTAGTTTGACTTGATAATTGCAATTTACCTGATCGATGACATTGTTGACTGTGAATAAAGAATTTGGAAAGCCATTTTGACGTAAGACCTCGATCCTATCTTTTATAATTTGTTGTCCGAGCGATATGTGACTAGAAGAGGTTTTATTCTTGCTTTTTAAATTCATTCCTATATCTGATATTATAATTTGTAAATAATCATTGTTTAACGTTGTAAAGTCAATTTGTATTATTCCTGGTCGATTAGATTTACTGATTCCGTGTTTAATAGAATTCTCAACAAGTGGCTGAAGTAGTAGGGTAGGAATTCGTTCGGTAGAACTATCTATACTATTATCAATTTTAAACTGTAATGAAATTAGATCTGGAAATCTTACCTTTTCCAACTCCACATAGTCGGTTAAAAATTGTAACTCTTCTTGTAAGCTGATAGATTCTAATCTTGAGTAATTGAGACTTCTACGTATAAGAGAAGAAAATTTGGTGAGAAGAAAATTTGCCTTTTTAACATCTTTCTTGAAAACAAAATTTTGAATCGTATTGAGACTATTAAAAATGAAGTGTGGATTCATTTGATTTCGTAATGCTGAAAGTTCAGCTTCTTTGGATTTTCTTTTAACCTCTTCTAATTCTAGTTCAGTGGCCTTAGTCTTTTTATATCTCCTTATAAAGTATAATGAAGTTAGAAGTGTAATAATTATAGATCCTATTAAAATTAGTGCTTTAAACCAAGTTGTATCAGTGAAATGTGGGCGTATAGTGAATTTTAATTTTTCCGCATTTTTATTCCATTCACCAATTTTGTTTGCTGCATTCACGCTAAAGGTGTAATCTCCATATCTCAGATTATCATATATAGCTTCTGTATCATTGGTAAAGATCCAATCTCTTTTTTCAGAATTTCTTTCTAGTTTGTATTTATATAATTTTTGATTTTCAGATCTACTATGACGAATGGCTCTGAATTGAATCGTAATTTGATTTTGA
>CALBEE010000172.1 GCA_937927575.1 uncultured Saprospiraceae bacterium | reverse complement strand
TACCTTTATAGGATTCTGTAATTAGCCTTGAAAATTCTATTCCTAAATTTAAGTGAAATCTATTTATCATCTCGAAGTGAATTGGAAACACACCTATAGCCAAAATAGATTTATCTATAGACGCAATGGTGTTGATGCTTCCACCTAATCCGCCATCTCTAACTCTAATTTCCCCTCCATAACTATTATATCTTATTGCGAATCGCATAGTGGTCCAATCGAATTTCACTTCATCTATGGCTACTCCAAAAGAATAACCTTCGCCTGAATTATATGAAGAATTATAATGTCCACCTGCATCATTAAAGTCAAAAAAGTGATTATCATTCCAACCAGCAAAAATATCGATACTTTGACTCCATCCATTGAGAGAACAGAATATCATTACTATAAAAAGGGTATTCTTCATATTTACTAATTTACAAAAACAAGCTATCTTGAAATAAGACACCTACTACTCTGTATCATCTATGCACTCATATAATTTTATAGGCCACAATGATCAAATTCTCAAACGAATCAGAAGACATACTCAAATCTCAAAAGCAACAGCCTACTCTTTTAAGTCTGTATTACTCCAACATTAAATTTTTCGATCTGAGCATTATCTGTAACACGAAGTCCCATTGCCAACCAATCTCTAGTCGCTCTAGGATCTATGATGGCGTCCAACCATAATCTACTTGCTGCATAATACGGTGTAGTCTGGTGATCGTACCTATCTTTTATTTTATTATACAATTCTACTTCTGCAGCTTCATCTACTTCACCCTTAGCTTTCATCGAAGAGACTTGTATCTGTGTTAAAACTTTAGCGGCTTGTGCGCCTCCCATTACTGCAATTTTAGCAGTCGGCCAGCCAATTATAAATCTTGGATCATAAGCTTTACCACACATGGCATAATTACCTGCACCATACGAATTTCCAATAACTACACTAAACTTAGGCACTGTGCTATTAGATACCGCGTTGACCATCTTTGCACCATCTTTAATAATGCCACCATGCTCGGATCTTTTACCAACCATGAAGCCTGAAACATCATGGAAAAATACTAACGGAATTTTCTTCTGATTACAATTCATGATAAATCTAGCTGCCTTATCTGCAGAGTCTGAGTAGATCACTCCACCGAATTGCATTTCTCCTTTGGCATTTTTAACTACCTGCCGATCGTTAGCAACTATACCTACAGACCATCCATCGATGCGTGCATAAGCAGTGATGATAGACTTGCCGTAATTTTCTTTATATTCTGTAAGCTCTGAGTCATCTACAATACGCTTGAGGATCTCTCTCATATCGTATGGCTTCGCATTAGCTGATGGATAATGACCAATTATTTCCTTTGGATCTAACTTCGGCGCAGCGGCTTTAATTCTATCCACGCCAGACTTCGGTTCATGTCCTAATTTGGATATTAAGTCTTTTATAGTAGTCAAACAAGTCTTATCATCTGGCATATTATAATCTACCACTCCAGACATTTCGGTTTGTGTTTTAGCTCCTCCCAAAGTCTCTTTATCTACGGTCTCCCCTATAGCTGCTTTCACTAAATAAGGGCCAGCCAAAAAGATCGATCCAGTACCGTCTACGATTAAAGATTCGTCAGACATGATTGGCAAATAAGCTCCACCCGCAACACAACTACCCATAATGGCCGCAATCTGAGGTATACCCATACTGCTCATCTTTGCATTATTTCGAAATATGCGCCCAAAATGCTCTTTATCTGGAAATATCTCATCTTGCATAGGAAGATATACACCTGCACTATCGACTAGATAGATGATCGGAAGGCGATTTTCCATGGCAATCTCTTGTGCTCTTAGATTCTTCTTTCCAGTAATCGGAAACCATGCTCCGGCCTTGACAGTAGCATCATTGGCAACAATCATAACATCTCGTCCTTGCACCTTGGAAATACCCATAACAGTACCTCCAGCTGGACAACCACCATGCTCCTCATACATTCCATAACCCGCGAATGCCGCAATTTCAAAAAATGTAGCGTCATCATCTTTAAGAAAATCTACTCGTTCTCTGGCGGTCATCTTCCCCTTCTTATGCTGCTTATCTATCTTCTTCTGTCCACCACCGAGATAAATCTTCTCTAGTTTATGATATAACTCTCCTATATGGAGATTCATTTGATCTTCGTTCTTATTGAATTCTATATCCATTATTCGTTTAACGGTATTAGGTATTAGTGACTTGGTACACATCGCGTATACTCAACGTGCTCAAAGTTAATTTATTCATCCTATATGTAATGCAGTGAAGATGTAATTGTTGGGATTCGTTTGGGTTATAAGTCTTATTGCTCTTCAAGGTCGCTTTGAGCAAAAACGCATTGGTCCTGGAAAGGACGCTTTGGTTTTAAGCTTTGATCTTAGGAATACCGCTTTAGTTCTATTGAGCTCTTCTACCCTTATCAGAGTACAATTAGATGTGATATAATTTCTTTATATGAGAAGTGCCTTGGTACTGCCAAAGTGCACAAAATTGAATTCTATCAAAAATTAGAAGTTTTACTAAAAATGACTTGTAAAGAATCTATAGAGTACATAACTCCTCAGGAAATAAGAAGTACTACATATTACATAATCATAGACTGCGAGATCTAAATATTACTCCGCAGCTTTCTCACTTTTAATCTCCTGCATAGCCTCTTTAAACAGCTTTTCCGCATGCTCCATAAAATATTCTTCTCTGTATATTTTACGAACCATCTTGGAAGAACCTGTGGTTTTTATTTGAGTGGGAAGGTCGCTCTGTACACCATATTGCCAATTATCTTTGATCATAAAAGTGCTATCCACCTTTGCATGACCAATATAAACTACCTCTCCAAAAACAAAAATTTGCGTATCGTAGGCATAGGGCGATAGGTCAATGCCTTTGTCTTTGAGTAACTGTTGCTGAAAAGCACTTTGATCGTCTCCGTATAAAGCTTCCTCAATATAGTACTTTGATAAAGTCGGATTTAGTAAAAAATCACCTTTCTGGGAAAAGTCGTATTCTCCTATCGAATTTCCATCTACAGCAACTTCTACCATTCCTCGTTTTACTTGAATCTTCTTATTAGTATAACGCTTAATTTCCATAGGCGCTTCATCACCAAAACTGATCATAATAGCCTTATCGGTTGGGTTGTCTATTTCCAAATCTCTAGAAGAACAGGCGGCCAAAGAAAACAAAAAGCCTAAAAACACTAAGTATCTCATAATCAATTATTTAAAATTATCAATATTGATTTTCGGTGAGATTACGTGTAGCGAACAATCAAGCATTCATCCCAATTATCAATTAAATCATTTAAATATAAGGATTCTGCGAATATTATTAGATGATAGGATATTTATTGCTTACTCTTCTTCTCCTTGGCATACAATATTCACTTATATTTACTACTTCATCTACAAGCATAAACGATTATGAAAATAGCAGTTTTCCCTGGCTCCTTTGATCCAATTACGAAAGGTCATGTAGATCTAGTGAATAGAGCCATTCCGCTCTTTGATAAAATCATCGTTGCTGTGGGTGTAAATTCTCAAAAGAAGTACCTCTTCTCACTTGATCAAAGACTAGAAATGCTAGAAAAGGTATTCGCTGATGATGATACTGTACATGTGGGCCAATTTGAAGGATTGACTGTCAATTACTGTAAAGCAGAAGGCGCGCGATATCTACTTCGTGGCTTGCGTAACGCTTCGGATTTTGATTATGAAAAAACCATATCACAACTTAACCACATTATAGGTGACGAAATCGAAACAGTCTTCCTTATTAGTAAGCCTGAATACTCACATATCAGCTCGACTATCGTGAGAGAGATCATTAAAGGTAAAGGAAATATAGAGCCGTTTATTCCGGAAGAAATTCAAGGAGATGTCAATCTCATCTAAGGGGAAAAGTGGATACGAATTTCCAACAATTCCTAATTACATTTGTCATCATTAATAGAACAATAAAACACTTACTTAAATAGATACAAATTCAATATGTCAAATTCATTTTTAACTACTCCTACTCCGAAGAATGAGCCAGTAAAAAGCTATGCTCCAAAATCTGCCGAGAAAAAGGAAGTAAAGGCGATGCTCAAAAAGCTTAAGAAACAAAAAAGAGACATCCCAATGTTTATCGGTGGTAAGAGAGTGACTACCAAGTCAAAAGTAGCCATACATCCACCGCATGAACTTAAGCATACTCTTGGACATTACAACAAAGGTACTAAGAAGCATGTCAACGATGCCATCAAGGCAGCACTGGCAGCTAAAGAATCTTGGGCCGCTACACCATGGCAAGATAGAGCAGCGATATTTCTTAGAGCGGCTGATTTGCTTTGTGGTCCTTATCGTGCTCGTATGAATGCTGCGACAATGCTAGGTCAATCTAAAAACATCTACCAAGCTGAAATCGATGCCGTATGCGAGATGGCAGATTTCTTCAGATTCAATGTACAATACATGACCGATATGTATGCTATGCAACCAGAAAGTGTTGATGGCATATGGAATACTCTAGAGTATAGACCTTTAGAAGGATTTATCTTTGCATTGACACCATTTAACTTTACATCGATAGCTGCAAACCTCAATGCTGCACCTGCAATGTTGGGTAATGTATGTGTTTGGAAGCCAAGTGAGACACAGATCTATTCTGCTGAAGTCATTATGGAAATATTTGAAGAAGCGGGTCTACCTCCAGGCGTGATCAATTTAGTGTATGTAAGTGGACCTACTGCTGGAGAAGTAATATTCAATCATCCAGATTTTGCAGGACTACACTTCACAGGAAGCTCTGGAGTATTTAATCACCTATGGAAAACTATCGGAAACAACCTTCCGACGTATAAGTCTTATCCACGTATAGTCGGTGAGACAGGAGGTAAGGATTTCGTAATCGCTCACCCATCGGCTAACGCCACAGAAGTAGCCGTAGCCTTGACAAGAGGAGCATTCGAATTCCAAGGTCAGAAATGTAGTGCAGCATCCAGAGCCTATGTACCTAAGTCGCTTTGGTCAGCTGTGAAGAAGAAAATGGCGGCAGATCTCAAAACGATCAAAACTGGTACGGTCGAAGACTTTACTAATTTTGTGAATGCGGTAATAGACGAAAAAGCCTTTGATAAAATCACAAGCTATATTAAAGCTGTCAAAAAAGATAAAGGTGCTAAAATTGTACTAGGTGGTAAATATTCCAAATCTAAAGGATATTTCATAGAGCCTACAGTGATAGAAGCCAGTGATCCTAAGTATACTACTATGTGTACAGAGCTCTTTGGACCTGTATTGACCATCCATGTATACGAGGATAAAGATTGGTCTAAAACATTGAAACTAGTTGATCAAACCTCACCATATGCCCTTACCGGAGCTGTCTTCTCTAACGACAGAGCTGCTACTTTAGAAGCTAACTATGCCTTACGTAATGCAGCTGGAAACTACTATATCAATGACAAACCTACTGGAGCAGTAGTAGGACAACAGCCATTTGGTGGAGCGAGAGCTTCTGGAACCAATGATAAAGCAGGATCTATACTCAATCTATTCCGTTGGGTATCAGCGCGTACGATGAAAGAAAACTTTGTTCCACCTAGAGATTATAGATATCCATTTTTGGGTGAGAAATAGGAAAAATAGCGACTACATCGGCCTAATCGCCAAAAAGTTGTCGGATTGCGATGAAGATTGTAAGCAATTACCTATCATTGCAGTATAAAACCCAATTGAAGACTAGCCACTAGCTGAAAAGTTAGTGGCTGTTTTTATTTAATTGCGCTTCTTATTATTCAGATAAATATAAAGCGGATCTTTTTGCATATAAGTATCAACATCTAGCGAATTAAAAACCGCAAACCTGATATAATTCTTTTTCACAATATTCCACATTTCAGCTACTCGACTTTGAATATAATCCTTCTTGTCCCACTTTATGGAACTAAAGTCAAATTCATAATACTCAATTAGCGCTCTTTTCTCGATTGAAGGTTTTAAAAAGTTTTGAAAAATACTCTTTACTTTCGAAAATTCAAAGTGATTCTCAAACCTGACATCCGTCTTTGGTGGGCAATGAGAATGATCTACATTCAATGAAAACAAATAATTCCAAGCTTTATTATCCATTACACCTTATTAAGATTCTGAAATCGTGCTATTACCACTCAACAACAAATCAGAATTTGGAAAATTAATATCAAAATGTGGGGGTCCGAACAGACCATCACTTTTAATATTATTACTATTTAAGAGTTGCTTTGGTGTGATAAAAATTGATCTATCAATATAATCAGGAAACATTATATTCGTATCTTTTCTACTATGCCCAAAGTTTAATACATGAAGCAACTCATGAGCTAAAACTGTATAAAACATTCCTTGATTATTACCTTTTGGCTTATAAATTAAAATAGAATCGTCATGTACTTTTCCATTTACATTCGAATTATCCTCAACAAGAGCTAAAACATCAGGATCATCTAACCAAAGAATTTCGTAGTCAGCATGATCCTTATGATCTACAAATTGTATTCTCAGGCCTACTCGAATTTTTGCAAAGTAATGATTCAATATGACTGATAATCTTGAAACATCAAAAGTAGAAGTCTTATCTGCAACATACAATTTTAGTTCAACTAAGCCTTGACGCATCGGCAAGCTAGTATCTCTCTTTATTTCATCACTTGAGACCCGCACTCCACCTGCGATTACGAAAGGACACTCCGTTGGACTAAATACGTAATATAAAGTAGTACTATCGAAATCGTAATTCATAAACTCTGGAATTCCAAAAAATGAGTACAATCCACTAGTATTTTTTCTTGCGAATATTGTTCCTTGATCCAAAAACATATTTGTTTATTTAGTGCCTATGAGGAAAATGGTCATGATCAATAATATCGACCACTAATTTCACAGAATCCAACATCCCCTTGAATATTACATTTTTAGTTTCAACATATATTTCCTCTTTGGTATTAAAATACTCTTGCATATTAATACTTGAATAATAATACATTGTATCATTACTAGTTGCTAACGGGAAAGTTATATAACCCAACCCGGAATTGTTGTAATTAGGAATCCATGTATTAACATGTCCGCGTTTGTGATTAGTTTCATCATGATCTTTCAATTCTGCAAATGCGCTATGATAATCCATCAAATAATCACCAAAATCATCTTTCAACTCAGACTCTGAAGGAAGATACGCTATCGGCAAACCTGTAACAGGTGTCGTCTTGTATCTCATTAGATCCACTTCTGGTTTTACTACAAGAACGTCATTTACAATCATAACACCTTCAAATGAAACCAAATTAATATAAACGGTAGACTCCTCTGCATAAGTGGTATCAAACTGAGCATGAACGGCGTATACAATCTGATCCATTGCTAAGTCTAACGAAACATTTGAATGATTCAATGTCAAAAGACCTACTTTGTTTTTACTGTTAGTTTTAACTAATACACTAGCAGATAAATAACCAAAATCACTATATTGAGATGATTCCGGATTTCGAGAGCAGCAACATGATGAAATAACAAATATGACCGCTAAAAAAAAACTTGCCATGACTAACTTTCCAAACATATCTATTCCGTTTTGATTTACAAATATCAAACAATCATCTATTTCATATTACTCTGCTCTTGCGCTAGTGACATTCCATCAACTAAAGATCAAAGAGCCGCAAAAAAATGTCTGACGGAGTACGGATATTGCGACAATTATTTTGACGCAATATCCAAAATAAACAACATAAACACAAATTTATTAAAAGCAAAGTGGCAGAATAGAAAAATGGAATATCAACTTGCTGATAGTATATTTAACTTGATCGCTCCAGAAATAATAAAAGAAAATATTCCTACATCAGTGTTAATTGACTTTGCAATTTCTTCATCCATAAATAACAGAAGACTACGAAAGCCTAACATAAAGTTACTAGATCAAATTCTAAATAAATATTCTTTTACGACCGAAGAGCAGGTAGAACTTCTTATAGAAAAATCTGCGTGTCTTCGAGATATGCTACAAAACAATTACGCTCTGTCATGTCTTGAATACGCAGCACGAATAAAACAAAGCAACCCTAAAACAACATGCAACTTACATTTTAGTACTGGAGTATTGCAAATTAGAGAAGAAAAATTTAAGCAAGCGGCCTTCCACTTAGAAAAAGCAACAGAAATATGTGCAAAAATCAAAATTCCAATATGCCGATATATATATTCGCTATCAGAACAAGAAAAGATCATCAACTATAATCAAAGAAAATCTTTCACTAACGAACTCACTGAGGTATATAGCCCTTGGATAGACAAATATACTAATACAACAAACGCTTACATTACAACAAATAAGGACTCTGCAATATATTACCTTAAAAAAAATACAAAGTCCGACGGTATAGGCCAATGTCAAGAAGATCCTACAGATTTAAAATATTTAATTGACACTTATATTGATATTGGAGAATGTGAAATTGCAGAGAGGTTACTCAACAACCATATAACTTGTCACCAACAAAAAAACACCAATATCGACTACCGTTTGTATAACTCGTTATCTAGACTTCAATCACAAAAATACCTTAAGAAGAACAATATCACTAATCTTGAAAAATCAATTGAATACAACTACAAAGAACTTGAAGCATCTAAAAAGCAGCTGTCAAAAAGTGATAACTTACACTTCTCCGACCTTCGTCTAGAAAATCTTATCAATCTCCTAGAAATACTTCAAATCAAAAAAAATCTATTAAACGATAAGAAAAAGATCAAACTGCTAAACAATAGGCTTTCCGAATATAAATCATACACTCTAAATTTGACATCAAATACATATAATACATTCAGTCAACGAGGAAAAAGTGAATTGCACGAATATTTACATCTTTCCTCAGAAATAGACTCATTAACCATACTAGCCTCTCAAGAAAAATTTCAATCTGACATCTACAAGAAGATATACTTAGCTGAACAAAAACTTTATAATCTAACTCAAACAACAACATCAAGCGCGCAAAAATTAACAAGCACCGCAGAAAAGCATAAATCTTCAATTGCAAATAATCTTACGAAATCCACATCCAAATACACAATTGAAATTATTCGTGGACATGAAGAGTATTATTTTGTTGAATTCAATTTCAACGATATAGAAATAAAATCGATTAATGCCGATGTCATAGACAAGGAAGTAAAAAAACTAATCCATTTAGTAAGCTCGAAAGAAAGCTTAGAATCTATCAATAAATCATCTCAAAAACTGAAAAACATTCTAAATATTAACTTAAACATTGACAAAATTTTAATTATTCCTGAAGGGAAATTATCCGACTTGCCATTCGAATTACTTCTAAATATTAAAAATGAAAATCAAATTCATTACTCCTCGACGCATAACGACTCCTTCCTCACAGAAAGTATTTCGCCTAATAAAGTTACTTTATTTACATATACCGATAAAAACACAATAAATACATCTTCAAAACTAAAATATTCAGAGCTGCCACATTCATTACACGAAGCCAATTCGATATCAAAAATTTATCAAAATCATCATGTGTTTAGTGGAGGTGAAATGACAGACATAAAAATTCTTCAAAACCTCAACTCAAACATCTTACACATTTCCACTCACTCTTTTTCCAATCCAGAAAACATTCTTGGCAACTACCTAATCGTAAGAGATGAAAAAGGAAATCCAGAAAAAATGTACGGATACCAAATCAAAAATACGATTTGTACAGCCGACTTAGTAATTTTAAGTTCATGCAATTCTGGAACCGGAGCATACAAGCCTGGCGCAGGGACATTCTCTCTGTCAAGAGACTTCCTTGCAGCTGGTGCAAAATCTGTCATTAAATCACTTTGGAATGTAAATGAAGCGTCTACTGCCGAACTCATGATTTCTTTTCACACCTACTTCCAAAATCATTCGGTGAGTGAGGCTTTGACATTGGCCAAAAGAGATATGGCTAATTCTGACAATTATTCACACCCATACTACTGGGCAGGATTTGTATTAGAGGGTAATCCCAATATCTACTTAAAGAAATAACGATTACTCACCTTTATAAATTCCTATATACTTTTCTTCTGGTTTTCTCCAGCCGCGATACATTCCTTCCGTGTTAAATGGCATCGTGATATTACCATATTTATCAAGAGCCACTACTCCACCAGTGCCTCCTTTTTCTACTAGCTTCTCATTTATGATTTTTTCACCTGCTTCTTCTAAAGTATATCCACCATACTCCATCATTGCGGCTATATCTCTCGCTACAGTATACCTAATAAAAAACTCTCCATGTCCAGTAGAAGAAACACCACAGCTTGCATTATCAGCGAACGTCCCTGCTCCGATGATGGGACTATCTCCTATCCTGTCATATCTTTTATTGGTCATTCCCCCAGTTGAAGTTCCAGCTACTATATCTCCGTTTCCATCTAAGGCCACACAGCCTACTGTTCCATGTTTTTTATCTATATCATCCTCAGATAATTCTAATTTCGCTTCTTCTTTATTTAATATGCGCTGAAGACTTTTCCATCTTCTCTCTGTATGAAAATATTTAGGGTCTACTTGCTCCAGACCTACTTCCTGTGCAAAAGACTCTGCACCTACTCCTGACATCATTACATGATTACTTTTCTCCATTACAGCTCGAGCTAAAGAGATTGGATGCTTTACGGTATTCGTTCCAGCACTTGCTCCAGCCATCTGTGTCGAACCTACCATGATAGACGCATCATGTGCGTTTTTACCTTCATGTGTAAATACTGCTCCTCGACCAGCATTAAATAATGGACTATCTTCCATGATCTGAATGGTAGCCTCTACAGCATCCAAAGCACTACCACCCTTTGTCAGTATATTTTCACCTACATCCAATGCTGCATTCAGCATCGCCCTATAGCTCGAATCTTTTTCCGCAGACATATTTTCTCGTTGTATCGTACCTGCTCCTCCATGAATCACTATTGCATATGCTGGAATATCTACTTCAGATTCCAAAAGAACTTTGGCCTCGTGTACATGTTCATCAGTAGGTTTACAAGAAATAATGCTGAAACAGAATGTTGCAAAGAGCAACCATAAACGAATCATAATTTTAATTTTAATTCTCTAAAGAGTGATTTAATATCCGCTATTGCTTGGTCGTTTGATTTACCGAAGCTTAATTGTGATTTGAATTCATTCCAACGATCCAGCCATATCATAGACATTGAGAATAAAGGAATAGACAATAATCCTAAAAGACCAGTCCAACCCCATATTACGCAAAAAACGATAATGACGATGAGGTAGTAGAATATACTAATCAACGCAAAGGCCGAAAGCCAAATAGACATATAAAAGATTGATTTTTTAGCCGTAGAATCCGCTATTATTTTAGAAACAAAAAATGGTAAGGCATTCATCACCAATCCAACGAATGCAGGCAAAGCAAATGCAAGTAACAAGATCACATTCATAAAAATAGAATTGCGACTATGATACCTATTCACAAGTGGTTTATAACCGTACTTGTCCACAATAGATTTTGACTTCTCAAACCATTGTTTCTTTTCTTGTTCGTTGAGCACATTGATTTCGTTAGCAATGGCTTTATCAGCAGGCAGACTATGAGGCTCAATAGTAACAATGGGTATTGCACTATGATTCTGCATCGCTTTACGAAGTAGCAGTAAATTATTAAGCAGATCCGTGTCTTTCAAATCATCTAAATGAATAACATTCTTCTTAATAGCTTTCGAAGTATCAGCAGTCAGCGTTCTGATCCCAAGATTGACATCATCTTTGTATTTTTCGAAATACGCATTAGCAGACATAGGTTCGCCTACACTCAATATAGATTCTGACCTAAATTTTCTATTATCGAAATAATTAATCGCTACGGGTAAAACATCTAATTTAAGCTTGGGATCTTTATCTAAAACTTGAAAAGCAATTCTAGACAAACCTTTTTGAAGCGGTCGCAATCTTTTTTGTGCCTTCGTTCCACCTTCTACAAATATTAATATAGACTCGCCTTCCTGAAGCTTTTTAAGAGAGATTTCTATACTCTTATTGTTCTTTCGAAGATTTTCAAAACCATCTTTAAATCTAAATATCGGAATCTGATTGGTGCGTTCCATGATGTATCTGGCTCCAGGCTTTTCGAATACATCGCCTCGCACTAAAAAATGCAAAGGTTTTGGGAAAAGACAAGCCATAGTAATTGGCTCTAAAAAACCATTTGGATGATTTGAGGCTATCAATAGAGCTCTGTCTCGAGGCACGTTTTCTATACCTCTAGTATTTATCTTTCTAAAGAAGATTCTAATCACCCAATTTGTCCACACTTTCAAGAAAGCGTATATCATAATAGTTTACTCTTTGTCACCAATTTAGATATTGTCGTACAAATAGAACCTATAAGCCCATAATCCAACATATCTTTATACTCCAAATGTATCATTTTTGAGTCAAGCAAAAGAAAAATATATCATCATCATAGCTGGTCCTACTGCTGTAGGTAAGACTGAGCTGGCCTTAGAGCTAGCAAAAAGGTATGATTCGGAGATATTCTCCGCTGATAGTAGGCAAGTATACAGAGAGATGTCTATAGGTACGGCCAAGCCTTCAATGAAAGAATTAAGCCAGGTCAAACACCATTTTATCAACAATAGATCCATACATGAAGGCTATAGTGTGGGTGACTACCATAATGAAATCACCAAAGCCTTTGCCTCATATTTCGAATCCAAAGATGTGGCCATACTTACTGGCGGAACAGGTATGTATATTCATGCCATAAGAGAAGGCCTGAATAGTTATCCTTCTGTCAGTGAAGAAATTGTAAACGATCTTGAAGTAACATTAAAGGTGCATGGAATAGGGATTTTACAGCAAGAATTAGAACAAACCGACCCAGAATACTACAGCAAAGTAGATCAACAAAATCCTGCAAGGTTGATTAGAGCCTTATCTGTAATCCATGAAACGGGTGAAACATTTACAAGCTTCCAACAAAAAGAGAAGAATGGCCTACCCTATCATATGGTACCCATATTACTTAAAAGAGACCGTGAAGAGTTGTATGAGCGAATAAATATTAGGGTCCATCAAATGATGAAAAAAGGACTGCTTAAGGAAGCGCAATCACTATTTGAGTATCGTGAACTAAAATCTTTACAAACTGTAGGATATAGTGAGTTAATGAGACATTTAAGAGGTGAAATAGATATTGTGGCTGCTGTTGAACTTATCCAAAGGCATAGTAGACGATATGCTAAACGTCAAATGACATGGTTTCGAAAGTATGGTCAATGGAATGAATATCATCCTGACGATTCAGAGGAAATCATTAATTTTTTACACACCCAAATTAAAATACCATGAGCATCTGGAAAACCGATCCATCAATAGAAGCACTAAACGACATTGGCAGAAGCAGTCTTCCTGGACATTTAGGAATTGAGTTTATCGAAGTGGGCGATGACTATATTAAAGCCAAAATGCCTGTAGATAAAAGAACTAAACAACCTATGGGACTGCTTCACGGAGGCGCCTCAGCTGCTCTCTCAGAGACCATGGGAAGTGTAGCTGGCGTACTCATTATAGAAGATCCTAGCAAGCAAAGTATCGTAGGTGTAGAAATCAACGCGAATCACTTGAGATCAGCAAAAAATGGATTTGTTTATGCCACCACTAAGCCTATAAAATTAGGTAGAAGGTTACAGGTCTGGAATACTGATATTCATGATGATGAAGGCAAATTGATTTGCACTAGTCGATTAACCACCATGATCATTGATAATTGACCTTATTACGGAATTACCTTCTCTATTCAGTATACTACCAAACTACCATACATTAAGCATAGCGCACTAAATCCAGTAGACTAAGAATTGTCCTCTCAAAGTAAATTTGCTTATACCGCAGAGACATATAATATATATACTTAATAGAAGGCTATATTTGGCCGTTAATAGAAAATGAATTAAAAAACTAAATAGAAATATGAGATTATTATTACTAGCAATACTTTCTTTTACCGCTTTAAGCTTGTTTGCTCAACCAGATCAAAACCCAGTTAATACTAGCTTAGTAGCTAACATTGAACTACCAAATGGAGAAGAAGGAAATGACTGCTGGGGCTATACTGATGAAAACGGCCTTGAATATGCCATCATGGGTGGCGCCTCGCATACCTATATATGGTCTTTGGAAGATTATGAAAATCCTATACAAAGAGCAGCAATCGAAGGTACTACTACGATCTGGAGAGATATGAAAGTATGGGAAGACCATATTTATGTAACGGCAGATAATCGACAAAATAATCAGGTTTTTGATGGATTACTAATCATCGATATGAGTCAGGCTCCTGAAATTATTAGTTGGGAATTTGAACGAAATTTATTTAATCTGGGGAATGGCGACGAACAATTAGGTAGCTGTCATAATATCTATATCGACGAAGATGGATATGCTTATCTATCTGGATGTAATGTAGGCGAAGAAGGTGTACTTATCTTGGATTTAGCCGATAAAGACAATCCAGAATTTGTAGGTGCTGTAGACACGAGGTACAGCCATGATGTTTTTGTGAGGGATTCTATTTTATATTCATCTGAAATCTTTTCTGGGATATTTTCGATGTATGATATTAGGGATCGTTCGAACCCAATATTAATCAATAGTGCGCCTACCTCCTTCGATTTTACTCATAATGCTTGGCTTTCTGATGATGGCAATTATCTATTTACAACCGACGAAAGAGCGAATGCTTATGTTGATGCATTTGATATATCCGACCCTATGGATATTCAAAAAATAGATAGCTATAGACCTATTGACACAGAAGGAAGAGGGGTGATTCCTCATAACACTCATTATCTTAATGGATATTTAATTACAAGTTGGTATACAGATGGATTTAAAGTGATAGACGCCAACAAACCTGATAATTTAGTGGAAGTAGCAAAGTATGATACATGGCAAGGTGCAGATGGAATTGATTCACCAGAGGAAGGATTTAACGGATGTTGGGGTGCTTACCCATTTTTTGAAAGCGGTAAAATGCTAGCGAGTGATATCAATAGCGGCTTATATATTTTAGACGTAGACTTTAAAAGAGCAAGCTATTTAGAAGGTAAGATAACCAATGCTGATACTGGACTTCCTGTGGTCAATGCTCAAGTGACTATTTTAGAAAGCACGCCTAACAGAGAAATGAGTAATCCTGCAGGAAATTATAAAACAGGGCAAATTGCAGAAGGAACTTTCGAAATCGAAATCGCACACCCTAACTATGAAATTGCTACAGCTATGGCAACATTAGTAAGTGGTGAAGTCACTATTCTTGATGTAGAGTTGAACCAGAGTATCATGAATATAGAAGTAGAAGATACTAGCGGTAATAAACTTGAAGATGTCAAAATATCTGTTTCATCCGACATTGGTGTCATGAATGAAATTTCGACAGATGAAAATGGTGCAGCAAGTATTGGCGTTAGAGCTAATGAAAACTACACCTTGCAAGCTGCAAAATGGAGATATCAAGGAAATGAATTGAATGACCTATTTTTCGATGGTGGCGCAGATGCCATCACCCTCGTTCTGAGTGAAGGCTATGAAGACGACTTTTTTGTAGACCTAGGTTGGGAAGTAAACAGTACGGCTTCTGCAGGATTATGGAGTAGAGGAATTCCAAACGAGACAAGCGTTCAAAGTGGACCCAATCTACTGATAATTAACCCTGGAGTAGATTCTGAGAATGATATTGGAGATGCTGCATTTATTACAGGCAACACTGAAAACGCTGGCTGGACGGATGATGACATTGACAATGGATTTACAATGTTACAATCTCCACCAATGAACTGGACTAATGCAGAATCCTATAAAGTAGAGTTTGAAACTTGGTATGCTGCTATTATGGTTAATGGTGATCCAGTAGATGATTCATTATTCGTTTATGTTGGCAATGGTGTTGAAGAGATTATGATCCATAGAGAAACAGAAAGAAGCTTAGAATGGACTTCATGGAGCTATCAAGTTTTTAGTGATGAAATAGAGTTTACCGAAAATATGTATGTTCGAATTAGAGCTAGTGACGAAGGTGCAGGAAATATCATAGAAGCGGGTTTTGATAATTTTAGCGCTACTACTGACATTGTAGAGAGCACGGTAAATATCGATCCTACATGGATATTAAATGTAGGTCCTAACCCATTTAATGATCAAATATCTATTGAAGCGAATGGAGATGAGGAATCACTATTAGTAGTGACTGATTTGACTGGCAGAGTTTTAATCAATCAACGATTTAGTACCACCGAAACGATCAGTACAAAAGACTGGAATTCTGGAATGTACTTCGTCCAATTACGTTCGCAAGAAAGATTGAGTTCTGTACAAAAAGTAGTGAAGCGATAGTTTTAGATTGCACACTAAAAATTTCATGAAGGGCTCATCGTTTGATGGGCTCTTTTTATTTAGTTTTCAAAAAGAAGACCGATTAAACTTAGTGATGTCTAGGTATTGAAAATCACTTTTACTAATTAACAAAATTTATTTAACACACTCTTAATCTCACATTAGTACTAATTAACATACCTCAATACGATCTATATATACACCAAACAAGTACTGTTATGAGAATATTACTATACACACTCGCAATGGCTGTACTACCTATGTTAGCACAAGCCAATCACATCGAAAGAAATCTCGAAGGCTTCTGGAATAATTGTCAGACTCAAACTACCATAAGGGTCAAAGCCAAGCGATATGGATTTAAAGTCAAAGGGCTGTACGATTCTCATAGATGGACAAAATTTCGAAGAAATAATCGTGGGCAATACAGAGATTCGAGAGGAAATAAATTAGTGATTCGCAATAGAAATCGAATCGAATTTGTAAATAGATATAATCGTCTTATCACGCCATTTAGAAGAGCTTCAATTCGAAACTACGATAACGTTAGACCTTCTAATCGCGACCATTACCGACGTAAATATTATGATCATTATGGTAATGATAACCAAGAAGGTTATTACGGAAACCAATATAGAGACGCTAATCCTCAAGGCGGATATTACCGCGGCGAATCTCAAAGTAATCAAAGTGGATCATTTGACAACAATGGTAGCGATAATTCACTGAGCTATACTCCGCTTCGTATTGATGAAAATAGATTAAGATCGATAGAGGGAACTTGGAAGAGCGCAGGTCGAAATGGCAAAAAGGTCATTGTAGTATCTACTCGAGATGGTATCAAAGTAAAGGATACTACCAATGATAAGTGGCATAGATATAGACTGTCTTCAGATCGTAAATCTCTTATTGATGACCATGGAAATTTATATCAAATGGCAAAGCAATCACTTTACTGGAAAGGTAACAATAATAAGCGTGTATTAAAACTTGAGAAAATAAGTGGTACTACTTTTTAGAATTTATTAATCCATCTTATACCCAAATTGACTTCGCTTAATTTGGGTATTTTTATTAATATCAAAGTCAAATAAGCGTTTTAATTTGCAGTAAAACATTTTAATCCTAACACTAGTCTTACCATTAAAGTATACGTAAAATAAAAAAGGCTCAACAATAATGGCTGCTTCTCTTTCATTACAACTTGATAATTATACCTTTAAACCAGAAAATGAGTCAACGTGAATATAGAAGAACGAATTAAAGTGAATAAAGGTCCATTAGGACAATACGCTGAGAGCGCCGAAGGATATTATATTTTTCCCAAACTAACAGGCGAATTAGGCAATAGGATGCAATTTGGCGGTAAGGAAGTAATTATGTGGTCAATCAATGATTATCTCGGTCTTGCTAATCATCCAGAAGTGAGAGCGATAGATGCACAAGCCTCTGCTGATTGGGGACTTGCCTACCCTATGGGATCTCGCATGATGTCTGGCAATACTGATCTTCACGGAGAGCTAGAAGTACAGTTAGCTGACTTCGTTAAGAAAGAAGGAGCAGTACTTGTCAATTTTGGTTATCAAGGTATTATGTCAGCCATAGATTGTTTGCTTACCCGTAGAGATGTTGTTGTTTATGATAAAAACTGTCATGCCTGTATCGTAGATGGTGTCCGTCTGCATAGTGGCAAAAGATTTACCTTCCTACATAATGATATTGAGAGTTTAGAGAAACATTTAGAGGCTGCGACAAATATAGCTAAAGATCAAGATGGAGGTGTCATGGTGATATCTGAAGGCGTATTTGGTATGCAAGGCGATCAAGGTAAATTAAAAGAAATCGCAAAGCTTAAAACAAAGTATGATTTCATGCTGATGGTAGACGATGCACATGGATTTGCAACTTTAGGAGCTACTGGTGCTGGTGCTGGTGAAGAGCAAGGTGTACAAGATTCTATCGATGTTTATTTCGCCACTTTTGCTAAATCTATGGGAAGTATCGGAGCTTTTTTAGCCGGCAATAAGGATATTGTAAGGTTTCTAAAGTATAATATGCGATCACAGATATTTGCCAAGTCTATGCCTATAACTCAAGTAATAGGAAATATAAAAAGATTAGAATTACTTAGAACGCAACCTAAGCACAAAGCCAAATTATGGGATAACGTAAATGCGATTCAAAAAGGCTTAAAAGCTGCAGGATTTAATCTAGGAAATACTAATTCTTGTGTCACTCCCGTATTTCTACAAGGATCAGTGGAAGAAGCCACTTCCTTAGTCATGGATTTACGTCAAAATCATTCGATATTCTGTTCGATTGTGGTCTATCCTGTTATTCCTAAGGGAATGATACTATTACGACTCATCCCAACGGCTTCACATACGACCGAAGACATAGATCAGACTATAAAAGCATTTAGTAATATCAGATCTAAACTAAGCGAAGGTGCCTATCGAAAAAACACCATCGAAAATCCTGCTATGGCATGAAAAATTATATCATATCTGGAATTCAACAAATAGGATTAGGTAATGATAATGTTTATGAAACTTGGGAATGGTACAGAAAACATTTAGGATTTGATCTTCCAATATTTGATGAAAAGGCAGAAGCCAATTTAATGCTTCCTTATACTGGAGGCAAACCTAAAAGTCGACATGCTGTATTAGCCATGAATTATGCAGGCGGCGGCGGTCTGGAAATCTGGAAACATACTTCACGAAAATCGCAATGGCCAGATCAACCGATTGAGCTAGGAGATCTAGGGATTCAGATCATAAAGTATAAAGCTCAAGATGTCGATAAAGCTTATAAGGAATTAAAATTATCAGGAGTAACCTTGCTATCAGAAGTCAGTCTCAATATCGCCAATTTAAAACATTTTTATGGTGAGGATCTGAATGGTAATTGGTTTGAAATCACAGAAGGAATAGATTGGAATCATAAAGGCATTTCAAATATTGGCGGTATCGTGGGTTGTACGATCGGAGTAAGTGATATCGAGCAATCTCTATATTTTTATCAGACTTTACTGGGATATGATAAAGTACTTTCAGACAAACCTTCTGACAACATAGACATAACTATTGATTCTAAAAAATATCGTCGCGTCCTACTCACACATAGCCAACCACGGGTTGGACCATTTAGCCAACTTCTTGGTTCTACCTATATCGAACTTATACAAGCTTTAGATTATATTCCCAAGAAAATATTTCTTAATCGCATGTGGGGTGATGTCGGCTATATTCATCTTTGTTTTGATGTGCGCAATATGTCTTTACTAGAAAATAAATGTCAGGAACTGAATCATCCTTTTACCGTAGATTCTGCTGAAAGTTTTGACATGGGTGAGGCTGCAGGTAGATTTGCATACATTGAAGATCCTGATGGCACTTTGATAGAATTTGTCGAAGCACATAAGATACCTATTATAAAAAAATTGAATTGGTATCTAGATTTATCAAAAAGAAATCCTACCAAACCTTTGCCCAGATTTTTACTATGGGCGATGTCCTTGGGGAGAGTTAGTAAAAACGTATATCCATAAAAATGGTCTACTCAAATTCACTTCTGATTGAGTAGACCTTCTTAACTAGGATTAAGATTATCTTTGAAAGTTTGTTTCTAATTTCAATTTAAGATTGCCAAAATTGAGCAATCAAAATTGTGATGATGTCCAATCGATTACCTTAATTTACTCGAAAGGACATCACCAACACCTAGGGTTATAGCTGTTTCTTGGGGTATACACCTATTAGTCCTAGTTAACTGCTCCATTGATTTAAATTGTAGAATTATAAATCTTTAGAGCATAACAAATTGATTAATACAAATATGGCTATATATACATGGATCGATAAGCGTATTAACTCTCTATTGCGATACACGTATTAATACCTATATTCATCCAACTACTTCGCCACGATCACTTTCTTGTAAGATGAATTATCACCTCCGCTTACTTTCACGAAATAAGTACCATTAGCCAATGATTCTATGTCAAGAATGTGTTGGTTCATTCCTTCTTTGGCATTTATATTTTGTTCGAGTATTCTTTGACCAACCGTATTATATACCTCTAACATCAATTGATTTTCCGAACCTGCTGACAATTGTAAAAACAACTGACTATTAGTTACTGGGTTAGGTGCTATATCATGTAACATAAATTGAGACTCATCTCTATTAGTTAAGGTGACCACATTTGAAAATTGAGAACCACCGTCAACATCAACTTGTTTAAGTCGATAATAATATTCTCTATTAGGCATTACCGTATCGTCTGTAAATTCGTAAGAGAGTTTTCTGCTAGAATTTATTTCACCTTCAACCCAACCTAATTTTCTGAAATCTTTTCCATCGGTACTTCTCTGCACTTCAAATCCTGCATTATTGATTTCTGAAGCAGTAGACCATTGTAATGATGTAACACCATTACGAACTTCTCCTTTAAATTCAATTAACTCCACTGGCAATGCAACACAATCTCCAGCATCGATAGAAGCAACGGCAGGATCATCTGGATGCATCGCACCTGTTAATGCTACAGTTACCGTAACTTCATCTACAGCGCCATCATCATTCCATGATACTTCCATAAAACCCATACGATCACCATTAATTCGAATCCCAACATACCCAACTACAGTTCCTGCTCCATTCCAGTTACCATAATTTTGGTAATCCATGGTAGCTGCACCTGCAATTAAATCTCCGGCAGAACGCCAATCAGGATCTGCACTAGTTATAGGGTCACCAGTATTGAGTCTAGTTACATAACGATAAGCACCCGACGCTACTGAAGCAATCACTTCTGCACCATTTAGGGGAAAAAGAAATAAGCTATCGGTTTGCGGGTCCAATTCGAAATCTATAGTACCATCTCCATCTACATCAATGGTCATATTGGGATTTCCTATATCAGAATTCAAAGTGTTTGAAGGATTGAAAACACTAACACCACATTGGGCATTTATTCCTATAGGACTAAGTGCAACAGCCACCAAAGGTACTATAGTTGATAAGGGAGATTTGCCGTTACTCTTTAAGGGGGCATTCATATTTCTAAGAATGCTATTTGCTTGTGTTTGATAGGACTTTAACCTTTCAGCTACGTCTTGATTGTGATTCTCGGCAGAATACTTTTTAATTTTTTTCATAATTCTATGATTTCTCAGTTTTAGAAAAATTGATTTTACTAACGGGTAATTTTTAACTCTGTTTTATTTGATTTTTCTCGATATAAATTAGGATCTACTATATTCACCATTTGCTCTGGAAGTACTGCATTATTGAGAAAATCAGATACCCTCATGGCTTCAATAAATGGATTCTCAATTACATCTTTATAATTGACTATAAGGAGTTCAACATGAGGCTGCTTTTGAGCCCACTCCTTCGCATCCTTTACACTTTGTTTTAATTTTTGAATTAATTGTAATGGATAGGTTTCTTCAGCCACCTTCTTTCCCAATTTCTTAATCATTCTTCTTTGAGAAGCAAGAATTTCTTCGACATCTCTTTCCATCATTACCACCTTATACCTTGTATTCAATGGTAGGTCTGGCAGTAAATTAGATATTACCTTTACCACTTTACTATTACATTCTCTGATCCACTTCTTGTTATGCTTTAAGCTTTTTACATTTTCATGTTCATAATAACCTTTTGGATTATTGTCATCTGCTGTTCTAATCTTATCTGTGTAAATATCTAATCCTCCACTTTCCATCATCTGCATCATCATTGAAGTTCCTGATCTTGGCAAACCAGACACTATAATTACTTCACCCTCTACATATTGGTGCATAGCTTGTCTGTGCTGAGATGCTTTAACGACATCATCCAAGTGAATCTTATAAATATCAATCAATGTGCTTCGACAAGCATTATTTTTGGGTTGCATTTTTAGTGCTACTTCCAGAGCACTTGCTGCTTGTTCGTATTGTCCTAACTTATAAAGTCCAGCTCCTAAAAACCTATGGGCTATTGGGTTATTATACTCTAGTCCCAATGAGGTTAAGAATGCATCTATAGACCTATCTAATTCTTCATTATGAAATGACAAAAGGCCTTGCAAAAAATGAATTTGTGCATTTTCAAAATTGACAGCCTTACCCTTGTCGAGTATTTTTTGGGCTTTAGATCTATTGCCAAATTTCATATAACATTTAGCCAATTTTGCATACACCTCCGCTTGCAAAACAGTGCCACTTTTTTCTAAAGATTCTAATATGATAAGAGCTTCTTTAAATTTCTTTTCGCCAATAAGAAGTGTGGCTTCCATTATCTGTAAAGCCTGAGGATTGTAATATTTCTTGCGGTTTAAAGATTCTATTAATTCACGAGCTTCAGATAACTTATTTATAGACTGATAGCATGTGGCCAATTGAAATTGATATCTTGGCACATTAGGCCTTTGTGTGCATAAAGCATTTAATTCGACTATGGCTTCATCCATTAACCCTGCAAACATGTAACTCTTTGCCAGATTAAATCGATTAAAGCATTTAGTATCTTCAATATCATTCTGATTGTTTTTTTCGAGAGGCTCTACATACCCCAATGCAATCAGTTGATCCATTAAAGCATCTTCATCATCAGAATTCATTTCATAGTCAGTATGCCGTTTGAACTTTGTAAATTCTACGGCTTCCCAACTTTCTATAAAATTCACTTTCTTATTACTTTGAAAAGCATCCATTAATATCTTACCATCCATATCTTGACCTACCGGCTGATCAAACATGGCTAATATAGTTGGACAAATATCAAGCAATGTAGCGCCATGTATTATGTGATCTTTTTTGACATCTGGGCCCATCATTGCAATTACTCCATAAGGGCTATGTTCATATGCAGGGCCTCCTGGTTCGTGAGGTCTTTCTTTTGGTCTTAAGTGATCAGGTTCAAAACCGTGATCCGAGATCAACATAACATTAGTATCATCATCTATAAGATCTAATAATCTGCCTAGCATCATATCATGAAAACGATAACCTGCAGTCACCACATCTTTGTAAAGATCAAAACCATATTGCCCAATATGATCTTGCTTGGGTGGATGATACTTCATAAATCCATGAGAATAATGGTCTATAGTATCAAAATATACCGCAGCAAAATCCCATTCTTCTTTTCTAATAATATTAGTAAACGCAGCTTGTATAGATGCTGCTTGAGCGGTTTCATTAGCTACAATATAAACTCCTTTTTCCTTGGACTGATCTATTTTATCCGCTTTGGGAATAAAAGGTAGAATATGTTGACCTGTTAACTCTTCTGCATTGATCTTAAGCTTTTGAAATCTATCATGATACTTAGGTGGGTGTATACATCCCTCCATAACTTCATTTCTGTTGCTGGGATTATTTGAAGCCTTTTGATAAAAATTAGAAATTGAAATTCCGTTCATAGGCTCAGCTGGATGACTAGGCCACCATCCCACTACGTGAGTTTTAAAATCTTGCTCACTTAAAATTTCCCAAATGGCCTTAACCTTGCGAGATGTACTCAATACAGGTTTAACAGATTTACCATCCTTTGTGGGTTCTAAAAAACCGTGTATCCCATGCTTATATGCATGCTTACCCGTAGCGATAGACGTCCATAACATGGGAGAATATGCTGGATCCATGGTTGCTAGATTACCGATAGTACCTTTTTTGACCATTTTTTCAAGATTGGGCATTAATCCTGCATCTAGCAATGGATTAATCACTTTCCAATCTGCAGCATCCCATCCAATCAGCATTAGTTTACTCTTCTTCATATGGCATCCACTTTGACATCATTAGAAGATAATTTTTCCATGGACGCTATCTCGGCTTCTTGCGCTTTTCTCCATAGTTCGAGACCTACATCACCTAGCGCCAGCAATCCTAATGAGCCTTCAGAAGTTAAAGGCATCGATTCACCAGATTTTGATTTTAATATCTTATCCCTAGATTGGTTCATCACATTGATTTTATGGTTTTTCAAAGTTACCTTTCGCAAATCAGGTAATTACACGAACTACTACTCAATAAATTTCACGTAGAAATACGCATTGCAATTCTCAATTAAAAATGTTAAGAAAAAGAGTCAATCAAAGCAAATATTATATTCACTCAGATTGACTCGTAATATTATATCGACTATGGATTTGTTTGTATTAAATGATAGTCACAAGCATTAATTAGCTTCTTGAAGGGAATACACCTTGCAAGGCAATAATAAAGTTGACACATTGGAACGGTTGAACATTATTAACTGCCTGATTAGAACCAGTATGTCCGATAGCTCCACCCATTGGAGTTGCAGTCCCAGCAGCTGAAGCATAAGTTTCTTCTCCTGACCTTCCAATAGTTGGCAAAAATGCTCCTGTAGGACTTTTAACATCTGGTCCATTACTTGAAGCCATTTGATTATGTGTGTGTGATGGCAATTGACCAGTAGTCAAAGTATTCGTTTCAGTACCGCCTTTCCCTCCTAATCTTCTATCAGAAAGTCCAGGACCATTACCTGCATGTACAGGTACTCTCCCTCTAAGGTCTGGCAAACCAAAAGTAGTTCTACCATCACCGCCATAGGTAGTTCCTAATATAGAAAACAATGCTGAATACTGAGATATTGGCAATAATTGTCCGTCGCATAATGCCCAGCCTCTCGGTGCGAAATTTCCTCCGAACATGATGATTTCTCCTAAAAATGGATCCATGATTTTTAATTTTTTAAGGTTATTTAATAATTAGTAAATTGATACACTAAAGATGCGTTGAAATAGTGGCACAGCGTAGAGTGATTTAACTGAAAATCACACACGTATTTCTACGTATCAGGTTATTATTCATCATTAAAATCGAATCCGACCGTAAAAGAAAACCATGGTTTTCCTTGATATATCCAAGTCTTGGATGCATCACCAGAAATATAATCTGCACCACCTACTACGCCGATTTGAAAATCATTAAGGTTTACTATATAGCCCAGTCCCACAGAAAATCCCAAAATCAAATTAGACATATCCGTAGCAGCCACTTCTGGATTAATTTTGACCATTGTGGGAGCGGCAAAACCAGAAAAAGTCTGGGAATAATGAAAGGTCTCAAAATCAGAAATCGATTTAGAACCAGTCTGAAAACCGATATAAGATCCTAGGGTAAATTCACCTACAAACTCCAAAGGGGTATCATCGATAGAAGGTCTAATCTTAATGGGTATAGATAAAGGAGACGTATCCCAATCAGTATATTTTAAATGGAGATTAGCCCCTCTACCTACAAACAAGGATGTAACATCATGCGAAGAATCAATGGCTAAGATATTGGCCATATCTTGATTTTGTAACAGTATATGAATTGAATCTCCTTGTTGATCTAATACTTGGATATTGAGTCTTTTGGAGGCTGCTATAGGTATATTATTTACATAGACGATTTCACCTTTAGGCAAACTGTATTTTGGAGCAAAAGCTCCTTTACTAATGGCAATACTATTTGACTGCGCATTACTATAGAAATATAGAAAGGATGTAAGTAGTAGCATTTGTAATCTAAGTATAGATTTCATTTATTGTCAATTGAAATTCAGTAAATTAAGGGTAGCTTATTCGTTATAATAAATATGAATGATAACTACTACTAAAAAACAAGTGAAATTGTGTAAATTACAAACAGGTAAAAACACCTACATATGACTTTTTATATTGAGTATCTTTACGTTGTACACTACTTGACCACTCGCAAGTGGCTTGGGTTTATCTAAGTATAATTACTAATGTCCATTACATTAACCCAATACGCAGAGCCGTCAATTACTGTAAATTCAAAACAATAATTTTTTTTTAATCTTTTAATTTCACCTTATGAAAAACCTAATCAAATATTTCACCCTTTTAGCGATGTTGATCGTTGTAATATCTTGCCAACCAAAAACGACACCTTGTCCAGAATGTCCAGAAAGACATCCTAATGGCTATTATACAGCCGCACCTAATGATACACTTACAACTACACAATTCAATACCATGAAAACAGCATGGGACAGTAATTATCGAAGCTACATGGCGACTGATTCTTTGCATTATTTTGATATGCCTCTAGCTGATTTGACCTCAGTCTTAAGTCACAACAAAACCGCATTAAACGATGGAGTCAGAATCTATATGGGAATGAAGAATGACCCAAGCGGAGTCTTACGTCCACACCTCATGATCTTAGGAACAAGAAGTGGACAATCAGACTTTAGCTTGATAATGGATTATACCAATGCCTGTCCAGCGCAATGTCCTCAAAATTAATATCAGTTTGATCCGAATTAACAACATTTTCTCGTTAGATGTATAGGGCAATAAGTGACATACTGGTGAATGGTGTTGTCGGTATGTCATTTTTTCTTGCTATACTATTTATTCTTTGTAGAAATTCTTTTAATCCACAAGAAAAAGTTTTTGGATATTTCTTAGTACTCAATGTGATTTTTGAAGCCATCGCTGTGATAAGTCTAGATTGGTTTAGAGTAAGTAATAATTTACCAGGACTTCACTTATACACTTTATTAGAATTTATATTTATTCTTTGGTTTAGTCATAGAAACTTACCCATTCTGACGAGTAAGTTGACTCGCTACATATTTTTTTTTGGCGTTGTATTTATAATTGACAATTCAATATTGGAACAAAATATTTACACCTATAATAGTATAAGTGTAACTGCAGTAAAATTATTTACTATTACCATGAGTATTTTATTTTTCTATCGTGTCTTGGCAACAAAGAAATATTCGATAGTAGAAATAAGACCTAGTGTATACTTTTTTACGGGACTATTCTTAAGTGGTTGCACTTCCGTTACGTGGTACATGTATAGTAATAAAACAATAGAGCTGGAACCCATTTTATACGATCAATTATCTATACTGAAAAATAGTACGTCTTTTTTAGCGAGTTTAATTCTACTTACTGGAGTATTTTATATCATTAAAAGAAAAGATGGAGACATCATCTAATTAGAAGCTTATGGAACAAGAAACTATTTTTAATACGGTACTCATTTCAACAATAGTCATGATCGGCTTAGCGGTTGCCATGATCATATTATTTAATTTATCGCAAAAAAGAATTCTTTCGGAACAAGCCATTGCCCATGAAAACGAACTTGCTTTTCAGAAGAAATTATTAAACAGCAACATCGAAACACAAGAGAAAGAAAGAACGAGAATAGCCAGAGAATTACATGATGATATCGGCTCAAAATTAAATGTAATCGGATTAAATGTTCGGATGCTTACAAGTATCTATGAAAAAGGAAAAGATCCAGAAGTTGTACTAGATCACATCAATACTGCCTTGAAGTCTAGTATCGAACGCACCAGAGAAATATCACATGAACTTATGCCACCCATCTTGACAAAATTTGGAATCCATAGTGCATTAAGCTCATTTGCCACTTCTATCAAAAGAACTGGACAAATTGAAGTATCACTAGATATAAATGAGGATTGGGGTACTCTTGATAAAATGCAAGAACTCCATATTTATAGGATCATTCAGGAATTGACCACCAATACCCTAAAGCACGCTGAGGCGAAAAATATTTTCATAGAATCAAATGTCCAGAACAATGAATTAACCCTATCTTATGCAGATGACGGAAAAGGAATAAAAGATAAAGTAACGTTTATGTCAGGATTGGGTATGAGTAATATAAATGCTAGAACTAAATTACTTAATGCTGATTCAAAACTTAATACTGAACTTTCTACAGGAATGCAGTTTAACATTACTATACCTATTTAAAGTACCCAAACACAAAAAACCTAATCATGGAATCTAAGCCAAAATTTAAAATCGCCGTCGCTGATGACGAAGCCCTCTTCAGAAGAGGCTTGCATATGTTGATCAATGATCATGAAAGATTGACTACACATATTATGGCCTCCGACGGTCGTGATCTACTTGATCAACTAAGCGCTTCTACGGCGGACTTACCTGATGTTTTACTTTGCGATCTAGAAATGCCCAATATAGATGGAGTAGATGTGACGCGCAAAGTAGCCGAACTGTATCCTCACATCAAAATCATTATCCTCTCCTCTCATTATGAATCAGCACTGATTCTTAAGATGATGGAAATAGGCGCATCTGCATTTATGCCTAAAAACGAAGAAACTTTAGAATTTTATGATACCATACTTAATGTCATCGAAAAAGGGTTTCACTATAATGATTTTGTAGTGAAACTGATCCGAGAGAAAATGCTCTTTGGTGCCAAAAGTAAAGTGGTGGACTTAACCGTATTAACTCGACGTGAAAAAGAAATTCTATCCTTGATATGTGATCAAAAGACGAATAAAGAAATAGGCCAAGAGCTATTTATAAGCCCGCGTACAGTAGAGGGCCATAGAAATAAGTTGCTAGAAAAAACGAATTCTAAAAATACAGCGGGTCTCATTATCTATGCGATAGAAAAAGGATATTACCAAGTTAAAGTCAAAAACAACGATTGGTAGAGTTTGTATAATTGCTGTAACGCAAAAGTTAACATATTATAAATATTTTTAATATGTTAAACTTATTGCGTATACTTGAGGTTCTTCGTGTGGAGACTAATACCAGAACTTATGATCAGAATTACAGCAGACATTCCCAAACATCTTATATCAACTATAGTTTCTGAAAACATAGATGAAAGTCTTGCTAATGAATCATTGGAGTACAATGGTTTTGATGTAAAGATTAAAAGAAATGGAGCGCTGAATATCACTGCGAGGAAGAAATCTATTTATCTTGACCTGCCGTTGGACATACACATTGAGAAGCCAAATGGCCTGTTCTCAATAGAAGCTAATGGCTCAATTTTGCTCAATGTCACGGTTACGACTCATATTTCTGAAGCACTTGATCTCAGTACAAAAACCACTATAGATGGATGGAAGTGGATTATAGAACCCAAGGTAAAAGTGGGAATCCTCAATATACCTGTATCTCCATTAGCTAATCTGGTCATGAATCGCATGGATGACTCGATCACATCGCAAATAGATCAAGCAGTTAGCGAAAAGGTTGATTTCCAACATCTGATCAATAAAAAACTGGCTAATCTTATTGACAGCAAAAGGATTGTTCAAGATCCTGAACTGTATTTAAGGGCGCAATTAGAAGGGCTTGATAGTCCAGGATTTAGAGAGTATACAGATAAGATTGAGCTTCCACTTTATCTTCATATTAAAAATCAAATTACCACTGAATATCAAGTATCTTCAGATTGGGATGTTCCACCATTCCAATGGATTGACAATGATCCCTTGGAATATCAACAAGATGTCAATATTTCACTCAAATACGATAAGCTTGAAGAACTGGTACGATCTAAGATAGATGGCCTAGTAATCGGTGGTAAAACATTAAAATCAGACAAGGTAGAGATCAGCTTCTCAGATCAATTACATTTAAAGGTCAACATTATATCACCCATAGAATCTAATCTAACCGTCACTGGACGACCAGAAATAGAAGATGGAAAAATACATCTCAAAGATCTTGATGTAGATATGCAAACACCCAGTCTTATCTATAAAATGACCGCACCGATTATCGAAAAACTCATAAGAGATGATATTGATGATAGGTTGCCGATTAATATTGAAGAGATATTGATCGGACAGATTCGCCACGGACTCGCTATAGCCAATAAAATCCCTTATCTCGACTTGAAGGTAGATGCAAATTTGATCGCAATCAGTGACATCCAATTTACAGAGAGCCATCTAGAGGCCAAGATCTTGGCAAAAGAAGTAGAAGTGGCCATTGCGCTAGAGCATCTCAAGGATCATATCAACTTATAATTTCGATACTAAGAACCATTATCGATAGTAGATATTCATTTAAAACAGTCCAAACTATCAGCTTGAGTACATAGTTTTTAACTAATCAGAATTGGTGCCGATAGAGTCTTATGTAATCTTACCTTTGCAGCAAATTATACACACCAATAATATGCAAAAGGCGTTAGATATATTTCAAGAGATTACAGAAGCACTACTCAATGATGAGAAAAACAATCCCGTTACTGAGTATATACCTTCAGATGAAATCTATAACCATCTCGATCTCAAATTAAAAAATGAAGGGATTGATACAGAGTCTTTTAAAAATTCTCTCAAGAAACTCGTTCTGGCTACTCCTAAGACCGCAACTAACGCTTTTTTCAATCAATTATTTGGTGGTCGAAATGACACGGCAGTTTTAGGTGATCTCCTAGCAGTGGTTCTCAATAACAGCATGTACACCTACAAAGCTGGAGGCCCAATGATTGCCATTGAAAAAGAGATCATCAGAAGCATTTGTAATTTGTTAGAATGGGATGATGATTCAGATGGAACATTAGCTCCTGGGGGATCTATGACTAATTACAAAGGTATGCTAATGGCAAGAGATGCCTTTGATCCTGAAATACGACATAAAGGTGGAAGGAATGATCTAATAGTCTATACTTCCGAAGAATCTCATTATAGCATTCCTAAAAATGCAGCCTTCGCAGGTATAGGTAGAGATAATGTGCAAAAAATTCCAGCTGATGCGTTTAGCAAAATGGATGTACAATTATTACGAGAAGCGATTATTAAAGATAAGTCAGAAGGTTTACATCCTATCATGGTCAATGCTACTGCTGGCACTACTGTATTAGCAGCATTTGATCCATTTGACGGTATTGCAGATATTTGCGAAGAGTTTAAGATTTGGATGCATGTCGACGGAGCATATTGTGGATCGGCTTTATTTTCTGATAAATATCGCCATCTCATTAAAGGAGCAAACCGTGCAGATAGTTTTACTGTAAATGCTCACAAAATGCTAGGAACTCCATTAAGCTGTTCTATCATAGTTACTAAGCATAAAAAACATATGTATAATAGTTTTTCTAATGATGCCAGCTACCTCTATCAGACCAATAATGATGAATACAATCCTGGTAAAATTTCATTGCAATGTGGTCGAAGAAATGATGCATTAAAATTTTGGGCACTATGGAAAAGTATAGGTACCAAAGGATTAGGTGCATTAGTAGACAAACAGTTTCACCTTGGAGACATAGCCAGAAACTATATCAGAAATCATAAAGATTATACTCTTTATAGTTTTGATGAATCCATAGGAATCTGTTACAATTATAAAAATTTTCCTGCTAGAGATATATGCACTGCGCTTTACGAAAAATCAGAAATGATGGTGGGCTATGGTACTTTTAAAGGAACAGAATTTATCAGATTTGTTACAATTAATTATGGTAATGACGAACAAGATATTTTGAATTATTTTAAGCAAGTAGAAGAATTCGTTGAGAATGAAATGTAGCTAGCACCGACTTTAATGAAATGCTCTTAGTATAAAAAAACACATCAGTCAATTACTGACTGATGTGCCACAAATTGATCACCACTTAGATCATTTACATCATAGATTCTATTTCATTTTTATGAAACGATCTATATGTTTTGCCCCTCCTTCGAGTTCCAATTCGATGTAATACAACCCATCTGGAAGTCTTTCAATAATTAGATCGTGGTAGTTGACTTTAGAATTAGTGGATTCATTAATCCAAAGTCTACCATTAGTATCTAGTACTCTTATATTATTCATATACTCCAAACTAGAAATTCTAAGAATATCGCCGCCAACAGGATTAGGATATATTGATATGTCTGAAGCTATTCTGTAAGTATTCCTTTCTCTTTCTTCACCACCCTCTTCGCGCTCGCAATCAGGTGCAGAAATGTAGAAATCTCGAATACAATCGAACTGATCACATATCATAATCCAAAGCGTCCAATCTTCTCCCGCAGGGAACATACCTAAGAATACATCTTGATCTCCATAATATGTACCTAGTATTTCTTCCGAACCATCAGCATTCTTCTTTTTGACCATCCAGCAATCTTCATCTCCAGTTCCTTGTACACTGATCCAAACAGGATATACAGCACCACCTTCTTCGCTTTCTTTGCAATCACCAATCTTCACCTCTGCTTCCATCTTGCATTCGTCCGAACATTCGCGAGGAACATTTAATGTTACTTTGGTAATACACTTCTCATCTTTATTATCAAATATGGCAAATTCGATCGTCGAGCCATAATCATAAATAGATCCCATATGAATGGTTTTTACTGTACCGTAAGGACCTGCTTCATTTACATCACCATCCGTAAACCAATAGTCTCCTGGCCCATATACCAAGATATCAAATGTCCAATAGTCATCTTCAGGTGTAGAAGTACCATTATCATAACATTGTACATTTCCGATCTCTACCCTATGACAACCCGAACAGAATCTTGGTGCTCTAATAAATGTATCTACGATACAATCGAAATAATCACTCAAGAATACCCACATGGTCCAATCACCATCTTGAATAAGTAAAGGACCTAATGTTATAGTTTGATCGCCTGTTCCTGAAGCCAATAAAACTTCATCAGGATATCCTGGGACCGGATCTTCAATTTTTTGTTTCACCATCCAAGGTTGGCCATCAGTGCCTGAAATATTAAGTGTTACATAGTAATAGTCATCTGATATATAATCAGGCGTATTATTATCGTGACATTTGCTTATTTCGTATTCTACTTTTAGCTCACAAGGTTCCGAACATGGAGGAGGAGCACAAACGGTTACTTCTGTATAGCATTCCGGATTTTCAGCATCAAATACCTTGAAAGTATAACACGGATTGTCAAATACATTTCCACCATCTGGGTACACTTCCTTCAATTCATCATAAGACCCATTTTCCATGATATCTCCATCTGTAGTCCAATACACTCCATCTCCAGAATTATCAGTAACTATCATTGTGAAATACCAATAATCATCGTTAGGATTAGTCGTTCCTTGGTTTTTGCAAAAGACGTCTATAATTTCTACAGTCAAACAATCTTCTTCACACGGTCCTTCGATTACTACATCTTGACAAACCGTCTCTGCAGTCAATTCATCGCAGGCCACTGTAAGACAAACTTCATAGGTACCTGGATCATCATAATCATGCGTTACATTTTGGCCAGTGCCGCCATTTCCGTCACCAAAATCCCATACGTATGGACCAGCATCACCTGTATTCGTACCATTAAATGTAACTGAACAATTGTCTACTTCGAACGTAAAATCTGGATCAGGATCGCAAATATCACCACAGCAATTGATGTGTACATTTCTTATAAAAGCTATGGTTCTGCCTGTACCGGAAACATTTGCGAAATATAAAAATCTTCCGTCACCATCATTGTAAGTAAACGTCTGACTATGGAATATAAACGCAGCATCATCAGGTGGACACTGTACGTTACTAATTGGTCCTTGTATAGCCGGAAGATCAACCTGTGCAATAATTGCATCATTGTCATACATTCCTACTGAAAGAGGAACCACGTCATTTGCACTTCGTAATGCTGCTTGCAATCTCAGTGGTGTTGAAACGTTATTATTCTGTTCGCCTACCCAATATTCAAAGGTGATAGTGCAGGTCTGGCCATCAACCAAAGGCAATTCGTTTTCAGTGACAATAGACTCTTGATCTGCTCCTATACCATATAATCCAAAAGTGTTTTCACCAGGATCATCAGAACAGAAAAAAGGTGAAGATGCCATTTTTCCCCAATTACAAACTCTATCAAACTCTTGATCAGTCATTACATAATTGTAAGAGGTTCCTGCTGGTACATTATTCTGCTCAAATCCACCATTTAAAAGAGATTCACATATTGGAAGTGTCAGATCTACACAAGCTTCCGTAAAATCAATTTCAATTAATTCACAGTATTGGTCTGTACACGATCCATCACTGGCCTGAAGACAAACATTATATGTACCTGGCGTATTAAAGGTATGTGTCAAGTCTGTAGAAGTGGCAGTCAAACCCTCATACAACCAAAGGTAACTGTTGGCTCCAGTCGAAGTATTAGTAAATGTAAAAGTAGTTCCGGCGGGTCCACTAGTCGCTGAGGGAGTAAAACCGGCAATAACTGAAGTACAACCAGGAGTACATCCAATACTGGTTAATAGTGTCGGCCTAAATAAATCGATAGCCGCACGCATTCGATCAATTTGATCATCGGTAAATTCCGTGCGACAAGGCTCGTTTGAATAATCCATATAGTTATGGACAAATAATGCGTTAGAGGAATTTCCATCACATGCATTAGTACCTGTATCATTACAGTCAAAAGGAGATCTAATATGTGGTGGAGTATCACATAATTCATCTCCCTGTGTAGCACAATTGGCATTAGGTGGACAAGATGTACCTTGATTATCTCCCTCAAATGTATGCAGGAGTGACATACCATGACCAAGTTCATGAGTCAGTGTTTTACTTTCACTCGTTTGTGGATTGAGATTACCCACTGTACCAAAAGCATCGAATTGTACTACAGAGCCATCAATGTTTGAAGGAGCTGGAGGTAAATAAGCATAGCCAATAGCACCAGTTCCGATATCCGCCACGACCCAAATATTATAATACTGGTCATTGGGCCATATACTTAAAGCCTTCACGGCCACATCAAGGGGACCTGGAATAATACCTACTGCGTCATAACAGCCCACACCGGAAACACAAACGCCTGATGCATCTACCCGATTAATACCGGTGGTAAAATTTCCATCAGGATCTTGCTGCGCTAAGCAATATTCTATATAAGAATCATTACCTGTAGTGGATGCTCTAAAATGATCGTTCAAAGCATCGATCGCAGAGATGGCTTGTGCATCTGTAATATTGGATTGCACGCCTATTGCTTCTCCTTTATGCATGATATGAATCACGACTGGAATAGTGTATAAATCAGGCATTCTCGTGCCTGCGACATCACGATCACCTTGCATTTTTTCGTTTAATAAGCTTCTATTCAAATTCATTTGCTGAATCAATTCAGGATGGTCCCTAAGAAGCTGTTCCCTAGCATAGTCGTGAGAACACTTTTCTTTTTGCGAATAAATAGGAATAGCCATGACACAGCTGGCAAACAAAATCAAAAATCTATTGATTAAAACTGCATTTAAATTCTTCATAAATTAGGTGTTTAATGGTTAAATAATTGTACTAAAAAGAATGAGTGTAATTTTCAATAAGGCATAGGATCTCCTTATTGAAATCATTCCTGAAAATCAAATTATAGTAATCTAAAAGGATCGGCCGATCTTAGATTTAGACATTAAGAATTTTACCACTCTTCAATTACTGAGGAGCGAAATCTTAATCCAGAAATAAAAATTTAATACTAATTGAAATATTACCCTTAAAGTTTACAATTTAAGAAAACAAGCATTGAATAACAAATTAATATTCAATTATTTAGAGATACACGATATTAATAATGGTAAACACTGATACATTCATAATTAGATAGCGAACAACACTTAGTACAATACTTCTATTTCATAAATTGACTCAAAATTCCTTCTTATCATTGCATATGAAATTCATAAACTATGCAAGCTAAAAACTGCCCTCGCTGCCACAAAGCATTCGGATGTCAAATGACTCACGTAACCGAATGTCAATGTAGCAAAGTGAAAATTCCTTCAACTTTGCGAGAATGGCTCGCTAAACACTTTGATAATTGCCTTTGTCTAAATTGCTTAGAAGAACTTGTAGAAATAGATCGAATTGCGGAAGTAATACCTTTTCCGGCTGATAATAAAAATTTAGTGCGCAAATATCATTATTATATGGATGCAGGTAGATTTGTGTTTACAGAATTATATCATTATCAAAAAGGATATTGCTGTGGAAATAAATGTAGGCATTGCGTGTATGGAAATTAAAATTAATGCCTTAAATTAACTACTTGTCTATTAAATGTAAAATTTAAAACAGCTTCTAATAAATAATGAACTTCGCGTCATCCGTAAATTAAATTTAAAACAGACTATACTCTATAAAGCCTTAAAGATTCCATTTACTAAGCTTAAGAATGTCAAAACTCACTCAGTTCGGTGAAATTTATTAATTATCCTAAAAACAATTCTTTCTCATACTCAAAAACCTTTCATCAAAACTAAGTGCGAACTAGTAATAGATGATTAAGTATTTGCAAAAACATAATTCAAAGTTATTGTTCCAGTTGTAAAACGAGTTTCCAAAAACGCAAATATAGAAATGTCAGGTATCATACCTTCTCGCACGGCTACATTTGCTTGTATGTTGACAGCCAGGAGTAGATGTTAAATTTTCTCTATTCATACTATTATTACAAAAAATTAAATACTAAAAAAGAATGTTTAGAAACAACTTTACATGCTAAGCATACCTTAAGATATTTGGTATAAGTTGTATGATATCTAATCCATACAATACTGATGCCTCAATATGATAAATTAACCATATTACTCAATTATTTTAAAAAGAAATCGAACAATCTGATCAAAATAAAAATTACTGAGGTGAAAATCATTTAGAACCTATCTTCATCAGGTGAATATAGACCGTCTGATCAATACATTTAGTATTACATAATAAATAACATGAAAATAAAAGCTGCAGTTATTAATAAAAAGAAAGCTAACTTTCAATTTAAAGATTTAGAAATCTCCAACCCAGAAGCGCACGAAGTTCTAATAAGGATAGTGGCTACTGGCCTTTGCCATACAGATGTATCTGTTAAAAATGGCAACCTACCAACAAACTATCCTGTTGTCTTGGGGCATGAAGGAGCTGGTGTCATTGAGAAAGTTGGTAAACATGTTACCAAACTCAAAAAAGGAGACCACGTAGTGTTGTCCTACGGTTCTTGTGGACATTGTCGTCCATGTATGGAAGGAGACACAGGATATTGCAAAGAATTTAATCCACTCAATTTTTTAAATCAAAGACAATCTTCTAACGAATCTATTTATTCTTCGAAAAGCAATAAAACAAAGGTCAACGGCGCTTTCTTTCAACAATCTTCTTTTGCAACGTTTGCTTTGGCCCACGAACGAAATACCGTAAAAATAACTAAGAAGGTTGATCTAAAATTAATGGGTCCATTGGGATGTGGAATTCAAACGGGAGCTGGAACAGTAATGAATACTTTAAACCCTAATCCAGGGTCAAGTATAGCCGTGTATGGCGTAGGATCAGTGGGACTATCTGCTATCATGGCAGCGAAAAACGCTGGGTGTGCTTCTATAATAGCGGTAGATATAAATACTCAGAGACTGCGACTTGCTAAGAAACTGGGAGCTACTCATACTATAAACTCTAAAAAGTATGATCCTTTAAAGAGAATTAACAAAATCACCAATGAAGCAGGTGTAGATTATGGAGTAGAAGCATCTGGCATCAAGGAAGTAGCGGAACAAGCATTTTCTACTTTAGCTAATAGAGGCACTCTAGCTATTGTAGGTGCACCACCAATGGAAACTTCATATTCTTTTGATGCTAATGACATGATTCTATCTGGGAGAAAAGTTATTGGCGTTGTTGAAGGAGATAGTGTAGTTAAGGTCTATATCCCAAGGTTAATCGAGTTATATCAACAAGGCCGATTTCCTTTTGATAAACTTGTGAAATATTATAAATTTGAAGATATCAATAAAGCTGTAAAGGATATGCATGACGGCAAAGTAATCAAACCAATCTTGAAGATGAATTAAGTAACGTCAAATTATCTGTTTGTACTGTAAGTCTATAATTAGATTTTTCATTAAGATAATAACCTAGTGGGCCAAGGCAAAAAGATGATTCGTAAGATCTGTAATTGGGAGCTGAATTGAATAGGCTGAAGGATTGTTTCCAATAGTAGAAAAACGTCTCGCCATAGTGATATAGCTCAAAACTACATCACATATCATGAAGATTACACCTTCTATAGTGTTAAAGAATCGATAGGAGTCTGCCACAATTAGATGAATATTCTAGCCTGTGAAATCTGCACTTAGCTTCACGAAAAATCAGAAATAGTCGTAAACTATGGTACTTCATAAAGACAAGAATTCATCTTATACGTTACTTTTAGTTTAAGCAATGATGAAAAAGAAATATTGAATTAATTTAAGGAGGTTGAGGCATTCGTTGAGAAAGAAAATAATAAAATGCTATGCAAGCTATTAACTGCCTTCCTGCCACAAAGCATTCGGATGTCAGATGACAAATATATCAGAATGCCAATGCTCTAAAGTAAAGATCTCTTCAACTTTGCAAAAATTGCTTGCTAAACACTTTGATAATTGCCTTTGTCTAAATTGCTTAGAAGAACTTGTAGAAATAGATCGAATTGCTGAAGTAGTACCTTTTCCTGCTGATAATAAAAATTTAGTGCGCAAATATCATTATTATATGGATGCAGGTAGATTTGTATTTACAGAATTATATCATTATCAAAAAGATTATTGCTGTGGAAATAAATGCAGACATTGCGTCTATGGAAATAAATCATAACCTAAACTACTAAGTATAAATCACGTAACTATAAAATTCTCACGCAATAATATTTCTAAGAATCCTACTCCAAATTCAATTGCCAAGAAACGCTAAATCGATCTTCTACAAATCCAAACTTTTTACTAAATCCATAATTATTCAAAGGCATCATTACCTTTCCATTTTCAGACAGTGCATTATATAATCTTTCCAACTCCACCTCACTTTCACAATTCACAAAATTAGAAACCGCTGGAGTAAATCCCCATTCATGAATAGGTGGACTATCACTACACATAAATAGGCTACCATTTAACTGGAATGACGCATGCATAATTTTGCCTTCTTCTACTGGTCCACCTGCACCCCAACGTTTAACATCGATCACCTTAGAATCTTTGAATAACTCCAGGTAAAAATTCATTGCATTTTCAGCATTTCCATCTTGAAAAGTAAGAAAGGTATGGATGGTGTTCATTTTACTCGTTTTTTCGTTTTGATTAATTTGCTTCAAACTATCCTTATCTAATTGCAAATTTTCAATGTTAGATTCATAAGAAATGGATTTACCATAACTCATACAAAAAATTAAAAATAATATTGAAATCCACTTACTCAAATTTTTACTTTGAATCCATTTACTACTCATTTTCTAAATTTTACCAATTAACAATGTAGTTTACTTTCCAATCATAATATTGTATTCTTCAGGAATTTCTACTCCTGCAAAACCATTGGTCAATCCGTACAATACTAATATACTTACAAATATCCCAATACAAAGAATTATCATTGATTGATGATTTACTGATATACCAAATATCGATTTCTTCATTTTCTGGGCATGAATAGCCGCAACATGTCCAAAAAAAGCAATAATAGCTACACTATAGTACGGAATAAAAAACAGATTAAAGGGAAAGGTATTTAATCCCGCTACACCAAAATAAAAATTAGTATCAAGATCTAGAATATATCTTCCCACCAAAACTGCAGTGACATGGATAATCAAAAAGAAAGCTAAATACAAGCCAGACCAAATTTGTAATTTTCTATAAAAACCAACTCCTTTTTTGCGTGTAGAAAGAAACAACTTTATCCCAGAAAATATTTGAATCAGTACCGCTAGTAAAAGAATCGTTTCTATCCATACATTACGATATATTAATCTCAATCGATCCATAAGATCAATATGATATTCTATTCCAAAAATCGACGATAAATGATTAAGGAGATGTAATGCTATGAAAATGGAGATGGTAATTCCTGATATGAAATGTAATCGCTTAATTCTCATCCTACTGCTTTTGCCCAAAAAATTATTGAAGAGTTAACATATCTTAGAGTATAAATATAGTAAATTCAAAAAACGAATTAACTTTTACAATAAATCAAGACATCTCAAAATCTTCTAATTAACAGATCATTAGATAAAATTACTACCAGAATTATGAGCAGGAAAACTACCTTTGTCATATGGTAAATAGCTATATATGTAAAGCTACAACTTTAGCTGCTCTTTTGATTTTGGCCATTGGCATTAATGCGCAACCTGCGGTTGAAGATTTCAAGAAAGTCTTTAAGTTCGATATGACTTCGGCAGCAGGTGAGATTATTATTGATGGAAGATTAAATGAAGAAGCTTGGAAAAAGACTGAGGTCGGCAGTGATTTTTGGCAAAAGGTGCCTTACTTTGCTGAAGGGGCAGATCCGCGTACTGAAATAAGATTAACACACGACGAACAAACGCTTTATGTCTCTGCAAAGTGTTATCAGTCCAAAAAACCAATTATACAATCCTTAAAGCGAGACGAATACTGGGACAATGATGGAATAGCCATTATACTAGATCCACTCAATACAAGGACAAATGCATTTCTATTCGGAGTAACTGCTGCAGGTGCCCAATGGGATGCACTCAGATCACAGACCAGTGGTATAAATCCAGATTGGAGCAATAAATGGTCTTCTGCAGTATATGTGGCTGATGATTACTGGAGTATGGAAATGGCCATACCGCTTAGGATATTGAGATTTGATCCTAATAGCACTGAGTGGGGAATGAACTTTGTAAGAAACCATCTGAATGATAGTGAATATCACAACTGGACCGCAGTGCCAGAATCATTTTGGCCACCAGATCCAGCATTTGCCGGAAGCCTTGTGTGGGATGAGGCACCTAAAGCTTCGAAAGGAAATTTCAATTTGATACCATACGTGTCCGGAGGTATTGAAAAGATTAGAAATATAGATACAAATTTTAATTTCAATACAGGATTAGATGCTAGAGCAAGTGTTACTTCTACTCTTAATCTTGATCTTACTCTAAATCCTGATTTCTCAAATATAGAAGTGGATGAATTACAAACCAATCTTACTAGATTCAATATTTTTCTTCCTGAAAAAAGAACATTCTTTTTGGAAAACAGTGATCTTTTCGCAGATTTCGGAGTAGGTGGCGCTAGGCCGTTTTTCTCTAGAACCATAGGACTAGACAGCAAACGACAAGCCGTACCTATACTATACGGAATGCGGCTCACAGGTAACATCACTCCTTCCTCTAGAATCGGTGTAATGAATGTACATTCACTGAAAAGCGATAATACCGCGGCACAAAACCAAAGTGCCGTTAGCTATCAAAAAAGATTTGGTAGATCGATAATACAAGGTATGTTTTTAAATAGACAAGCCTTTGATGATAATAAGACGATATCAGGAGATTATGGAAGAAACACAAGTCTAGAAGCTATCTATACTTCGGATAATGGCAAATATGTTTTGGCCGGTAGTATGCATCATTCCTTCAAAGAAAACATTAGAGGTGATCAAGGATTTTATACGGCTTTTGCAGGCTTTACCAATCAAAATTGGGAGATAGGTACGGACAATGTCTTCATGCAAAAAAACTACTATGCAGACATGGGCTTCGTTGCTAGAATTGAAAATTTTGACGCCGAAAACAATGAAATTGTAAGATTAGGATATATACAAAATAGCACTTTCGTCGATTATACATTTAGACCCAAAGATGGAAGCATAGCTAGGCATAACTTTGGCGCTGGCAATGAAATTATACTCAACACCGATGGCAGCTTTAATGAACGTAACTCAAACATGAGCTATTTAGTAGTTTTGAGATCGAGAGCCGAAATAGGTATAACCTTAGGCAATACAGAATTAGACTTAGTATTCCCTTTTTCATTTCTTTCCGATGGAGTGCCCTTACCTTCGCAGAAATACAATTTCTCATTTATCAATGGACGCTTTACATCCGACGATCGCAAAGCTTTTTCCTACAGTGTAGAAGGGCGAGCTGGTGCCTTCTATAATGGATCATTAAACCAAATAGCAATCAATACTAATTACCGAGTTACTCCATGGGGAAATCTAGGTATAGGTTATCAACATAACGAACTTAGCTTTCCTGATGAATATGGAGAAGGTACAATATCTGCTATGTTAGGAAAAATGGAAATTGGATTTAACACAAATGTTCTTTGGACTACCCTATTTCAATTTCAAGATCAAAATGAATTTATGGGTATCAATAGTAGATTACAATGGCGGTTTGCCCCAATGTCAGATATCTTCTTAGTATATATTGATAATTACGATGTTTTCAATGGCGCAATCGGAAGACAAGTACAAACCAATAATCGTGCGCTTGTCTGTAAAATCAATTATTGGTATTAAAGCGTTTTCGCAGAAAGCGCGTACTGCGCATTGTGGCAGCGTTTTGCAAAAACGCGTACAATGCGCCACGATGTAAGCCGTAGAACAACAACATTACAAACGAAAACAATACGCCACAAAGAAAACCGTAGAATAACTACATTACAAACGCGTACCATGCGCCACGATAAAAACCATAGAACAACTCATCTAAAAACATATATAACAAGCCACAATGAAAGTTAAAAAGTAACTTCACTGATAAGGCACATAATATGACATCCTCAAAATCACAGAATAATTTAATTACAAACGCGTACAATGCGCCACGACGCAAAATCCATAAAACGCCCTTCTATAAATAAAGATATGGGGCTATGATACTTTAGAACCGATAGTTTTGAATC
>CALBEE010000171.1 GCA_937927575.1 uncultured Saprospiraceae bacterium | reverse complement strand
CCATGTGATCCAGCTATAGCCATGTCGATTCCTTTTACTTCAAATTTTTTAGGTTTAAGCTCAACTGTACCATCTACAATTTCGAACCAGTTTTTGGTGTTTTCTAAACCAATAGATTTTAATTCATTGATCCCCAATTTTTCTCCCAAGCCTTCAAGAACTGAGAAGTTATTGATACTACTAGAAAATGTTTCAATAAATCCAGAGGCGTTTAATGAGTTGAGATCAGGCATCATTTCATCACCAAGCGTTCCTTTGAAGGTTAATGTTGAATTAAAGAAGCCAGCTATGTATTTAGCAATTGGCGCTAACTTTTGCATGGTTTCCATTTTATCAAAAGCTTCTTCAAATTCAATTTTGTTAAAATCCAACATCATATCAAATCCAGGCTTCTCAGGATTCTTGCTATCGTATTTTCCTCGTAATGCTATTTCACCACCTAGCGTTTTTGTAGTCATTGACATGATGTTTATTATCTGATCTTCTATTTGAATACTCGCATTACTGTTGGCCATATTCATATTGGTATAGGTAAGATCTTTTATGTTAGCTTCAATATCTACATCAACATTTTCTGGAACCAAAAAATTAGTGCTCTCACTTTCTACATCACTATCACTCATAAAGTCATTTAGGTTTAATCTGCTACTTGTGATATTGAGTTTTCCTGTAAGTGGATCTGTCCCTTCCATGTATCCCATTGGGTGATTAAGTGTACCCTTGAGATTGATATCGTTTTCATTCATAGAGGCGGAGGCGTCAGTGATATAGATTTTATCACCATCGAGCTGTCCGTTTAAGTTTACATTTTTCCATGTTTGATCGGTGTAGATAATTTGATCTGCATTAGCCACTAGTTTAACTTTGCTTTCTGCAATATTATAAATGTTTGATTCGGCACTTTTATCAGTTTCAGTTTGGGTAGTACTGATGCCTAATATTTCGTTGCTATTTATCATGCCACCATCGATATTGATTTCAGCGATGATGGGTTCGTTAGTATTAATGGCTAAAAGTAGAGGATCTTTTATATTAGTAGATATTGCTAAATCTGATTCACCATACCTTATTCCTTTAACATCTACATCTAATTCTTTAGGAGTGGCCTGTAATTTACCATTTGCAACTGCGATATCTAATTCATTATTTCTCTTGATACTAATATCTGTAAAAGTCATATTCCCTTTCAATGCTAAAGCTTCATATCTGGATGATTCTATATCCGATACTTTTGCTCCAAAAACAATATCACTTTGGACAGAGCCTTCCATGTCATTCACTACATCAGCAGGGATTGCAGACTTCCAATTTCTCAGATCAATATCAGCTTTGAAAAATCCATTCAATTCAGGATCCGTAGAGGAATCACTTATGACTAATTTGCCTTCTAAAGGATCGTCTCCAACTCTAGCTTTAAACGCTGGAATATTGATTACTAAATCGTCGTAATTACCTTCTGTTGCATCTATTTGAATATGCGCAAATATGTCTTCAACAGCCTTAGGCATATTATGATACTTTACAAAGGCATCGGAAATATTTAGATCAAAGTCTACGGCAGGATATTGCTCTTTTATAGCATTGTAATTTCCTTTTATTTTAGCAGTAAGGGCCCCTTTACCTTCAGTAGCCACATTGGCAAATTGATCGACATATGCGTTGGGTACCACCGATAAATAACTTCTGAAGTTATCCTCAAGCCCTTTGATATTTGCATCAATAAAAATATCATCACCTTTGATTTGCACATAGGCATCTGCATCAAGATTAAGCTCGTTTAGACTTAGTTTATTATCCTTGAGTGTATATTTCTCATTAGGCATGTCTATATTGATGATGGCATCAAGTTTTACTTTAGCATTTTTGATATAGCTAACACCTTCACTGGTTACAGTCATGCTGCCACTTTCACTATATGTGTCGAGGTCATAGATACTTTCAGTAAACCTGCCTGTACCATTATGATCAAATTGATCAATTACCACGCTAAGATTTGAAGTCTGGTCTAGGTAAGTAATTTTACTTTCTTTTATTTCATATTTATCGAGATCTAGGGTATATTCTGAGGACTCGCCACCAGTTTCTTTAGTGATTTCGTAATTGGCCGAACCATCTTTTGATCGAATAATAGTAATATTCGCCTTATCGACAATGACTTCTCTAAGCTGATAAGGAATATCATCCTTTATCAAAGAAGGAAGACTCACATCCAATAGCGTATGATTAGCTTGATATAATTTGGTATCAACATACTTGTCTATTCCCGTAATACTTAGATTTTCTATATCTATTTGTGCATTGGGAAATGATGATAGAATTGAGATATCAATGTCATCAAAGTCCACCTTAGCATTCAACTGCTCATTTAAAGTGATTTTCAACTTATCCATTATGTCGTCCTTATATACATAAGGGATCACTATTGCTGCTATGATAAGGCCTAAGACAATCATAAAGAGTGTCCAAGCTATTTTCTTTATTATTTTCATGCTATATCTTATTAAGTGATTAATCTAAAATATTGACTATTACACTTATTGGGAATCTTCTTAAATCTAACTGGTGCAAATATACCGAGTTACACATTGATATAATGCCTTTATACAACGATCTACACATAGTTATATTGGTTTTATGATTTATTTAATAACTGGGAGTGTAATTTAAATACAGCTTACAGATTTTAGATTGGGAATAAAGGAATCGTAATAATTGTGTCCCTAGCCTAAGAGGTGAATAGGGAGTAGTGATTACATGGATTACGTACTTACTTTAATAGTTGTGGGCTAATCGCTACAAATCTTGTGGTGATTTCAAAGTCCAAATTCTTATATTTACAATAATCTTAATATAACTGGCATAAGCATTGACCGATACCACTTCTAATAAAGTACTTGATATCAAGAGTTTACAAACCGTGTTCATCAATGATGGAAAGGAATTTGAAGCTGTAAAGAATATTTCTTTTACGATTCCCAAAGGAAGTACTATAGGTATCGTAGGTGAGTCGGGTAGTGGCAAATCGGTTACTTCGCTCTCTATCATGAGGCTGCTACCATCGCCACCAGGATTTATTAAGAACGGTCAAGTTGATTATATTTCTAAAGATGGTTTGTCAAGAGATATATTGGACATTTCCGAGGCTGAAATGTGCACTTTGAGAGGTAATGCCATTTCAATGATTTTTCAAGAACCTATGAGTTCGCTAAATCCTACACAACGCTGTGGTAAGCAAGTAGCAGAAGCGATTCTCATTCATAATCAGGTATCTAAAGCTGAAGCCAGAGCACAAGTAATACGATTGTTCGAAAGGGTACAGTTGCCTGATCCAGAACGTATCTATCGTTCCTATCCCCATGAAATGTCTGGTGGACAGATACAACGTGTGATGATCGCTATGGCTGTAGCCAATCATCCTGAAATACTGATAGCAGATGAACCTACCACGGCATTAGACGTCACTGTCCAAAAAGAAATAATTAAACTTCTTAGCGAAATTAAAAGCGAATTTGATACGTCTACGATTTTCATAAGTCATGATTTGGGAGTGATTAAGGAAATTGCAGATTACGTCATAGTGATGTATAAAGGGGAAATCGTTGAACAAGGAGCGACGAATAAGCTCTTTAATAATCCGCAACATGCATACACTAAAGGCTTAATCGCTTGTAGACCTCCAATGGATAAAAGAATGCATAGACTTCCAGTCATTTCTGATTTTATGGAGCGTGCAGGCGATGACCAAAAACAGCTGGATTTTGTTAATTCTCTTATAGAACCTATTGCAGATTATCAAACTAGAATCATCGGTCTAGGAAATGAAGCCGATATACTCAGAGTAGAAAATTTAAGTACTTATTACACGGCTAAGAAGAATTTCTTCGGAAGACCTACCGCATTTACAAAGGCAGTGGATGATGTGAGTTTTACAATGAAAAGAGGAGAAACCTTAGGTTTAGTAGGCGAATCAGGAAGTGGTAAGTCTACGCTTGGAAAATCTATTCTAAGGCTAATACCTGCTACCTCAGGTAAAGTATATTTTGAGGATAAAGATGTATTCGCTTTAGGTAAGACTGATATGCGTAAACTTAGAAAGGATTATCAAATTATATTTCAGGATCCTTTTTCATCCCTTAATCCTAGGATGCGTATTGGTGCAGCGATACAAGAGCCGATGAAGGTTCATGGTATATTTGATAATGATATTTTAAGAAAGGAAAAAGTAATAGAACTACTGGAGAAAGTGGGCTTAGAGGCAGACTACTATGATCGCTATCCACATCAATTTTCAGGCGGACAAAGACAGCGAATTTGTATTGCACGTACATTAAGTATGAATCCTAAATTTATAATTTGTGATGAATCTGTGTCGGCATTAGACGTTAGCGTGCAGGCTCAAATATTGAATTTATTGAAGGATCTTAAAGATGAATTTGATCTTAGTTATATTTTTATTACCCATGATCTATCAGTAGTAAAATTTATAAGTGATAGAATTATGGTCATGCAAGCTGGGAAAATTGTGGAGATGAATGATACTGAGTCTATATTGAATAATCCACAAAAAGAGTATACTAAAAATCTACTTGATGCCGTGATGTGATCTTGATATAACACATGGTCGCTATAGAATTATTTTTCATACTTTTCTCGTAACATTTATTATCTTGTAGTGTATTCTAATTTCATTTCTAATTATGCGCATTCTTCTTGTTGTACTCTGTGTGGGCTTACTATGGATTAGTTGTAAGGAAACAGAAAATCAATCCGTGATAGAGATATCAGAAGATGGTATTGAAGTAGAAGTAAGTTATGGAGCAGGTGATAGTTATGATGTCAAAGATGCAGTTAAGCCTTATTTACCTCTGCCTTTCAATATAGCTCATAAGCAGATAGATCAAAATACGTCTTTAGATTTCATAATTCTTTCGGACCGAATATATAAAGGCCAAAATCTAAATGTAACTCCTATAGGAGCAATGCGACTGTCGGATGATGGAATAAAAAAGGATTTTTACATAGCTATTCCTAATTCCGAGAATCGTCAGACATTTAAAGCAAGCGAGTTTTCAGATTTTGCCGTAGAGCATGCTTCTATAAAATGGATGATAGAGCAGTATTTCACCAATTATAAAGGATTTGCGAGAGTGAAATTACTCTCTTGGGAAGATGAACAATATGCCTTACGGAAAATCAAGGCATCTCAAGGGCAAAAGCCTAAAGGATAGCATTAAAATTGGTCAGATTACCATTGTTTAAGACGTTTTTGTAGACTATATAAAGCTTTTGGACGTATTACTAGTCCATTACACAACATTCTATTTAAATTTACACCATAGATATGTATGTTGCATTTCTATTATTCATAACTATTTATGACTTCTATTTCGCTAGGATCTTGTATATCTAATTTGCGGTCTAAATCGACTTCGACAACATCTTCTACCATTGCAAATCCTAAGAGTTTTCCACTTCCAATTGATGATACGGTATCTGTGCAGTTCTATAAATCCATTGATGAGATAATAGAACGTTGGCAGAGTATAGTACCTTCTAATGATACATTCTTTGGTCGTGCCTTTTTAAAAGCTCTCGAATTAGCCCCACCGAGTGATGCGCAATATCGATATGCTTTATTTTCTACTGATGAGCAAGGTGATATTGGTATAGGATATTATCAAATCAAGACCATCCGACTAGATGAGAGTATTAGATTCGATAAGGATCTCAGTGGATCGAGAGCGAGCAAAATATTAGCGAGTGTCAAGAAGTCCGTGGCTTCTAGATTTAGGGCGTATACCTTGGTAGTAGGTAATCTTACACTTACGGGTAATTATGGTATGTTTTTCAATGATGATATCGATGTTTCCAAAAAGTTTGCTTTGGTAGAACAATCATTGGACATACTGAAGCCTATTTTGAAGAAGGAAGGTATAAAAGTGCGTGGTGTGATGTACAAAGACTTTTTAGGCTCTCATAAAATGCCATCGGACTTTGGATATACTGAATTTTCTGTGCAACCAACTATGACAGTGAATCTTGATCCTGCATGGAACAGTACAGATGATTAT
>CALBEE010000170.1 GCA_937927575.1 uncultured Saprospiraceae bacterium | reverse complement strand
GTACCAATACAGCCTTTCTTAGATCAACGTAATCTAACTGTACATCTTTCGAGCCTTTCTTGAGTGTTACTGTTTCGTTTTTCTTGTTTCTCATACAAAAATTAGTTAATGTTCACGGATACGATAGTACTTAAGCAAACGGTGTGCCAATCAGGTTAAACCCTCATTATAGATTTCGGCAATTTGATATATGTACTCTCACAATCGTGAATCTGATCAATGAATTAACAATCTTACTGAAATATAATTTCCTTATTATCAGTGTATTATGTTAATACAATGCTAAAATTGGGCCATTTGTGGAGTTATCCCAGAAATGTAAGGAATTAGGCATATACACAATATGTACTATGTATAACAAGTGTTATATTATAAGCGAGGATGATCTAATTGTCTCTTATTTAGAAGAGGTTACACATGGTATAGAGTTTATATACCAAAGCACATATGATTAATGTTTTAGTCCTTTTTATCCTTTCTAATCTTAATGATTGTCAGTATTAAAGTGATAATAGTAAGAATGCTTACTACGATACCTAGAATTGTTGATAGCGTCTCCATAGTGATAAGTTTGGTAGTAAATAATTGAATTTTATCTACCTTAAATAGTGCAAACTACATACCAATCATATAAAATTGCATATAATCGAAACTGACAACCAATTTGATACAGATAATGGAAATTGTAATTGGTGAAATTAGTCTAAGCAAACAAGCCCATTTACTGCCTTATGACCTTATTAAATACTTGTAACTATGTATTTCTCTGAAGGAATAAGCTGCGATCTAACTCTTACTATTAATTATTGAAGTATTTCTTCTTGGATTTGGTGACATTGGCACCCTTGAGATAAAAGGGTTCAAAATAGCCTAAGTCAGAAAATTCTTGGGCTAATAGAGCTCTGTTAGCTAAATCTGGCATATAAGCTGCAGAGCTATACTTCTGATGCAACTGTACTGAAGATTGAGTCAATAGATCCAATGTCTTCTTAGCACCATTACCTAAAAGATGATGTGTTATACTATCGTCAATATATTCCTGGTAGGCCATATCATCAATAATAAGTGCATGATCTTGATCTATTTTATTGCCATTATAGTCATAAACGGCAGTATATACCTCCATTCGTCTGGCGTCGATCATTGGTATTATATAATCTCCTTCCTTAGCCATAGCTATACAAGAAGAGGCTAATATATCGAGGCTGGGAATGGTTATTAGAGGTATATCGTTTCCAAAACAGATCCCTTTGGCTGTAGAACACCCTACCCTTAAGGAAGTGTAAGACCCAGGACCAGAGGCTAAAGCTACAGCTGAAAGTTCCTTATAGGTAATACCTACTTCTTTCATTACTTCATTTATAAAAAGCGTAATTACTTCAGTATGGCTATTCGCTTCGGTAGTTTCTTTGCATGTTATTAATTCCTTACCAGATGATATTGCTACGGAACAGATACCAGTAGTAGAATTGATATGCAGAATGTGATTCGGGTCTGGCATCTTTAATTCCAGAGTTTAAGGTTCTATATATTATTTAAAAAACAACGACATATCGAATATATCAGGTTGGACGGCAACTTTTTTTCAAACTGAAAACTTTTTACATCGGAGATTTAAGAATACCATCGTACCTAGCTCGATCATTCAGTAGCTCTATAGCGGCATTCACCTCACTATCGTTTTGCAATTGTTTTTGAATTCTACCTTTTTGATTAAAATATCGAGATACTAGCTCTTGCTCTATTTCGAAGATAATTTCATCTTTATACTGTTCAAAATCATCTGCTTTAGCTGTTTTTATAGCAGATTTCAGCTGATCTATGGTACTTTTTAATTCCTCGTCTAAGTCATCTTCCGCTAACTTTTCTTCAAGTGAAGCTAAAACTGCGTTAGTAGCTGTTTTATATTCGAAACCTGATTTTTCAGCAAAAGATTTGAATCCTGCATAATCACTAAACTTAAAAGCTACTGGATCTTCTATTGCACTTTGCTTTTCTACATATTCATTAGCATACTTGAAGATGATATACTCTTTCGTTAAAGCTTTTAATAATGAAGACCTTTTCTTGGGTTCTAATTTTACATCTGGAGTCACACCTCCACCATCTAATACTTTTCTTCCATTCTTCGTTTTAAAAACTGATCGCTGATCATCTGGAATATCCTTAGGCTCTCCATTTTCGTATGCAACGCTTTGAATGCATCTTCGACTAGGTATATAATACTTTGAGGTAGTAAGCTTAACTCTTGAGTTATAATTTAAATCTTTCGTGTTCTGAACTAATCCTTTGCCATATGATCTCTGACCCATAATTACACCTCTATCAAGATCTTGAATGGACCCTGAAACGATTTCTGATGCCGAAGCGGATTTCTTATCTATTAATACTACCAAAGGTATTTCAACGTCGACAGGAATATTACGTGTTGTAAATGCTCTATCTCTATCTTTGACCTTTCCTTTCGTAGTTACTAACTCTAGATCTTTAGGTACAAATATGTTAGTTACATGTAAGGCTTCTGCTAATAGTCCACCACCATTTTGACGAAGATCAAGGATCACTCCCTTCATTTCTGGATTTTCCTTTTGGAGCTCTTTTAATCCTTTAGCAATATTTGCTCCTGCATTCTGAGTAAAAGTAGTTAAAGAAACGTACGCTACTTCAGGAGAAACCATGTCGTAATGGGGTACGTTTTTACGTTCTACGCTTCCACGAACCAATGTTATTGGCAATGTTTCTCCAGAACTTGGTCTATAAATCTGCAGTTGAGCTTCCGTTCCTGGAGCACCTTTTACTAATGCACTTACTTCTTCTAATGACCTTCCTTTGGTTGCGTATCTACCAACATTTCTTATTTGATCACCAGCTTTAAGACCTGCTTCTAAGGCTGGACCACCATCGTAAGGCTCCACGATCGTCACATAATCATCAATTACTTCCATACGTGCACCTATTCCTTTATAGGTCTCTTGGTCATTAAGTCGATAACTTGCTATCTGGGCCTCAGATATATATCTAGTATATGGGTCTAAAGAGTTGACCATAGCATCGATGCCGATCCGCATCAATTCATTAGGGTCTAATTCATCTACATAGTTGGCATTCAACTCTTTATATACCTCTGCGAATACTTGCAGATTCTTTGAAATTTCGAAATAACGATCATCCTGAGCATTGGCTTGATTTGGAGATAAGGTTCCTATTATTGATCCCAATACAAGAAGGAATAGATGTTTAATCTTCATATTTTACTTTTCGTGTTCTTAAATTCAGAAGTCTAAGATAAAAACGATCTTATAATAGATAATAGTTCATTTGGCTGCTCCGCATGTACCCAATGTCCGGCATCTTGTACAGTTTCCAATTTCATATCTTCAAAATTGCTAGAAATAGATTCGACATCTTCATCTGGAATATATCTTGAATTGCCACCTCTTATAAATAATGTTGGAGTATCTAGTATATCATCAAAGGTAATACCTGCTAGGATATCCTGATAATGCTTTATCAAAAGATTGAGATTCATTTTCCAGCGATATCCACCTTCCTTATTACGTGTAAGATTTTTCATGAGAAACAATCTAATGCCTGGCTCCGATATATATTGGGATAGATGCTCTTCAACTTCCTTTCGACTCTTAATTGTTTCTATAGGCACACTGCTCAGGGCTTTCAATATAATCTCATGGCCTCCTTGATAGGCTTTAATACCTATATCCACAACGATGAGTTTTTCTACTAAGTCTGGATAATCTTTAACAAGCTGCAAGGCCGTCTTTCCTCCCATTGAATGTCCAATAATATAAGCTTCATGAATCCATTCTGTTTCGAGAAATTCGGCGATGTCTTGAGCAAGTAAAGAATAATTAAATTCAGTGGTATGTTCAGATTTTCCGTGGTCACGTAAATCGACTAGGTAGACCATATAGTCTTCAGCTAATTTTTTAGCAATGGTTTGCCAATTGTCTAGCATACCGAATAAGCCATGCAAGATTATGATTGGATCTCCGGAGCCGAAAGTTTTGAAATTCAGTTTTGGCATGTTTGATGATTTTGTCTAAATGTTCCTCCCCCTACCCCCTCCAAAGGGGGACAAATAAAACAGGGCTCGAGCTAATCATTAATCAACTTGTAATTCTTTGAAACTAAAAGCAGATACTTTAATCCCAAAATAAACAATTATGTTTTGCCTTCAAGTTCTTTTATCATAGGTGTACTACTACTCTTTCTTTGAAGTTCAAGGCAAGCAAATCTTTCCATCAAAAAAACTTCCTCTATGCCTTCAACTTCTTGTACTATAGCTATAATACTGCATTTTCTTTGAAGTTCAAGGCAAGCAAATCTTTCCATCAAAAAACTTCCTCTATGCCTTCAACTTCTTGTACTATAGCTGTACTACTACTCTTTCTTTGAAGTTCAAGGCAAGCAAATCTTTCTATCAAAAAAAACTTATTCTATGCCTTCAACTTCTTGTACTATAGCTATAATACTGCATTTTCTTTGAAGCTTTAAGCAGCTAGTTTAATGCTTAATTAAACATTCATATTATGCTTTAAGCTTCTTTTTCAAGGCGAAAAGTTCGTCTCTATACTGAGCGGCACTAATGAAATCTAAATCTTTGGCAGCCTTCTTCATTTTAAATTCTGTTTGCTTGATCATGTCTTCTATTTTGTCTTTAGACATGTAGGCAATAATTGGATCCGCGGCTACACTAATTTCCTCAGGTTCGATATAGGCCTTTGGTTCTGCGACTCTTATATCTAACACAGACTTCTGATTAATTATATCTTCTCTACTTTTCTTAACTGTAGTTGGTGTAATACCCCACTTCTCATTATAGGCTATTTGTAGAGCTCTTCTTCTATTAGTTTCGTCGATCGTTATCTGCATGCTATCTGTTATCTTATCAGCATAAAATATTACTAGACCGTTAGCATTACGAGCTGCTCTACCTGCTGTTTGTGTTAATGATCTATTATTACGCAGAAATCCTTCTTTATCGGCATCCAAGATTGCAACTAAAGATACCTCTGGCATATCCAATCCTTCCCTTAAAAGGTTGACTCCTACTAAAACATCAAAATTGCCGAGTCGCAGATTTTTAATAATCTCAACTCTATCTAAAGTATCTACTTCGGAATGAATGTACTGTACTTTAATATTTAATTTTTCTAAGTACTTAGTAAGTTCTTCTGCCATTCTTTTAGTCAAGGTTGTAATCAATATTCTTTCATTGATTTCAATTCTCCCTTGAATCTCCTCAAGCAGGTCGTCTATTTGATTGATACTTGGTCTGACCTCTATTGGCGGATCTAATAATCCTGTAGGTCTTACAATTTGCTCAACTACAACTCCTTCAGTTTGTTCTAATTCATAATTTCCAGGAGTGGCGGAAACATACACTGTTTGGTTAGTAACAGATTCAAATTCTTCAAAAGACAAAGGTCGATTATCAATTGCTGATGGTAAACGGAATCCAAAATTGACAAGATTAAGTTTACGAGCTCGATCACCTCCCCACATACCTCGTACTTGTGGTAAAGTAACGTGACTTTCATCAACAATTAATAGATAGTCATCTGGAAAATAATCTAACAAACAGAATGGTCTAGTGCCTGGTTTTCTGCCATCAAAAAATCTTGAATAATTTTCGATGCCACTACAATATCCTAATTCGCGCATCATCTCTAAATCAAAAGTTACTCTTTCTCTTACCCTTTTAGCTTCTATGAACCTTCCTTCCGCTTCGAAAAATTTTTCGTGGTCATATAATTCGTCTTCGATATCCTTAATGATAAACTTTAATCTATCCTTAGGGGCTATATACAAATTGGCAGGAAAGATAGCGGCATGATCTAAATCGTGAATACGTTTTCCAGTCTCTATTTCTAGTCGTTCTATTTTTTCAATTTCGTCACCAAAAAAAATCACCCTATAACCATAATCTACATAGGGCAAATTAATATCCACTGTATCGCCTTTTACTCTAAAAGTGGCTCTTTTAAAATCCGTTTCTGTGCGCGAGTATAGACTATCTACCAATTTATATAGAAAAGCATTTCTCGTAATGACTTCCCCTTTCTTAATTCTAATTACACCCTTTTTAAAATCTTCAGGATTACCCATACCGTATATACAAGATACAGAAGATACGATAATTACATCTCTACGACCTGATAATAGTGACGATGTAGCTCTCAATCTTAATTTATCAATTTCCTCATTGATTGAAAGATCTTTCTCGATATATGTATCTGAAGTATTGATGTAAGCTTCAGGTTGATAATAGTCATAATAGGATACGAAAAATTCTACGGCGTTATCAGGAAAAAACTCCATAAACTCTGCATAAAGCTGAGCGGTTAAAGTTTTATTGTGAGTAAGTATTAATGTAGGTCGTTGTACTTTTTCTATGACGTTTGCCATAGTAAATGTTTTGCCAGATCCTGTGACACCAAGAAGCACCTGAAATTCTTCATTGTCTTCAATTCCATCGACCAATTGTTTAATGGCGTTGGGTTGATCCCCAGTAGGTTTAAATTTGGAAGTAAGTTTAAAGGACATCGTATCAGTAACTTTTATGATGCAATGTACATGTTTTTACAAAACGTTACCACATTACATGCCCGTACGTTTTTTCTCATTTAATGAAAAAATCACGCTGGGTTGATCCCCAGTAGGTTTAAATTTGGAAGTTAGTTTAAAGGACATGATGTAAGCCAAGGTTATAAAAAGAACTTACAAATAAAGTTATTTTTTGGACCTGAGCTATCTCGTGATTAGATTTTACTTTGAATGACTAGACTTTCTTTATGGCAAAAACGTACGCGTTTCTTTCTGAATCTCTTTCGTAATTGCTTCTGGTTTTTTCAATACACAAACAGTTCGCAGCCTGAAGGCTACGGTACACAAAAAGGGATTCCCACCTCTGGGAATCCCTACAAATTGATTAACAAAAACCAGGTATTTATAGTCTTTTATATATTCTTTGTTTTAATAAACTTCTCGAATACTTAAGCGCGCTTTTCTCTTTCTGAGAAAAAGCCACACTTACTTCAAATGTCTTATGGCTTGTAGTCAGTGGTGCATTGAACGTGTTTCTAGAGAAAATCTGTCTCTTTCTTTCGTGAAGCATTGAACGTGTTTCTTGCAGAAACTCTGCCTCAATGCTTTTACACATTTCTACGAAATGTTTGTACGCGCGTTTTTTCTCCTTCTGAGAAAAAGCCACACTCACTTATTTTACTACAACGATTTTCTCATTGTATTTCTGGCCTTTATACTCTATCATAAAGTGGTAAAGGCTACCAGGTAAATCCGACATATCTATTTTTCCAAGATCTGAGTTTAATTGTACGGATCTTACTAGCTCACCAGTATTAGTGAAGATCATCAATGAAGGTCTTTCAGTACTTGAATTATCTAATCCTGTAAGTTCTAATTGAACGAAATCTGTTGTAGGATTAGGGAAGGCATTGATTGTGAAATCAATATCTGATCTTGTAAAGTTCACTACTCTTACTCCAGAATATTTGAACTGTCCATCAATGTCGACCATTTTAATTCTGTAGTATTGTACTACATCATTTCTTTCAATATTCACATCTCTATCAGAGAATTTATACTCTTGATCAGTATTACTATTTCCTGTAGCTTCTACTCTACCGATCTGAGTAAAGTTTTCTCCGTCATTAGAACGCTCTATTTCGAAGTGACTAGCATTGATTTCAGTTGCAGTAATCCAATCTAGATTTGCATCTCTGTTTTCAAAAGGTATTGCTGTGAATGATTTCATTTTTATTGGAAGTGCTACACTTTCCAAAGGAACTAAACATGTATTGTCATCAGATGTAGCAAAAATTTGTACAAAATCATCTTTAAAAACTTGTGTTAAAGTTGATCCTCCATTATACAACCAAGAAAAATCGGTAAGAGCTGTATCATCTAAAATATCAAAGGATATAACTCCGACAGATGCTGGTGATGCTCCTATAGTATATCCTCCACTTGTCTGCTCAATATTCAGGGAAGCTTCTCCATCAAGAGGATTGCTCACTGTAGGTGGGAAGTATCCGGTTGCGAAACCCAATGGCGAACTAACCAATGTAGGATTATCAACTTTAGTTTCATCAAATGTGAATCTTAAATTTGATTGACCAAGACCAAAATCTGCACTACCACTTACAAATAACTCAACGTGAAGTTGAGAACCATCAGCAGTCGGATTTAGACTTTGAATTTCCAAGCAAAATGTTTGTCCTGACATCGAAATTGTCATGACAGAAAATATTAGTGATGTAATTATAGTTTTCATATTAGTTGTCTATTTGTGAAGTTTTAGAATTATTAATTCTCCAATAAAGAACATTGTCTGTAGCATTCACTTCAGAATCTAAGTTATAATCAGCAGAACTAGTATTATAAGAATATGCCTGACCATTTTGAACCCTCCAATATAAAACGTTATCAGTAGCATTCACTTCTCCATCTGCGTTAGCATCTGCAGACCATACACCAAATACACCTGTTTCAACTTCAGGTACATCTGCGCCTTGAGATTGAGCAGCTGCAGTTGTAAAGTCATACGTTGCGACACCACCTTTTGTTACGGTTACATTATTAGCTGATTTTATTCCTAAGTGGTTTCGATGTCTTACTACAATATCATAATCTCCATTAGGCACAGCTGAGAATTTCACATTTCCCCCACCAAGATCAACAATATCTCCATCTCTTTGAAGTAATGCAGATCTTGTCGATATCGTAGAATTAGAATTATCTCTTATTTCAATAAATACCCAATCCACTATATCATCTCCATCTGCAGCAAAGTCAAAATCTGCCTCTGCCATTACAGCCTCTGATCCTCCATCTCCAACATGAGTGAAATTAGTCATTGCACCATACGGCTCCGCAATAGGTAGATGCGATCCAGTTCTAAGTGCATCATTCATTAAACTGTTAGCCGCAGAGTAAGGCCCTTCCAAAAACATCTTAATAGCTAATTCTGCAGCAGATAATGCTCCATCTCCAACTATTAGATAATCTGTACCGTCAAGTACAAGACCTGCGTTAGATATTGTGCTGATACCATTTGTTGTATTTGCTGCTCCAGTTGCCCCTAGTGCAGTGTAACTAGATCCGTCGAATTGATATACAGCGGCATCTGTATTGTCAAATGATGCAGTTTCATCAGCAGCAGTCCAAGAAGGAACCGCAGTAATGTCAGATCCACCTGATGTTGCTTCTGTGATTTCCCATGTAGCGCTTACTACATCGTCAGTCATTGCACCTGTTTGGGTAGATGGTGCATCATATGCATCTGCTAAAACTCTTACACTGATATTATCAGCAGTACCGGCTTCAGTTAGTGTGATATCATTTTGAGAATCTATTGCAGCTCCTACTGGAAATTCAAAAGCTGTAGATAATCCTTCTTTAGTTACAACTCCTGCTCCATCAGTAACGATGAAAGAATTAGTCACAGTAGAATTATCAGAAGCAGATGTAGCACTTAGTACTAGATCATTAGCTCCTAGAATGATTTGGTTATCATCTTCAGTAAATGTAAGATCACCATCGATGTCCAGATCAGAAGACAATGTTACGTCTTCAGCTGTTTTAGCCATCTCTACATCAGCTAAAGTGGTAGCTGCCATAAAATTGACTGTACTTGGTGTAGTCCCTGAAAATTTGAGTTTGGAATCAACTGCTGAGGTAAAAGTTGCAGTAGCTTCACTTGTAATATCGCCTTTCACTTCGATAATACCATTATTAGTAATAGTACCTGTACCACTATTAGTGATATCTGACTCTACTACTAAAGTAGCACCTGATTGAATGGTGATTGTTCCTCCTTGATTGACTAGCTGAGCGGACACACCCAAAGCCATTCCAGAGAATAAAATTAATGACAGTAGTTTCTTCATAATTAAATATTTTTTCTTTCTATGATTTTTGTCAAGAGGGTTAATTAAAATGACACTCTTGGCTGATTCAAATTTAATGAATATCTTTTGCTTAAATATACATTATTGAGTGAACGCTCACTTTGGGTTAGTAAAAAGTCGTGTAGCAAAGAATTTTCGTTCTTTTCGTACAATTTGACTAGTTCGACTAAACCATTCACCCTGACAATATAATCAGTTTAGCTCGTTTTACTCAACTACAGGCCTAGAAGACACATTTTTATTTACGAACGGTCACCAAAAACCGTTTTCATGGCATTAGTTCTTTAACTAAGCTACCTCTAAGACTCCAAAATTACAGCAATACCCTTGCCTTTCTGTCACCCAATTGGGTGATTTTCTTGTTTTATCGATCAATTTGTTATCATGGTAACTGAACCTAGGCCTTGGTTTGACCAATTTCCATTACCTATTACTTCCATATGCACTAGTCCAGTGGGATGATTAATCATCATCGCACCTGAGTTACTAACTGTTCCAGATATAGAAACAGCTGTATCATTGAGAGAGTATATTTCCACGCTTCCAACAATATCTACCGCACTACCCTCTTCTGAAATGAAGCTCGAACCATCTGATCCTTGAATTAACAATGCTCCATTTATGCTCATATAGCCTGAGATCGTTACAGTTACTGACCTAGCTACTGCATCATTTGTACCAAGATTCACATCACCATTAGTGACTATTACATCTTCACAAGCTAAGGGAATGTGCCCCAAACTCCAATTGGCATCGATATTCCATTGCGAATCACCTCCAATCCATGTATTAGTTGCTACAAACCCTTCATCAATCGTCCCATTACAATCATTATCAATACCATCGCATATCTCTGGTGCTCCCGGAAAAGCATTATTCGCTTGATCATTGCAATCATCATCAATATCTACTCCACTACAAAAGCCATCACCATCTAGATCTTCACCCAATCCATTATCACAAAATTGGGCAAAATCACCATCAGAAGGCAGAGATTCATTGTTTTGTAATTGTACACTTTGAATATCACATAGATTTATATAGTTAGAAGGAATACAGCCTGACAAATCATTGTTTTTTACCCAATAGATATTAATCAATGGCAGATCTCCTATTGCACTTGGTAATGTGCCTGTTAGATTATTACTCTCAAGATATATAATCTCCAACTCCGTCAAACCAGTAAAATCAGGAATCATACCAGTAAACAAATTACCCGAAAGATCTACATAATTGATTTCATCAAGATCGGAAAAGACATCTGGAATAGATCCAGTCATGTCATTACTTAGTAGATTGATTCTTTGCAAAAAGGTAAGGCCACCCATCGAAGCGGATAGAGTGCCTGTCATATTGTTAGTACCTAAATTCAGCTCTTTAACCCTTCCAAATCCATCGCAAACTACACCATACCACTCACAAATATTACAGTCTGTGCCTGCTGCGCCATCTACCCAGCCAGTGTTATTGCTCCAAGAGGATCCATTAGAATCATTGTAAATATCTATTAAAGCATCAAAATCTGGATGACATGCTACTGAAGGATCATGAGCACATAAACCAAAAGTACCTTCTTCATCACTTAATGTTTCTACTATACGTATGTATAAATATTCGCATGGAGTTAGACCTGTCAAATCTAATAATGCGTGATTGCCAGTACCACTATTATCATCACATTCTATTCGAGTAAGGTTATCACATTCTCCACTATATACTTGGATAATCATATCGTCTAAGGATCCATCTTCTGTTGATTCTATAGTAATTGATCCAGAATCTGGCACCTTTACTCTAAACCAAACATCATTAGCCGCACCAAAATCGCCGCATCTAATTCCTGGAATCGTATTCGAGGGAGACGCTAAATAATTATCAAACAAGCTAGGATTACACACATCATAAACGGTCAAGTCAATAGCGCCCATACAATTATCATTTGAAGGTACTTCTGTAAAACAGACTGTTCCTGTAGAACAATCCGCATCGACATAATTATCTAGTAACTCCATAGCCACTAATGGGTGAAATCCATTGGCAAAATCTATTCCTGTAGCTGGTAAAAGATTACAATTGCTCATTATAGTACCTGAGGTAGGGAGCAATGGATTTTCTTCATCAAAGCAAGATAAGCCTTCAGGTGTATTCCCATTGTCATTGGCATATACATTTCCGCAATCATCTATTTGAGTATTATTTCCATTCCAAACACATGCATGTGTATGTCTTGCACCAATAACATGGCCTATCTCATGAGCCAACACATAAATGTTATAAGAATAACTAGGGAAGGCGGTAAGGTTTGGATCTAAATCCGTTGATATCGCATAAGGACTAGGAAAATCTCCATATGAGCCACAAAGTCCTCCAATGCCATTACTAATACCTCCACCAATTGGTCTCGTGGAGAGAAGTTTAGCGATTCGACCATTGTAGCCATCCTGTATCTGATCCATAAAAGCATTACGCACTTCAGTTAATGTAGAAGATGTTTGATATGGATCGGCAGTATCCCAAACAAATATTTCTGAAACTACCAATGGAACTCCAATATCATCATATAGCATATCCACAGAGTTCATCATATTTATAACCCATGCTTCTGTATCTGTGACATTAGATCCATTATCCATATAAGCCGAAAAATCACATTCTAAATAGACTTCTATACAATCTCCTGATCGTGTGGTTGCTGTCTCAATGGTACTACTTCTATGATCATCTACCGTTTCACAAATCCAGTTCTTCTGCTTTCTTACATCTTTGGAGTAATGTCCTATATACGTTCCCTCTTCGTTAGCATTGATTTCATAGTTACCTAGGTCCGTTTGTATTATAATCGAAACCTTATGATTAGCAAATGTCCAATTCGTCTTGTAAGAAGTACCGCTAACCAATCCTCGATAGGTGATAAGATCTGTAGAAAATGGTCTATCGATTCCACTGCTGGTTTTAAGCCTATATGAGTCACTAACAACATTTATTCTCCTTAAAACCAACTCTTTGGGGCTGCCATCTATTTCTATAGTTACTATTAAGCTTTCTGGTGCATCATCCATAATAGTCTCTAAAATTGATTCTTCGATTTGATATGAATCACTTTGACTAGAGAGGTAGGAGTTTGAATGTGTTCTATTATTATGAGTTTGAAAGAGCGCAATCGCTTTATTAGAAATCTGCAAATCATCTAAACCACTAGATATTACTTTCTGTCCAATGCACCATTGAAAAGAAACCAGTAAGAACATAATGATTAGATACCTAGGCATAGATGTTTGAATCCCTTATTTAGAATAATCCGAATTATATTATTTATTCGTCATCCTTTGAATTATTATGATTATAAGCGAGTAAAACGCTGTAGGTTTAAAGATATACAATGAAGATGATATCTACGTAAAGAATAGATTATTATATATTATAAATTAATTTAATGGGAGTTTACCCTGAAATTTCATCAAGGGTAAACCTCTATCATAAATAAGACATTATTAAGGAAAATACCTACAAGGACGCAAATAAATAATCCTGTTGGCTTAACTTCGAACGATAATGAAAATCCGTAAAATGAAATACTTACTAAGTTTACTTATAGCCATTGTATGGCTCAATTTGAGTGATGCCCAAACTACGACATACCTACATTGTGGTACTTTATTGGATATGACATCGTTAAATCCACAATCAGAAATGACTATCATCATCACCGATGATACAATCACATCTATAGAAAAAGGGTATAAAAAAGGTAGCCAAGCTATCCAGACAATAGATTTAAAGGAACATACCGTAATGCCTGGATTAATGGATATGCATGTACATATCGAACATGAATCAAGTCCAAAACGCTACGAAGAAAAATTTAGACACAATGATGCAGACATTGCATTTCGTGCTGCTAAATATGCCCAAAAGACTTTGCAAGCCGGATTTACAACGGTTAGAGATCTTGGTGGAAGTGGAGTAAATGTATCATTGCGTAATGCTATAAACCTAGGTTATGTAGATGGTCCAAGAATATATACTGCTGAGAAATCATTAGCTACTACTGGTGGACATGCCGATCCAACTAATGGTGTGAGAAATGATCTCAAAGGAAATCCCGGACCAAAAGAAGGAGTAATTAATAGCGTAGAGGATGCCTATAAAGCTGTAAGGCAGAGATATAAAAATGGTGCTGATTGTATCAAAATAACTGCCACTGGAGGAGTACTCAGTGTGGCTAAAGATGGTTCAGGACCTCAATTTACATTCGAAGAAGTGCAAGCGGTAGTGAAAGCTGCTAAAGATTATGGCATGACTACAGCAGCTCATGCACATGGCATTGAAGGGATGCGGAGAGCGATAGAAGGCGGAATCACTAGCATCGAACACGGTACTATGATGAATGACGAATTAATGGAATTAATGAAAAAACACGGTACCTATTATGTACCCACTATATCTGCTGGAAAATTTGTTGCAGAGAAAGCGACCATTCCAGGATTTTATCCTGCAGTCATCGTTCCTAAAGCATTAGCTATAGGTCCTATGATACAAGAAACTTTTGCTAAAGCCTACAAGAAAGGAGTAAAAATAGCCTATGGTACTGACACGGGTGTGTCGTATCATGGAGATAATGGCAAGGAATTCTTCTATATGGTAGAGGCAGGAATGCCCGCTATAGAGGCTATACATTCAGCCACCGTTTCTGCCGCAGATCTACTTAATGTTAGTGATGAATTAGGAACTATAGAGCGTGGAAAATTTGCAGATATTGTGGCCGTAAAAGGAAATCCACTACAAGACATAAAGTTGATGGAAAGTATTGATTTTGTAATGAAGGGAGGTGTAGTTTACTTGAAGTAAGTATCCGCGTAAAACTTCTTTATAGTAAGAGTTTAATGCAAATTATTCACAATTAGACAAAATTATTTATGGGAGCATTCCATTATGCATTCAAGATAAAAGACATTGAATCCACCCGAAAATTTTATATCGATATTTTAGGATGTAAAGAAGGAAGATCAACAGAAAATTGGATAGACTTTGATTTTTTCGGACATCAACTTTCCGCTCATATCAGTGAACAAATTTTAGACTTAGATTATTGCGGAAAGGTTGATGGTGTGAATGTACCTATTCCACATTTTGGCGCATTGGTTTCTATGGATCAATTTTCTTTACTAAAAGAAAAATTAGAGCGCTCAGGAATTAAGTTTATCGTCGAACCGCAAGTAAGATATCAAGGACAACGTGCTGAACAAGCCACCATGTTCTTCTTAGACTTTAGTAATAATCCAATTGAAATTAAAGCTTTTAAAAATGAAGATGCGGTCTTTGAGTAAATAATATATTCACAGAATGATAGCTGTACGTAAGATGTAATATTAAACAATTGTTTGAGTAATTTTTAATAGTTAGGGATATTCAGAAGTAAGGGCATAGGAATCTAGTGCTTCAAAATGAAACTAGTATTGTGCAGATAAATTTACGCTGCTATTTTCATTGATTTGATGATTCGCTGGCCGATTTTTAAGGCATTAGATGTATGAATACCA
>CALBEE010000169.1 GCA_937927575.1 uncultured Saprospiraceae bacterium | reverse complement strand
TAATGACTCCGATTGGTCTGGTTACATTAATATTTTTGTGAGGCCAAATCTAGGCTACTTAGGCTATTCTCCGTTAGGTGGCTCCGGCAATGGTGACGGTGTGGTTATAGATGCGAATGCCTTTGGAAGTGGTAACGGTTGTGGATCAATCTCACCTGATGCACCTTATGATCTCGGTCGTACTCTCACTCATGAACTTGGGCACTACCTTCTTTTAGATCACCTTTGGGGAGATGGTGGTTGCGGATCTGATGATGGCATAAATGATACTCCTGGACAAGATGATTCTAACTACGGATGTCCTTCTGCTAATACCAGCTCTTGTGGATCTATTGACTTACATATGAGCTATATGGATTACACCAATGATGCATGTATGTATATGTTCTCTAATGATCAAGCAAGTACTATGAATAACTATGTTACCGCTAACTTACAATTAGTAATCAATAATGCTGCTTCGGTATGTTCTGAAAGTGAAGGAGAAGGAGGAAATGGCGACGGCGAAGAAGAAGAAGAAGATGGAAGCGATGACGGAAATGACGATGGAAATGATGATGGAGAGGATGAGGAGGAAGAAGAAAACGAGGACGATGAGAATGAGGAAGAAGATCCAAATGGTTGCGATGGATACGAAATCATATTCAGTTTGACATTTGACGACTACCCAGAAGAAACGAGATGGATCATTAGAGATTTGGATACTGGTGAGAAAATGGCACAAGGTAAAAACTATGATGAATCATACATTGGCGAAACTATTGAAGAAGGTATTTGCTTACCCGATGGATGTTACAAATTAGTGGTAAGAGATGATTATGGAGATGGTATTTGCTGCGATTATGGAGAAGGTACTTTCTCGATTCTTGATGAAGAAGGATATGAATTCTATTACTCAGATGGAAATTTTGGAACTAAAGAAAGAGTAGATTTTTGTATCGATCTTGGAGCATATAGACAAGGTGGAGTAGAAAAAGATGCGAAGACAAGTAATCTCGCAAGGAAAGCTCAAAGAGTAGTAGACAAGTAGCAATAACTTTATTATTTAACTATTTAAATTTAGAGCTGGTCTTACACGAAAGTGTAGGGTCAGCTTTATTTAATTATTCCAAATTCTAAAAGTAATATATTGTATTCTTATTCTTTTATTCGTATAATTTAGCAAAACACAATTCGGCAAAGTATAATCCTATGCCAAGTAAAATAGAATTTATAAGACTCAACCACATACAGCTTTGTATTCCAAAAGGAAAAGAAAAAGAAGCAAGATCGTTCTATTGTGATCTACTTGGTCTCAAAGAAATAGATAAACCAGAAGACTTGAAAAAAAATGGTGGCTTTTGGGTTTTAATATCAGACATCGAATTACATATCGGCACTGAAAATATAATTAATCAGTCGAAAAGACATCCTGCTTTTGAAATTAGTAACCTGGCTCAAGTCAAGGAAGAAATGCAATCACTCAACATTAAAATTAAAGAAGACAATCCTTTACCAAATTTCAATAGATTCTCTTTTTACGATCCATTCAATAATAGGATCGAGTTACTTGAACAAATTAAAAAGGAATAAAAACTTAAGTATTCATCGACGAAGCAAACACAAAACAACAGATTTCAATACGTAAAGCACTTTCTTATTGGCATCCAACAAACTAAAAATCATACATGCAGAATATTGATCAATTCCTTAGCGACTTTGCTTCTTTTGTATGGGGTCTTCCTCTCCTATTCTTATTAATCGGTGGTGGTCTATATCTATTAATCCGCTCTAAGTTTATCGCATTCAAATATCTAAAACATGCTATAGATATAACCGCAGGAAAGTATGATGACGAAACTGATCCAGGCCATATTTCACATTTTCAGGCCTTGTCTACTGCATTATCTTCCACTATAGGAATGGGAAATGTAGCGGGAGTCGCAGTTGCGATATCAGTTGGAGGACCAGGTGCTATATTTTGGATGTGGATCAGTGGAATTATTGGTATGTCCACTAAATTTTTTACTTCTACTTTAGCGATTATGTACAGAGGTAAAGATACTGCTGGCGAAATACAAGGCGGACCGATGTATTTTATAAGCGAGGGTCTAGGACAAAAATGGAAACCTTTAGCTGTATTTTTCTCTATTGCTGGACTAGTAGGTGCCTTACCTGTTTTCAATGTCAATCAACTTACGCAAGCCATAAGAGATATTATCCTTCAACCCAACGGATGGGATTATGGTGTGTATAGTAATCTAGCCATAGGTATATTTCTTGCTCTGATTACCGCTATCGTAATATTAGGAGGTCTCAAAAGAATCAGCAAGACTGCATCTCGGCTAGTTCCAACAATGGTCTTGTTATATTTTATATCTGTCATCATCATATTGATTATTAATCATGAGATGGTTCCAAAATATTTCGTTCTGATATTTACAGAAGCATTCGATCTAAAAGGAGAATCTCTATTGGGTGGTGCGCTAGGAACATTAATTTTATTAGGGATACGCCGCGGCGCCTTCTCCAATGAAGCAGGAATCGGAACAGCTCCACTCGCTCATGGTGCGGCAAAAACTTCGGAGCCGGTAAGAGAAGGATTGGTTGCCATGCTTGGCCCTCTCATTGATACTTTAATCGTCTGTACTTTGACTGCTTTGGCTATACTTGTTACTGAAGTATGGCAGACCGGAGAAAATAATGGAGTCAGTTTAACCGCTGCCGCATTTGCAAGCGCATTCCCCAGTTTTGGCAAATGTCTTTTAATGATAACCGTTACAGCATTTAGCGTTTCTTCACTTTTCAGTTATTCCTATTATGGTTCGAAATGCCTTTCATATCTAATAGGAGCAGATAAAAAGCATTACTACAATTACTTTTATATCGCTAGCATCTTACTTGGTGCTACTGCCAGTTTAAATATGATGATCAATTTGATAGACGGTTTTTTCGCCCTTATGGCAATTCCTACAATGACAGCTACATTAATTATGGCGCCAAAAGTATTAGTCGCTGCGAAGGATTATTTCAATAGAATGAAAAAAATATAAATCCCTTCCTCAAAATTTTTACGACTTAATTGGCATTAGGATTATTTTGCCTTATGGGTTCAAACAGACTCATCAACTTTCCTTCGCCTTCGGTAGCTTCTTGAATCCTAGCTTTATCTAGTCTTGCTTTCCACCATTCTATAGGCATATTGGGCCATCTATCTTGCTTATATTTTCTTTCTTTCATCAACTTAATCATCTCTTTTGTAAATGGAACAAACTCTCGCAGAAAATCATCTCGGTACATTGTCATTCTATCATTTACAGGAAAATAAAAATTGAATCCTCTCTTCTTACCTATTCCTAGTAAAATAACTTCAGAACCAGGGCCCTCAAAAGGAATCACCAAATCTTGCGGTAAATCTACACGATCAATTTGCAGATGCATCTTGAACATTACGCCAAACAATCCATTCATGGAAGTCTCATAACCATCTACTACTTCATAAAAGTCAGTAATATACTTTGCGGCTTTAGATTTAGTAAACTGCGTATCATTCGGACTCGACCACCACATGGCATATTGAGCATGCTTAGATTTATAATCCTTGATATGAGTTATGCTCGTTCGATCAAATTGCATCATAGGCAAATCTACACTACCTAAAGTATTAGGCATAGCAGGCGCATACCAAATCACTTCTTCGTATCCGTACGGTCGTAAGGCTTCGTTAATAGCATCAATTGTTTTTTGCGATACTTCCTTTTCAAATACGAAGACAGCATATTTCCTCCCCTTTTCTCTGACTGCAACATCTACTTTTAAAATTCCTTTTGCGCATAATTGCTGTACAGAAGAGCTCACTGCTAACTCTCCTTCGACAAGATCTATATTTTCTTTATAAGAACTTTTACCTTCTATGCCATGATGTTCCTTCATAGAAGCTAAAATTTTACTTGAATACATTAGAGCTCCTGTTAGCCAATTTCGCGTATCTCCTTCAGGAAACATTTTAAGCCCACCATCTGCGCTTAATTGAGCCCAATGTTCTGGTGCATTATTCACAAAAGGTTTTGAAGGCTCCGATGATTTTTTTGCCTTTGACGACCTCGTCGACTGTGATGAACTTGTATTTGATCGCGTAGTAGTAGCGCCTATAGGATTCCCGGTAGTACGTCTATTTTTAGATCCAGCAGTTAAAGAAGATTTCTGAATGGTAGGCTTTTTCTCTTCAGGCTTACCGCCGAATAGGTTTCTAAGAAATTGAAACATTGCATTTAATTTTGGTGATAATCACTAGAGTAATTCCTTCTCTAGATTGCGTTCCTTAAATATACAATTTCGGTCTATAATAAATGACTATGGGCTTGTGTCTAATTATCAGGTCTTTAAAAAACCGCAACGACCCTTCTCCATTCAATACAAAACCCCTATATTCACCCACTTATAGATATCAAATAAGTGTCATATGTCTAACAAAAAACCAAGTCGTCAGGAAAGAAGAGCTGCCGAAAGAAAACTTAAAAAAGCAGCTACTACTGTATCTTCTAAGCCATCAAAAGCCATCAAAAAATCATCATCT
>CALBEE010000168.1 GCA_937927575.1 uncultured Saprospiraceae bacterium | reverse complement strand
AGAAAGCATGATTTAAAACCAAATCATTAAGGACTAAAATTTCTCTGCTATGACATTCGTCTATGAATTTTTTGAGTTGATTAGGAGGGCCATAGTATTTGTCAGCTGCGAAGTAAAAATTAGGATTGTATCCCCAACTAGAGTTGCCTTCAAATTCGGAAACAGGCATAAGATGGATGGTATTAATGCCTAAAGCTTCTAGATAGTTTAATCTTTCGATTGCAGCTACATATGTTCCTTCTTCAGTAAAATCTCTGATATGTAATTCATAGATGTTGAGATCATTAATATTTGGTGCGCTAAAAGATGGAGCCGTCCAAACATATTCTTCTTGCGTAGTTTGTAGCACCGAAGCCCTTCCTTGTGCTTGGTTAGGATAAGTAGGTATATCTGCATACCGCTCTTCACTGATTCCGATATCTTCTGCGTCAGAAACTTGATGAGTATAAGGATCCGCTACATATAATTCACCATCGATCAGATATTGAAATACATAAGGTTCGCCAGGTGTTAATCCATCCAATTCTATCCACCAATAATCTCCGCGGTCTCCATCATTGTCGGAGTCTGTTTGGCTATTTTCATCCCAACCATCTCTATCTCTAAAGAGTTGATATTCGGTGGTCGCAATCCAGTCATTAAAGTCTCCGATTACGTGTACGATTGATTTTGCTACTGTCTCATTCGTTCCCACTTGCTGTTGTACTCCACCTGGATATTTGTAGTATCTGGTGTAAGTTGGAGCATGCAAGACTAGGGTAGCCTTAGTTGGATCAGAATCATGATAGTTTATTCCTGGCTTTGTCCAACTAGGTCTTGGGCTATCTATCACAGCTGGATATCTAATTATTGAAAAATCTTTTGTTTTTACTTCTCCAGGAAAATGAGTGGTGACTCTATAAAGAAATAGTTCGGTGGCATTATCATTAACTATAGCGGATACATTTACAGAGTTATTAAGCATTACGATATTAGTAATCACATTACCGAGCTCGTCGATTTGATCTATTGACCAACTATTGGCTAAAGAGTCACTCTCTATGTTCAATTCGAAATTTTCACCAGCTTCTATATACTTCGGTGATATACTAGGGTTTATGATTTCAATAAAATATCCTGGATCTATAGTGAAACCATAATTAGATCCAGAAGCATCTTCTACGATATTTCCTGCCGCATTTCTGAAGAGAAAATTGAGTTGAAAAATATCTTCAGAAGCATCTAATCCAAAGTAATTTAATAGATCCGAAGAAAGCGTTATTTCCCATTGATCTGGACTAGTCATAGTCATCTGTCCTACGCCATCATCTTGACCCCAGTTTCCGATCACGTGATCAAAAGCATTGAGATTTTGTCTTTGAATAGCTACTCCCGCATGAAGGTATATATTGGAAGCACCAGAAAGTGCAGTGTTTGATGCATTAAAAGTTATAGTAGCCGATTCGCTGTCTTTAGGAAGTGAAGGGTTTAGAGTAACGATTGGTATGCCACCTAAATCTACATTGGTAATATATTCATCTAAGATAGTAGAGTCGTCCCATGCGTCAGCTACTTCATCATCAGGGTTGGCGTCAAAAGTAGCATGTTCGGTACCTACATTCCCAGAAATATACGCTTGAATATCTCCTGAAGTCGGTTGTCCTATAACACTTAATTTTATTCGAATTTCGACCATGCCTGATTCGTCACAGTAGTAATCACTAAGCGCTAGGGCGTCGTCAATCCCTGCGTTATTGGTTCTTTGCCATAGCCCATTATCAATAGTATATAATTCAGCATATGGACTTCCTCCTTGCCCAAAATGTCCCTTTATGGCGATATCAGGAAGTGCATTGTGTCCATAAGTGATTGGATAATTCCAAACTTCTTGGCTGTTGCCGATGCTGGAGTCCGTATTAAGGACGATACCGAAAGATTGCCAATCAGCGACCTGTAAAGTAGTAAATCCCAAATACAAGTATTCGGTATCATAAGTTGTATAGAGAGATTCCATGTTGGCATCGGCCCATCCAGCTTGTTCGTCTGCGGTACTTATAGGATTCCCCCAGATAGCTGTGCCATCAAACGTTCCGTCAATTATCGGTTGGGCAATTCCTATGGTACAAAAACTTAAAATAGCCGTGGTCAGTACTACGCATTTGATATTTATACTCAAAATATATCTATTTAGAAATCACTTAAAATATCATTGATTAGGAGAAGTTTTGCATTAAAAGTCTCAAATAATCAATTACTTAGTTGTGCAATCGTTTTCACTGGGGGTACGTACAATTTATATAAAAAAATCAAAAAATAAACGGTGATTATCAGGATTTTTTGAATAATGTGATGAATGTATTTGATGTAGAAATTATAGACTTTCGGTCCCATACATGATCAATATCGGAGCGTACCGATATTTAGAGGTAGGTATTTATGGGTGATCCCTTTTCTGGCAAAGTACAAAAGGTTACCTTTGGTAAGGATTAATCCGAAAAAACAATAAACATACAACAATGGCAAACGGACTATTAGAAGGGAAAGTAGGAATCATATTTGGAGCGCTGGATGAGAAATCAATCGCGTGGCAAACAGCACTTAAGTGTCATGCTCAGGGTGCTAAGATCGTATTAACTAATGCTCCTGTAGCTTTACGTATGGGAGGTATTAATGAACTTGCCGAAATCATTGGTGCGGAAGTAATTCCAGCTGATGCGACTAGCATGGAAGATCTTGATAATCTCATCGTAAAGAGTCAAGAGATTCTAGGTGGGAAATTGGATTTTATTTTACATTCTATTGGGATGTCGATCAATGTACGTAAGAAGAAAGCGTATACAGATCTAAACCATGATTGGATGTTGAAGACTTTCGATATATCGGCTATTTCATTTCATAAGGTCATGCAAATTGCTATGAAGCATGATGCAATGAAGGAGTGGGGATCTATAGTGGCCCTAAGTTATATGGCTGCTCAAAGGGTCTTTCCTGACTATAGTGAGATGGCAGAATCTAAAGCATTATTAGAGAGTTTTGCGAGAAGCTTTGGATACCATTGGGGTAAAAAAGCGAAGGTTAGAGTCAATACAATTTCACAATCACCAACAATGACTACCGCAGGAAGTGGAGTAAAAGGCTTTAATGACTTTTTTAGTTATTCAGATACGATGTCTCCATTGGGAAATGCTTCAGGAGAGGCCTGCGCAGATTATGTTGTAACCTTATTTTCCGATTTGACTAGGATGGTGACGATGCAAAATCTACTTCATGACGGCGGATTTAGTAGTATGGGAATGGAGCCTGATGTGCTAGATATGTAAGGATGAAAAGCATTTGCTCGATATTTTTTATGATTTTAGGAACAACGTTGATTGGGTTCGGCCAAATGCCGATTCCTAAGTTAAGTCCTTTAGAAAAAATTGAAACTATGATAGGAATGTCTGAAGTGACATTAACCTATTCGCGTCCTTCAATGAGAAATCGAGAAATTTTTGGAGATCTAGTTCCTTACGATAAGATTTGGAGGACAGGAGCTAATCGCAATACCAAAATTATATTTTCTGAAGCAGTAGTGGTGGGGCAAAGCCCAATACCAGCAGGTAGTTACACTATTTTTTCTAAGCCTAATAAGGAGTCTTGGGAATTTTATATTCACACTGAATTAAATGAATATGGAGCTCCAGATTCCTTGTTTTCGGAAAATATTATAGCTAGATATAAGACTGTCCCTATTTTACTTAAGTACCCAATCGAAACTTTTGAACTGTCTTTTAAAAATCATACGAGTAATTCGGCTGTTTTGTCTCTTGCTTGGGAGCATACGAGAATAGATATTCCAATTTCTGTAAATTCTGATCAATTAATTCAAGATAAATTCTATCAATTTTATGTGGATCAGGCCTCGCATTACGAAAGCGCAGCATGGATTTATTATGATAAAGAAAAGAATTATCATCAAGCCTTGATCGCTATCAATAAATGTATAGAGATAATGGAATCAGAAATACCTTTTGAAAGATGGGTAGCGGATGAATCCAATCTAAGAAATCCCAATAGACCAAGAAGGTATCTCACTAAAGCTGAAATTTTGGCCAAATTAAATCAGAAGTCAAGGGCTATTGAAGCTGCTAAGAAATCATTGGATATTGCTTATAAGATTAACAGTGATTATTATATCGAGAAGAATACAACATATATCAAAGACTGGCAGGAATAGTTCTTACTCTTTTCGTTGAGAGGTAAACCCTTCAACGAAAGCTGCTTTGTAACTGAAAGGCTGAACGGTCACTATAAAGCATTTCATCTGAGGGCTGTGACCTAAGATGAAAGCTCTCCTGCGTTGGAAAAGCGCGTTCTTCTTCTTCTTCTTCTTCTTCTTCTTCTTCTTCGCATTCGTTGAGAGGGTAGCACCCTTCAACGAATGCTGCATTGTAACTGAAAGGCAACACGCTTACGATAAAGCCTTTCATCTGAGGGCTGTGACCTAAGATGAAAGCTCTCCTGCGTTTGAAAAAGCGTTTTCCTCTTCTTCTTCGCTTTGGTTGAGAGGGTAAAACCCTTCAACGAAAGCTGCATTGTAACTGCAAGGCAATACGCTTACGATAAAGCCTTTCATCTGAAGGCCATGACCTGAGATGAAATGTCTCAAAGTGAATTAACAAAAACTGTTTATCTTGGCAACTAGAATGTTTTAATAATTAGATAAACTTTAGAATGCTAAT
>CALBEE010000167.1 GCA_937927575.1 uncultured Saprospiraceae bacterium | reverse complement strand
GAATATGACACTAAACATTAAAATCATATACCCAACAATTTTAAGATCAGCACCACCTTCTTTGATTAATGTGGTGGTTACATCTAGTATAGATTTGCTTTGATAATAAAGGGACTGTTCATCAAATCCAATTTTGCTACCTAATAGATCCATTTGAAAAGAATTAAGTCTTGCATCGAGATCAATCATAGGAAGACTTACTCCCAATACTAATAATACAACTGAAGCAATAGTCCAATGACTCACGAATAATTTGAAACCCAATATTGAATAAAGAAAAAGTCCAAGTAAAATAGAGATGCCTAATATTATAATAACACGCTCTAAAGCTTTGTCGATTTTGGGGTTGAGCTCTTCTATTTGATCTAAAAGTATTTTATTAGTTCCTTCCAGATCTTCAGCTCCATACAGCTTGTAAATGGAAGTTCTGGGGTCAACTATTTCAATATTTTCCGCGCCTGCAAAAAGCATATCTTGAATTCCTTCTTCTATGTAATATCTGATTTTTGGTTCGTTTGCTTTTATCTCTTTCGAAATAGCCTTGGCAATAGTTGGTAGTTGCTTGTCTATGTTCAGTTTTTGAATTTGCTCGCCTATATTTCCTTTGATCATTTTTAGGAAAAATTTATTCACTGTACCAGACTCTTCTGCTTCAGCGATCATTTCATTGACTAGTTTCCCTGATCCGATATATTCTTCATAGACATCATCTAAGTATACCATCACTTCTTGTTCTAATTGTCCATAGACTTCTGGCTTAATCTTAAATTCACCAATCTTAGAATCGAATATATTCATTGCCTTCGTTTTCCAGAGATCAAGATTAAATAGACCGTAATTTATTTTATTGATATCAGCATGATCAGCTTTTAGTTGACTTATCTTTTGTTGATCATGATACAAGCCATAACCTTCGACAGCACCATATGCAGTCAAGCCAAGAAGTAAGACGAATAGGATATATTTCATGTTATTATTGTTCTATTAGACGTTTTTTCAGTGGATACACTTAGTAAATGACGGTAAATACCCTGATTTTGTTACTACTACTGAAAAACCATTCACAAATATGAGATTATTATAATAACTTTAGGTACAGTACAAGGATACTATTGTCTTCGCTTTAAAATGCCTAGCATTGCAGCGTTTACAGCTTTAAGTTATTCTATGGTATAGAGTTTCAACTCGCCTAGGGCAATGGACCGATATTTGTGTCTTATTAGTATCTAAAGTAATCAACTTATAATACTGAAAAACCGTATTCATTATGAAATATATGTTATCGTTTTATAGCATGATCTTGCTGATTTCTACAATGTCAGCTCAACAATTTCCAGATAGACATAGCACCAATTTTGCAGATAGCTGGACTTCTTGTGTAGCTACGGAGAATCCGAATAAGGTCAGAGAAGAAAGCCATTGGATTATGTATGACTTTGGTAATGAATATACTTTACAAGGAACGACCTTGTGGAATATTAATGGATACGAGCATACTGACAAGGGTACACAGGAATTGGTAATTGATTATTCTATTGATGGTCAAGATTGGACAGAGCTAGCATATCATACAATGGCTGAGGGCCCAGCATCTTCATTTTACCAAGGTGAAGAAGGTCCTAATTTTGGTGGTGTAAATGCGAGATATGTAATAATTACTTCATTATCTAATTATGGTCACGAGACTTGTCATGGATTATCAGAAGTGAGATTTCAAGCCACAATTGCCACGACTACGGATACTGAAGAATTGATTGCAGATAATAGCCTTACCGTTTCGCCCAATCCATTCAATGATCTTACGACAATAACTTTATCAGATATGGAATCAGGAAGCTACAGTTACAGCGTTACGGATGTTGCTGGAAAGGTAGTCCTAAATGGTACAGTGGAAGTATCAGCAGATAAAGTGATACTGCCTTTAAATATGGCTAATCAAACTTCCGGATCTTACATATTTAGATTACAATATGGGGCATTGACATTATCTAAGAAATTACAATTAATGAGGTAATACCCTTAGCTGTAAAATCAGCATAAGCACCGATTGAAAGTAAATAGATGATCATCATATTTACACCATCGTACTGTTTAGAAAATAAACCAAAAACTCAGATACTCAATTGTATCCACCAAATAAAAATCAAAAGCGTATGAAACATCTATTTACTTTTCTAATCGCAATTTTATCAACGGCCCTTGTCAATGGACAAGAATATACAGACTATATCGGTGCAGGGCATGCAGAAGGTATCACCGTTACGAGTAGTAGTGATACGGAAGGCTCAGAAGCGATTAAAACTATTGATGGTACGGGTATGGATTCTAGGCTTTTTGAGACAGGAAGGTTTTTGAGCCAAGCCACCATGGGTGCAGACCTTGATCTGATTAATACAGTCAAGGATATGGATTATGCAGATTGGATTGATGAGCAGTTAGCAGAACCTATTACTTATCTGCAACCAACTGTAGAAAGTGTTTGGACGGAAAGAATCGATACGATAACGGCAAGAGGTCTAGAAGATCCTGAAGAAGTATTTGGTCCTGCAATGAGGGAATTTAGCTTTGGATGGTGGCATAACACGATGACCGCCGATGATTTATTAAGACAAAAAGTGGCTTTCGCACTGTCACAAATATTAGTCATTTCTTCCAATTCAGATTTAGGAGGTGAGGCAATTGCAATGGCTAATTACTACGATAAATTATTAGATGGTTCATTTGGTAATTATAAAGATCTATTAACAGATGTTACTTTGCACGCATCTATGGGCTACTACCTAAGTCATTTAAATAATCCAAAGGCGATTCCTGAAGAAAACGTGCATCCAGATGAAAATTATGCTAGAGAAATTATGCAGTTATTTTCAATTGGATTATATGAACTTAACAATGATGGAACGCATCAATTAGATAATGATGGAAATTCGATTCCAACTTATGATAATGATGACATCAAGGAGATGGCTAAGATATTTACAGGATTAGGAGCAGGAGGTATTAATGAAAATGTTTGGTGGACAGATGAGCCATACTTCGGTTTAGGAACTTGGGGTATTGATTGGACAGTACCTTTGGCTATGTACGAAGATTTTCATGAAACGGAACAAAAAGTTATTTTAAAAAACGATACCATACCAGCCAATCAGCCAGGGATGGATGATATTAATCAGACTATTGATATCCTTTTTAATCATCAAAATGTTCCGCCTTTTGTAAGCTATAGAATGATTCAGAGATTGGTGAAATCTAATCCTACTCCAGCATATGTAGAAAGGATAGCGAATGTATTTATAGATAATGGTAATGGTGAAAGAGGAGATATGGGTGCAGTAGTAAAAGCAATCCTATTAGATGAAGAGGCAAGAAGCGGAGAATATATGTGGGAGCAGCACTCCTCAAGATTGCGTGAACCTTTGATGAGAAAAACACAATTTATTAGAGGCCTTGAAGTGATTGGTGATCCAGGAGGTCGATATTGGGATCATTTTGATTATGGCAACGACTTGAAACAACAAGCTCTAAATAGTCCATCAGTATTTAATTTTTACCTACCAAATCATCAGCCAGTTGGTGACATCGCTGTGGAAGATCTCGTTTCTCCTGAATTTAAAATACATGATACAGGAACAGCTGTTAATTATTTTAATTCAGCTAGAAGATGGACAGCAAGCTGGGGAAGAATTCTAGATGGAAACGATTACTATCAAGATGAAAATGGTGACTGGCAAGTTTTATATCATTATGGTCAAACAACGATTGATTTTGATGCATATACAGAATATGCAAGTGATGTAGAATTACTTATTAATGAATTGGATAAAGTTTTGACTCATGGTCAGCTTTCTGATGAATTACGTGAACAGTTAAGAATAAATCTTCCAGAAATTCAATGGGGAGATAACTGGGAAAGTGATAGAGTGGGTACTGCCATTTATCTGATAACTGTTTCTCCAGATTATTCAGTTATACGTTAAACATTCATCTCAAACATTACATACTCCAAAAGTTATAAATTATGGCAAAGAGATTACTATCAAGAAGAAATTTTCTAAGAAATACAAGTTGTGCTGCGATTGGTAGTACTACGTTGATGAATACATTGACTAATTTGAAATTTATTAATAGTGCAGCTGCAGTTAATGGATTTACAGATTATAAGGCCATGGTAGTTTTATTATTAGGTGGCGGAAATGATGCCTATAATATGTTGATTCCGTATGATGATGCTTCACATGCTCAGTATACTGTAACAAGATCTAATTTGGCATTGCCAAAAATTGATCCAGATGATGCTTCAAGAAATTTAAGACCATTGGATTACACAGATGACGCAGGAAAAGAACTTGCCGTACATTATGCTATGCCTAATATGGAAACCATGTTCAAAGATGGCAATCTTTCTTTTGTTACAAATGTGGGTACCTTGATACAGCCTACCACTAAAGCTCAGGTGTATGATGGTTCAGCCCAACTTCCGCTTGGATTATATTCTCATAGTGATCAAGTAATGCATTGGCAGACTGGTATTCCGCAAGAGAGAATTGCTCAAGGATGGGGCGGAAAGATTGCGGATATGTTTAATGCTTGCAATGACAATGAAAACATATCACTTAATCTTTCTTTATCAGGAAATAATGTATTTCAAACAGGTCAGAATACCGTTGAATTTTCTTTATCAACTTATGGAGCTACAGAATTAGAAGGAATTAGTGAGCCTTGGCAAATACCAACAGCTAAAAGAAATACTATTAATAGTATGATCGATCAATATTATGACGATATATTTAAAAGAACTTACGTAGACATTGTAAAAGTAGGTAAAGAAGGCGCAGAAGAGTATAATGCAGCAATCGAAGCCCAAAATTTAACAACTCAGTTTAGTGAAAATAGATTATCCGAACAACTTCAACTGGTTGCAAAAACTATTGCCGCAAGAGATACCTTAGGGATGAAACGTCAAATTTTCTTTATTGACTATGGTGGGTTTGATATGCATGATGAAGTTTTGTATACTCACGAAGGTTTACTTTCTGAAATTGACACAGCTCTAGGTGAGTTTAATGACGCTATGACAGAACTACAAACCCAAGATATGGTAACTACATTCTCATTATCTGAGTTTGCCCGTACACTTACCTCCAATGGTCAAGGATCTGATCACGCTTGGGGATCTAATGCATTTATCATGGGTGGAGCTGTTAATGGAGGAGAAGTATTTGGTACTTATCCAGATTTGGATCTTGACAATAACCTAGAATTAGGAGGTGGAGTACTTCTACCGACTGTTGCTACTGACCAATATTTCGGAGACATCGCAAGTTGGTTTGGTGTTGAAAATTCTGAATTGATTGAACTCTTTCCAAATATTGACAACTTTGATTCTATTTACAATGGTAATCCTTTAGGCTTATTAATGTAGAAACTTGCTTTCCCAATGACGTATTACTTTAATCAATATGAATAGTAATACTATGAAAAAAAATATCCTTAGCATACTAATATGCTTTTATACTGTTTTGGCTTTTGCTCAGCAATTTCCAGATAGACACAGTACATCCAAAACTGATGCTTGGTTGTCTTGCTCTACTTCACAAAGTCCTAATCCTGAAAGAGGAGTGACGCATTGGATTCAGTATGATTTAGGCAGTACATACGTACTAGATGCAATTACACTTTGGAATTATAATGATCCACTTAATTTGGATAATGGTGTCCAAGAGATAGCCATTGACGTTTCTATAGATGGAATAAACTGGTCTGAGGCGGCGACAGCATTGGTCACAATCTCCGATGGTTCAGCATTTTATCAAGGAGAAGAAATATTAAGCCTTGGCGGTGTAGCTGCAAGTCATTTACTTATAACTGTATTAAATAATCATGGCGGAAGTTGTACGGGCTTTTCGGAATTGAAAATCACAACTGCCAATATTTTACCTGTAGAGTTAATTAAATTTGATGCTCGATGTATGGATACTGGAGATGGGGCTACTATTGCTTGGAAGACAGCTTCAGAAATAGGTAATGATTATTATACCATTCAGAGAAGTACTAATGCCCTAGATTGGATAGATGTTATAGATGTACAAGCCAAGGGAAAAAATGATCAAGGTGCCGAATATTATGAAGTGGATAAAAATGTAAACGGTACTTTATATTATCGTCTGGTCAATACCGATTTGGATGGACAAAGACAATATTTTGATTTGGTTACCGTAGATTGTAATGACAATGGACCTATGACAATGTCAGTGGCTAATCCATTCTCAGAATCATTGGAGATCACTTACCATCCTGTAGGAAGCGGAAATATAATTTATCGGATAGAAAGCATCACAGGACTAGTGGTACATGAGGGTGCTATTGATAATATAGATCAGCCAATATCTATTCCAAGCTCTGATTGGATTGGAGGAACCTATATAATTACGATAGAAGAAGAGGGTAATTACATCACCAAAAAAGTGATAAAAATGTAGGCTCCTTTTACGGATGAACGATAAACTTTAAAGCTTATCCAAAATTTGCTGGGCAAGTTCTTTACCTATTTTAATTTGAGCTTCTACGGTACTTGCACCAATATGTGGAGTAGCAGAAACATTTTTATGATTGAGTAAATCAGGTCTTGGATTCGGTTCACCTACAAAGACATCAAGTCCTGCAGATCTTACTTTACCTGATTCAAGGGCGTTTAATAATGCATCTTCATCTACTGTCCCTCCACGGCTAGCATTAATAAGTACGACTCCATCTTTCATTTTTTCGAATTCTTTGGAAGCTAATACTGGCTCACCCAGGTTTGGGATGTGCAAAGTAATCGCGTCTGCATTTGACAGCATGGTGTCCATATCTACAGTTTTAATTTCTGTAGTAAGATTTAAGGCTTTGGGGCCTACAACAATATTCACTGCATCTTGATAAGGATCGACAGGAAGTATATCCATGCCAAGACCCATTCCTATTCTTGCAGCTTCTTGGCCAATTCTACCAAACCCTATAATGCCTAATTTTTTACCTTCAAGTTCAAAACCCTTGGAGTAAGATTTTTTTAGCGCTTTAAATTCTGTAGCTCCTTTACTCGGCATTTGTAGATTCGAATCATGTATAGATCTTGCTACACTAAGAAGATGTCCCATAGCGAGTTCAGCCACAGAACGAGAAGAGGCCGCCGGAGTATTCAATACATGGAGACCCTTGGATCTAGCATAATCAACATCTATATTATCAAGCCCTACACCGCCTCTACCAATTATTTTAAGATTAGGACATTGATCTATTAATTCTGTTCTGACTTTGGTCGCACTTCTCACACATATTACATCATATTGTTGAAGTTGAGTAGGTAGTTCAGACTGAGGGATATTGTTAGTTTCTACTTCGTGTCCAGCATCCAAAAGCATATCAATGCCTGCTTGGTGCATACCATCATTTACTAGTATCTTTGCCATTGTAATATATTAATTATGCGACTTATTTATTAGCTGCAAGTATAATGTTTGTTTTTGCCTTTTTACAGATTATAGCTAATTGATTTAATTTTTTAGAACTTATGGAGATGCTCAAAAAAGTATTCAAAATTGTATTAGTCTTAATCATTGTACTTCTTGTAACTTACTTTTTAGGTCCTAGAGTTGAGTTTGATAGAATTCAAGATCCTTCATCTTCACATTGGCTAGAAAAGTCACTTATAGATTTGGACTCTTTAATTGCATTAGAAGAATCTAAAGTTTTAGATCTCAAACCAGACAACGAGGCAAGAATTATTTGGAATGATAGTGTAGGAGCACGTACTGGTATGGCTGTAGTATATCTACATGGATTTTCGGCTTCGCAAGAAGAAGGAGATCCTATTCATACTTCAGTGGCTGAGAGATATGGAGCCAATTTATACTTAGCTAGATTATATGATCATGGCCGTTCGGACAGTATGTCTTTTAGTAATATTACTCCGCAAGATTTAATTAATAGTGCCAATGAAGCTATAGATATTGGTTCACGATTAGGAGATACTTTAATCGTTGTAAGTTGTTCGACTGGAGGAACTTTGAGTGCTTACTTAGCTTCTAAAAGAGATGATATAGATGCATTAGTAATGTATAGTCCTAATATTGATTTATATGATCAAAAATCCGAATTATTACTTAGGCCGTGGGGAAAACAGATTGCAGAAATAGTCTTTGGAGGTATTTATAATAAGATATCGTATGATGATAATGCTATTCGTTATTGGAATGATGCCTATCATATAAATGGAACATTTGTGGTGCGTGATTTATTAGATCAAACGATGACCGATGAAGTGTTTAAGGGAATTGATATTCCAGTTTTTTTAGGTTATTATTTTAAGGATGAAAAGCATTCAGATCACGTAGTTTCTGTACCTGATATGATAGATTTTTATAATGCAATTTCTACCCCTGATCATTTGAAAAGAAAAGTAGCTTATCCAGATGCCGAGAGACACGTGATTTCTTCCTGGGTATTCTCAAAAAGTATTGATAAGGTTACAAATGATACCTACGATTTCTTGGATGCCGTCTTTCAAAATGAGAATTAAAAACCTCATTTTACTTAGGTTTTCACGATTTAAAACGGTCGTTTAGCCCTAAAATCTCTTGTAAAAACGCACTTTTAGAAGTCAATTGCCTTGGTTTTGCTATCTACTTTACAAAGCAACCACTCTTCGGACAAAGATTGACGACTTGGAATTACCTTTGCTTTAACTAGAGTATTAAATATGTGCAATGTTTTTTGATTCTAGAATCCCTTTGATCTATTTATTATAGAGCATTGTGAAGATACTAAGATTGGAAATTTTACTAACTAACTACCCAAATTAGGGTATGATAGTTGGTATTTTCTGTGTCTAGTTGATTCTATGATAGGTTTTGATATTTACGGTGTCAGCTACTTGTCATTTGCTTCTTATAAATGTGACGGTAAGGGTTTTTTCGAGTCTTATTTTATAGATGAGTTTTTTAGAAATAACTGAATTACACAAAAACACCTTATTAATGAAAAGTATTTATACTTCGACGTCCTATTTCTTGACGTATTCGTTCGAGCGTCTCAAGTTGGACAAGATTAAGCTCAGCTCTTTGAGTTTTCTCTTCGCCTTTATGGCAATTCTCTTAATTCCAACATCAAATATTGATGCCCAATGTACCGCCACCGCAAGAATGCGTGGAGATACGGGTACTGAGATAGTTAATCTCTTAGTGAATGGAAATGTCGTATCTACTCATACTCTAACAACAGTAGCTACAGGTTATTCTTACAACAATTACACCTCTGGCGATTTTGGAGTTCAATTTATCAATGATGGTAGTAATAACGGTTCTGATAGAAATGTTCGTATTGATTACGTGGTAGTTGATGGAACAATCTACCAAGAAAATATTGCGACACACTCTAACCCTTCTTGTAATTCTGGAGAGGGCTTATTCTGTAATGGTAGTCTTACCTGGCACGATGGAGATTTAGTAAACTGTGGAGGAAGTTCTATAGTTGCTCCTCCATCTCCAACTTGCAGCGCAGGAGATTTTATCTGGGATAATAATATCACGGTTAGTGGTTGTACAGTAAATGCAGATTGGGGAGTTGGTCCTTGTTGTAACTGGACTTACACGATCCCTGGTCCATATCCAGCAGGTATGACTAGCGGACCAGTTAATATTAATATTGGTGAAGCAGTAGCTTGGGATGGCTATTGTAATAGATCTAGTACTGGTAACCAAACTGGGGAAAGATATAAAGTTATATTTAAGAAAAATGGTGCTACTATATGGGAATCTCCTCTTACTGGAAATTCAGCAACTGATGATGGTGTAGCTACTGGAACAGAAAGTGCGTTCTGGAGTGGACCATTGGGAGGTGCATTTTTACCTAATGGTACTGATGAAATAATCTTACAAGGTGGAGTAAATTCTGTTTATCCCTCTAGCGTATGTATTAGTTATGATGGATGTAATTCTACAGCACAGCCTCAAGATTGGAATGTAGGTTGTGGAGAAGGAGAAAGAGTGGATGTATATGGAGCTGGAGCAGATCATTGTAATGGAAGCCCTGACATAAGTCTAGATATTCCAAACTCTTCTAGTGTATACGAAACAGTCGTCGAAGTAGTATATAAAGGTGAAGATCCAGGATCTTCTATACTTGTATACGATCAAAATGATACTCAATATTGTCTCTCTAAATTCCAAGCGACTAACTGGAATGGGTTTGTTTATTCAGGTGTTCTACCAGGAAATATTTCAGAAATTAATCATATAGCCACTACATATAGTGGAGATTGTGGAAGTAACTTTGGTCTTCAATCCTTAGTGGTTTATGCATTCAGCACGACTACAGAGCCTATTGCTCAATCTGGTGTTTACTCAGACGAGAGAGGATATAATGACATCGAACTTTTCACAATTCCTATTTTGGCAGGGGCAACCTCTCAACCTAGAGATCTTACAGTAAGGTTACCAATTACAGAATTGGCAACTGATGGAAGATACCTAACCGTGAATGCAACTGCGAATGGTGTTTCTGGTTCTACCACGATTTTTGGTCCTGACCCAGCATTAAATACTTGTTGTTTAAATATCATTGAAGTTACATTAGAGGATGTACCAGCAGGTGCAACAAATGTTGAAATTGAAGTGGTGACTGTAAACGGAGCATATCCTGGAAATCCTAGTTTAGAGGGTCAATCTTGGATCATGGGTGGATTTATCACAGTAGATCAAGAATGCGCTTTAGGGTGTGATTATGGTGATGCTCCTGGATCATATGGAGATATTTCGTATGCTATTGATTGTGGAACTCCTTCATATTTCGGAGATTTTGTAGATGCTGATGACGATTCTCAACATTCTGGCATGGCCAATGGTGATGATAATGATGGAGAAGATGATGAAGATGGTATTACTTTTAGTACGACTACAATCGCATCTGGAGAGACATATACTATCACAGTGGATTATACAACTTTTGATGGTAGCTCTTGGATTTCTGGTTGGATTGATTTTAACCAAAATGGTGTTTTCGATGCTTCAGAGAAAGTAATAGATGATCGTCCGACTGGTACTGGAATCATGGGAGTTGAAGAGTCAGCAGTATTTACTGTTACTAGAACAGCTCCAACTATTACTAGATGTGGAGATTCATATGCAAGATTCATTATTACTTCTGATCCAAATGAAGGTCCTACAGGTCTCTATTGTGATGAAGCAAATGAATGTAACGATGGAGAAGTTGAAGATTATAAAATTACACTTGAAGGTGGACCAAATGCTAACGCAGGATTAAATCAAGAAATTTGTTTAGGAGAATCTACTACAATTACTGCAGTAGGTACAAGTGGTACACCTGGATATACATATGCATGGAATCAGGGATTAGGAAATGGTGCTAGTAAGACAGTAAGTCCTACTGCAACTACTAATTACCGTGTAACAGTTACTGATTCTCAAGGATGTACTGATACAGATATCGTTCAGGTAAAAGTTAATCCTGTACCAACATTGGATGCTGGTGTGGATGCTGAAATCTGTGAAGGTCAAACAATAACACTTACTACGAATGCTGTAGGTGGAACCGCTCCTTATACTTATAACTGGAGTAATGGCTTAGGCTCAGGTTCGTCTAAAGCAGTAAGCCCAACTTCAACGACAACATATGTAATTACGGTTACCGATAATAAAGGTTGTACTGATACAGATAATGTAAAAGTTACCGTGATAAAGAACGTAGTAAACGCAGGTACAATTGTAGGAAACCAATCTCAGTGTGGAGGATATGATCCTTCAAATATTGGAAAT
>CALBEE010000166.1 GCA_937927575.1 uncultured Saprospiraceae bacterium | reverse complement strand
AAAAAATATGGAGACACTTTACTCATGGCGCGCATAGGAGAAGACATCTACTTGAAGGAATTAGAAAAGGAAGAAACTTTACCCATGGACTTTACTGGGAGGCCTATGAAAGGCTATATATTTGTAACACCTGATGGCATTGATATGGAGGAGGACTTGAAGTATTGGCTACAGTTGTGTATTGATTTTAATCCGATGGCTAAGGCGAGTAAGAAGCGGAAAAAGTAAATCAGGTTGAATTCAACTGACACCAAAAAAAGATTTAGAATTTGTTTACGCAATACATCATTTTTTTGCCAAGTATCTTACGAAAAGTTGTCGTCAAAATGGACTTTACCATAATTATGGTATTAAACAGATATTAATTTTTAAATTTAATCTATTATTGGATTGTTAGATAATTTTAAGCAGAAGTAAAATCAAATACTATGAAATCGAAATTCTTTCTGATTTTTTCGCTTTGCATTCTTATTAAAACTGCGACTCTGGGTCAAATTTGTGAAGATGTTATTTTAGAATCACAAGATGAAGTTGATCAATTTGTAATGGATAATTCTGATTGCTCCATTATAGATGGAAATCTGGAACTCAAATCAACCATTTCAGATTTAAGTGGACTTTCCTTTCTTACGGAAGTAACTGGCAGATTATCAATTAAAAATGCATGGAGTTTAGAGTCTTTGGATGGACTACAAAACATTGAGAAATGTAACATTTTAGATATAGATAATTCGGATGATATTCAAGATTACGGACCTTTGAGTAACTTAGATTTTCAGTCTTTGAAATTAAGCTCTATAGATGACATTACGAATATCTCAGCATTATTTGAAAACGGTGATGGAGTATATGAGAATATCGAAATTACTTTATGTGGAAATCTAGAATACATTAGTGAATTCCCAACGATTACCTCCTGCGATTATATCGAATTAGATAGATTAAATAAATTAATTAACCTAAATGGATTAGAAAATTTAACATCTTGCGATAAAATTAAAATACGGAGTTGTGATGAATTATTAAATATTGATGCTTTATCGAATTTAACTGCAAGTGACGATATAGAATTAGTGTTTTGTGGCGAATTGACCAATTTAGCAGCACTCACTAATTTGGCACCAAGTTCACTTTCTAGACTGGAATTACATTTCTTAGATAAGATAGATTGTTTTGATCCTTCATTGTGTTCAGTGATAGAACTCTCGGATAACTTATCATGGTTTGCTAATAGTTGCTCACTTTCTAGTGCTATAGAGCACAGTTGTCTTGATAATGATGATGATGGATTTAATCAAATTGATGATTGCGATGATAACGACGCATCTATAAACCCTGATGCAGAGGAAATTATTGATAACAATGTAGATGAAAATTGTGATGGATTTATAGAATATGATAACGATGGTGACGGATTTACCAATTTAGAAGATTGTGATGATTATAATGCATCTTCTTTTCCAGGTGCAGCAGAAATACCATTCAATGGCATAGATGATGACTGTGATTATATAGATGAAGGCTGTGTTAGTTACTCAGCTAGTTACTTTTGTGATGAAGAGTCAATGTATCAAAGAAGATCCTTAGTTCGTATGGATTCGGACAACTACTTCTTCTACACCAACCAAGGAGAGAATTCGACTTTGATAATGTTGGATCAAAATGGATTCTCCAAATGGCAAAAACCATTCAATTTGACTATTATAAATTCTAGAAGTTTTGAAAACGAAATATTTCTTCATGGAATAAAAGATGATATCTATTACACAATTGTTCTTGATTTGTTTGGAAATGAGATTAATAAATTCCAATCTTCACCAGTTTTTTTAACTGACAATTATGGCAAAATCAGTGAATTCAGTACTTGCCTTGGCATAGGTGGATTTTTTGGTTATTTCGCAAATACAAGTATATATTCAAATCAGGAAATTTTTCCGGCTAACCTAAATGGTGTCATACCTGGAGGTATCAAGCTTCATGACGGAAAGTATCTCTACTACAACTACATCCCTTACACTTGTAACATTCTTAGCAGACAGCTTTTACAAACAGACAATGTTAATCACCCTATTACATTTACTAGTGGTCAAAGTTCATTCTTTAGCTATCAAATGAACCCTATCCAAATTAATAATGATTTTTTTTCCGTAGATGATAATGACGATGAAGCAGATTATTTTATATTCAGAGGTGATTTTTTTTCCTATCGTAACAATAATATATCTAATCAATATTCGAATGCGATCGATGCAGTCGTTTTCAACAATGTCTATAGTTTTTTATTACCTGACAACAAAATAGCTAATTTTTGGGCAGATAAAATCGATCTTCCTTTCACCAATAGTATTGCTCTAACTCAAGTCACCAAAAACAAATATCTTCTCCTCGACAGAATTTCTCCTGAAGAAATAGTCGTCAGGAGATTTTATATAGAATCTTTTGAGTTACAATTATTTTGTGAAGACACTTATGAAACTATCGACACCACATCATGCGGACCTATAACCCTAAATAACGAAATCATTACTGAAGATGGAGTTTACTTCTCTGAAAATGAAAATGTCATTTACAATTTAGAAATTCAGACTGAAGTAGTTTTCGATGAATTATATTTTTGCGAAGGATATTCGACGATATTCCGAGGTGTAAAAATTGAAGAACCTGGATTCTACGAAATCAATACAAGTGGTGCTTGCGATACTACCTTTAGGATTGAAGCATTGTATAATGACAACATTTTTACAGATACCACAATGAATATAAATTGTTTAGTTGACAATATGTTTGAAGGATTTAATGTGACTACACCAGGTACATATAATTATGTGATTTCTGATTCTGTTTATTGCGACCGTTATATTGAAGCTACGTTTATCGAAGATAACATCATAAACAACGAGTCGACGATCATTCCAATTTGCGTAAATCAAACTGAAATATCCTATAGAGATACTACGTATCAAATAGAGATAGTTAATTTCAATCAAAACCTAATCAAAACCTATCGCACCAAAAATCCTAATGGATGTGATACAACTTATACTAATATTCAATTACAAATTCCAACGGTGATTGAAGAAGATTTGAGTTATGACATTGGAGAAATGGTTATAAGTGAGTTAGAATTGTTTGATTCATTTGTTTTTGAAGGAAACATTACCTTTGCGGCTAGCGATTGTGAAGAATTCACCTATGTATATAATCTATACACTAACTATAATACTTGGACGATTCCATTAGATGAGTTAGATCGATTTGGTATAAATGATAATAGCTCAATCATTGTCTCTACTACCAAAGATATTTGTTTGGGGTACGAAGAGAATGAATTAATCTGGCAAAAAGAAATTGAAAATAAAATTGATTTTATCATTGACCTAGGATCAAAAATTAAAATTAACTCTGGATTAAGTTATTATCTCGGAAACGACTTAAAAGTATATTCTGTAGATTTTCCTAATGGAGAGATAACCGACAACAATATAGACCTTAATTCATTTTTTGTAGATGCCATAGATTCTACGGAGTATAGCAATTGGGACATATACTATGATGGGGAATCTATAAAGTCAGCGGCCTCATTCGTAGAGACTGAAATATTCGATGGTAATCCAGGTACGGCACACATAGAGAATACAACTATAATTAAGTTGGCCTTGAATGAATTTAACTATGAATTTAGTATTTATAATGATTATTGGGATACTGGAACCTTCTCAATAAAATCATTTGACGACTATGGCAATTATAGATATTATGCCAGTCACTATGAATCAATTTCAAACAATGACTTTAGCAGATTTTATGATCCATTTTCATTCTTACCTTCCGAACTTTCTTATAGCGAAGAACTTGGAGGAATATGTATGAATAGTACAGAGTTATCCTGTCATTTTGGAAATGATTGGAGTGTCTCTAATTTTGGCAATATGGGCTCTATAGAAATTCATGATAACATTCTATTTCTTGATCATACTTTGATGTTTGATACTGATGATGGAACATATCTCGGTAAGTTAAATCCTGAAAGATTAAATATAATTGAACACATCGAATTTACGGATAATGATAAGGCCATAATACAAGGTACACAAGCTGGACAAAAATTCATTATCAAAGATGATTGGAACCCTGTCTTTGTAGATAGTGTAACCGTAATTTATGGAGAAGAGTTTAAGGGCCTTACTATGACTAGTGACAGTACTATTTTTAGAACAGAGCCCTTTAATCTTGGAGAACTAAACAAGAAATATATCGTAACTGTATTATTAGTAGATGAAGATCAAGATGGATTCACCAATGACGTAGACTGTGATGATGACAATCCTAATATCAATCCAGATGCTATAGATATTGCGGACAATGGAATAGATGAAGATTGTGATGGAATGGATGAAATAACAAATAGTATTTATGATGTTGAACAGAATACTCCTGACCTCTACCCCAACCCCACTTCTGGCCTAATACACCTGCTGCCGAAAATCAGCTCAAGCTACAACCTAGACCTTATAGATATAAATGGTAAAGTACTAAGGAGCTGGAATGGATTAAGTGGTCAGCATGTAATAGACTTAAATGACAAACCAAATGGCATATACTATATTAAATATACTTCGACAAAGTATAATTTACCTCACATGCTAAAAGCATTAAAGATATGATGTGCAAAAGAATGTGTGCTAATAATTGCGAAGAATTTTAGGTGGCTTTGGACTATGTACTAACTTAGTATCTCGATTGTTATCGATTGAAGTATCTATGAAAGGCAAGCCACTTATAATCATACTATTCTTTGGTGCAGTATTAGCCATACTCGCAGTTGGATTAGAGTATTTCGAATATCGGTATTTCATCGGTCAGCTGAGTCAGAAGTTTTATATCTCATTGATCGCGGTATTATTTACTGCTTTGGGTACGTGGGTTGGTCTTTCAATGGTGAAACGAAAGTCTCCTAATGAAACCATTGAAGAGCCATTAGTTATTCCTAATCTAGAAGATCTAGATCTCAACACTCGAGAATATGAAGTATTGACTTTGATCTCAAAAGGTAATACCAATCAAGAGATCGCCAATACCCTATTCATCGCCTTACCGACCGTCAAAACTCATGCGTCGAACCTATATTCTAAGTTAGATGTAAAAAATCGAACACAAGCCGTAGCAAAAGCCAGATCTATGGGTATAATCCAATAAAACAAAGCAATTCAATACTAAAGTATGGGTATTCGATACTAAAGTATGAGTCCAAAAACACGCTTAAAGCGCATATTTGAATCAAAATAAAAACGTTATGAAAAAATTGATTCTTACTTACGGAACCATAGCTGGATTAATAGTAATCGCTATGTTCTTCGTCACATTTAGTGGTTGGTTACCAGATTTTAAGTATGCCGAACTTTTGGGTTATACCACGATGGTATTGGCATTCTCTTCCATATTTATAGCTACTAATTATTATAAGAAAAACATCGATGATGAGCTTTCCTTTAAAGAAGCGCTTAAAATCGGATTAGGTATTACACTAGTCGCTACCGTGATATATATAGTGGCTTGGATGATCATGTCCAATACCATTGCAAAAGATTTCATGGCGGAATACTTTCAAAGCTCCGTAGAACAGCTCAAAGCAAGCGACCTATCGCAAGAAGAAATCGATGCTAAGATTACGGAAATGAAAAATTTTCAAGAATTATACAAAAATCCATTTGTTAAGATAGGTATTACCTTCATGGAAATATTTCCTGTCGGATTAGTAATATCTTTGATTTCCGCATTTATATTTAAGACCAAAAAATAACATCGAAATGACAGCAAAAGAAATAATGGATCA
>CALBEE010000165.1 GCA_937927575.1 uncultured Saprospiraceae bacterium | reverse complement strand
AAACATCAATGGTTTCATAGTGCGCAAGATTTAGTTGTAAAAGTAGGGTTTTCGGATGGAACTGTTAGGTAAGAAAGTATGTGCAAAAAAGTCAATCTGCCTTAAGAGATAGCGTAAGTACAATTGTCGGCAAGTGTGTGGTTAGTACACGTGTTTGTCGGTATGCATGTTTGTCGGTATGCATGTTTGCTTTGCAAGCCATGCTTCAACCGACCTTCGTGCGTTTGTCGGTACGCATGTTTGCTTTGCAAGCCACGCTTCAACCGACCTTCGTGCGTTTGCTACGCAAGCCACACTTGGCTACGCATGCCGCGCTTGACTCTTTCTTTACTGGATTTGCTGGTGGTATAATCAACGCGTTTTTATAAACGCTGCCTGATTATACTGCTCGCGCGTTTGCTGCGCAAGCCGCGCTTGACTTAATCACTTCTGAGTTGGGTTTCTATTCTAGCGGCCTTTCTTGCTGGCAATATGCTTGCCAAATAAGATATACTTAATACCGTAGCTATTACGATGACGAAGTCGGTAAGTTTCAATTCTATAGGATACGATCTCACCATAAATCCGTCTGGTATAGATACTAGTCCAAATTGCTTTTGTAACACATACAATAATAAAGCTAATACAGTACCTATCAACACTCCCACTGCACCAATCAACATTCCTTCTGTGATGAATATTTCTTTAATCTTCTTAGCCGTCATTCCCATAGATTTGAGTATACTGATATCCTTTCGCTTGTCTAATACGATCATCCACAAACAGCCTACCATATTGAATGCGATCATAAACATAGTTAAAGAGGCAATGAGATAACTTACCCATTTTTCGATATTCATGATTTTCAAATAAGCTTCATTTTGCTCATAACTATTTTTAATCACATAGCCTTCACCTAAAAGAGATGAAACATTTCTTCGAATATTATCTTCATCATGATCTTCAGATAATCTGAGTTCTAAAGCTGACGTTTTGTTTTCATAACTCAATAGTTTATTTACAAACTCATAACTCGAGATTATATACTGAAGATCAGCTTCACTTTGCACAGAGAATACACCTGATGGATAGACCTCCATCGTCTTAAAATCTTTAGAAAGAGGTCCTCTCTTTTTCCTTAATGGCATATGAATAGAAATCGACGTAATCGCATCATTATAGTTGACAGCCAATTTCGTTCTCATCCCAGAACCGACAACTGCATAATTTATATTTCCTTCTCTCAATACGTACTTTCCTCTCTTTACCGTTGAGTCAATATCTGTAGCTTGATTATAAGATTCGTCTACACCTTTGATAACACCTACCTCTTGTGCATCTTTATATTCGAAAAGCGCTACTTCTTCAATCGTTTTTGACACTGCCTGTACACCTTCTATCGCTGATATCTTTTTTACCGTTTCATCTTCTATTTCGAACGACTTTCCCTCTTTCAATACAATTTTCATATCTGGATTAAAAGAATCGAAAAGACTAGATAATAAAGATTCAAATCCATTGAATACAGAAAGAATGAGAATTAATGCTGCCGTACCAATCGTAATACCTAGAATAGAAATCCAAGTAATTAGATTAATTGCATTATTGGATTTTTTACCCAATAAATATCTACGCGCTATTTCGAAAGTGAGTTTCACAGCCTGAAGGTATTATAATTCTACGAATGCCATTATTCAGGATCTGCGCTTTTCAATTGTGGCTGCTCCTTTATTTGTTTAACTGGATCTTTTTTGATTGCATTGTATACCACCGTCTGGATTCTTGGTCTATAATCGTACTTTCCTAGCTTATTATTTTTCATACTCGGATATGTACGGTTTGACAAAAAAACGTAAACAATATTTTCCTCTGGATCGGCCCAAGCTGCACAACCGGTAAAACCCAAATGCCCAAATGTAGAGTCACTTGCTTTATCTGACATATTCGCATTTAGACTTGGATCGAGTTGTTTCATATCAAAACCTATTCCTCGCCTTGTACTTTTATGAAAACGTGTGGTAAACTTATCGATTGTATGAGACTCAATAAATCTTCGACCACCATATACTCCACCATTTAGTAACATCTGCATCATTACTCCTATTTCTTTTGAGGTAGAAAATAATCCAGCATGTCCACTTACGCCACCCAGCATGGCAGCGCCCATATCATGCACTGTTCCTTGAAGAGTCTTACGTCTAAAATAATTGTCCTTTTCGGTAGGAGCAATCTCTGTCCTAGCATACCTATCCAATGGTAAAAAACCAGTTCTTCGCAAACCTAGTGGTTGATAGAAATTTCTCTGTGTAAAAGTATCTAACCTAGTACCTGTTAAATTATCCACAGTCTTATGCATGAAATAAAAAGCCAAATCACTATATCTATAACTATCATTATCCCTCAATTCACTCGAATAAATTCTAGACCAAATACTATCAATGTATTCATCACGCATATACATATCTTCGGTTATCTTGATCGTAAAACTATCCTGCGGTGTGGAACGATAATACTTGGTCATAGGCTTAGGATACTTCGCTTCGGTCATCGTCCTTTTATAAAAAGGAATCCAGCCTGCTAATTTGCCTTGGTGTGCTAACATATCTTGTATGCAGATATCACCTTTATTGCAAGTATCTGATTCTGGGAGATACGTTTTTAGTTTTGCTGTAGGTTCAAATTTTCCATCGTCATGTAATTTCATAAGTGAAATCGTACTTGCTAAAATTTTAGTAACAGAAGCTACATCATAGATATCATTAGTTCTTACTTTTCTTTTTTTCTGCTGTGTAAAATGTCCAAATGCTTTTTCATAAATTACTTTGCCATCTTTCGCCACAAATACTTGACAACCTGGAGCCGCATTTCTTTTAATAAGGTCTTCTACTAATAACTCAATACGATCGAGAGTATCACTTATAAGTCCTACTCTTTCAGGAGAACTATATCCTAACGATCCATTAGATTCTTTGTAAATACCCATCCCAAATGGAAATGCATCAGAACCACTTACTGGAAGTTTTCCACTTATGCGATTAGCTCCGAATAAAGCTTGAGCCGCAAGATCCTGAGTCATATGATCCTCATCATACGCCATAAAAATTGGATCCATTCCTTCAAAGTATTTCAAAGCATATGGACTTCCAAATAATACAACAATCACTTTTTTCTTCTTCGCCAATTCCCTAACATATTGTACTGCGGTTTGGTCTATACCAAAATTTTTGGAAGCGTACTTACTCATATCATGAAAACTAACAATCACTGTATTGGCATTAGCAAAATTTGCGTCTAGTGATTTAGCTTTTTCAGCAGTTAATTTTTTGCTACTGAAATAATGTTTCGTATTAGCGTAACTATTTATTCTACTTTGAAATGGAGTTTCTTCAGTCTGACCTATCGTTAAGGTCATTATAATTTTTTGTGCTGGTGTCGAAATTGGTATTTGATTTTCGCTATCATTTACTAGAGTAAGAGCTTCTTCTATCAACCTTGATTTTAAAGCTAAAGATTCTTTAGAATTGAGATCTTCGGCAATATTTTCTAAGACTATCTTTTCGGGTTTTTGGTATAAGCCTAATCTATACTTTTCAAGTAAAATCCTTTTGACACTCGCCTCGATTTGAGCCATTGAAATCTTTCCAGCTTTAATATACGCTTTGATCGCTTCAATCGATTTTTTGATATCAGTAGAAAGTACAATCATATCATTTCCTGCTTCTAAAGCTTCAGCTTCGGCTTGTCCTACATCAAAATGTTTTGTGACACCTTTCATCTCCATGGCATCAGTAAATATGATTCCATTAAATCCGATTTCTTCTCTGAGTATATCGGTAAGCGCAGTTTTACTTAGAGATGTAGGTCTATTCGTTCTATTATCGATAGCTGGTACATGCAAATGAGCTGCCATCATACTTTTAATACCATATTTCGAAAGGGACTGAAAAGGCATAAGTTCCAAACTATCCAATCGATTCATATCATGGGCAATAATTGGTAGATCCAAATGAGAATCCACATCTGTATCTCCATGACCCGGAAAATGTTTTGCACAAGCCACGATACCTTGATCTTGCATTCCTTTCATATAGCTATATGATTTGGCCGTCACATTATATTTATCCTCACCAAAAGACCTATTATTGATTACTGGATTTTCCGGATTATTATTCACATCGGCTACAGGAGCAAAATTGACATGTAAGCCTATACGTTGGCAGTGGCGACCCACCTCTTTTCCCATTTCATAGATTAGATTATTATCCTGTATCGCACCTAGCATGAGTTGTCTAGGAAAACTGATGGTCTTATCTGGAAATCTCATTCCTAATCCCCATTCGCCATCTATAGCTGTCATCAAAGGAATCTTACTTTCGTCCTGATAGATATTAGTAATTCTTGCCTCTTCTCTCGGATCCCCTTGAAAAAAGCATATACCTCCAATATGATAATTTCTAATTTCTCTTTTGATTCTCGCTATCTCTTTGGCATCACCTTTACTCGCCGCACGAACCATAAACAATTGACCAATCTTCTCATCATCAGACATAGAGGTATAAATACTATCCGCCCATGATTGCTCATCTAAAAAAGTCTGAGCCTTCACTCCAACCAGAGTGAACAACGAAATGGCAAAAGCCATAAGATAATTTTGGAATTGTATTTTCATCATTCTATTTGGCAAACGCATTTGGATTGATCTTAATTGCTTTCTCATAATTTATTCGAGCTTCTTCTTCATCGCCAAAAGCACCATAGGCGTTATACAAATTAACGTAAGCAGATGCATCATTTGGTTGCAACTCTGCCACCTTTGTGAAATATTTAATAGCCTCAGCATGATTTCCCTTAATACCATTAGCTACTCCTAAAAGTCTATTGGTTTCAAAGTCATCAGGTCTAATAGCAATAGATCTTTTTAGATATTTCTCCGCGTTTGCTAAATCATTTTTCTTTTCGCCATAATATTTTCCTGCATCTCTTAATGCCACAGCTAGATTAGATTCTCCATCATTATCGCCAGGATAAAGACTTAATATCCTCTCATAACTTCCTACTGCTTTTTCAAATTCTTTATTATAGAAATATGAGTTACCTTGAATAAGCATTGCATTTTTGTAATTAGGATGTACTTCCAAAGCATCCGTAGTATGCTGAATAGCTTCTTGAAGCAGCTTCGTTCTTTCTGGCCCTTCCTCTAATTTTGAAGCACGATTAGATTTAGTACCTCCAGCAGCATTTAATATTTTTGCGCTTCTCTTTGAAGTATGCACATCAGTCGTGAAGAGCGTATAATCATCTTTCCAAACCATATTTCGACTCACTGTTTTCCCTATCATTCCTATAACGGCAATAGCAAAAACTCCCTTGATGATTAGCGGATTTTTATCAAAATTTTTCCATCCTAGATAAGCAACAAAAAGAGCAAATCCTACTGATGGCATGAATAAGAAACGTTCTGACATATTCGTACCAATCGGAAATACTATATTGGATACGATAGAAATTGTAGCTATAAAGTAGATTATGCAAAAAACAACCACTGATCTCTTATTCAAATTTGGAACAGCATAAGCAGTCAAAGCAAGATATAATATCGCAGAAAATATAACCGTGATATCCCCCCAAGACATAATGTCGATATGACGAGGATAATAATCGTGAGTAAGTGGATGCGGCATCACCATCAATCCTAGGTATTTTCCGAGACAATGTATCATAGTCGGTAGGCTTTCTAACTTACTTAAAGCCACATAGCCTCCATTGCTCCATTTAAGGAAAGGATTATTCATCAATTCCATTGGAGTTCCACCCATATCAAAACCGATAACAGAAGATCGAATTGCTAGAAAAGCGAAGGTTCCAACCAATGCTGGCAAAACATACTTAAAACTATTTGCGATGGAAGATTTGCGGAATGTATAAAGAGCTAATGGTATGACCGCTAGATAGGTAATTGTATTTTCTTTGGACATAAGCGCCAAGAAAAACAACAAGCCAGAATAAACCATGTACTTGGATTTTCCATCATCAAACCATCGCAAGGCATAATATAAAGAGGCAATACTACCCAATAGACATATAATTTCGTCTCTTCCTTTGATGTTAGCCACGGCTTCGGTATGAATAGGATGTACCGCAAATAAAATGCAAGCTGCAAAAATCATATATCTCCAATGTCCAGCACTTTCTTGCCTGAGAAATAACCGCTCCAATGTGAGGTATAATACCACAACTAAAAGGGCGTACCAAAGGATATTGAAAATATGTCCCATCATTGGATTACTACCAAACAATTGGTATTCGATAGCGAACATCACCGGTGTCAATGGTCTATATCTACCACCTGATACTAGCTTTTCTTTACCATCTACCTTAAAAAATCCTCTAAAAGTATCATAGGTAAGCAGATCCGAAATACCAGCGAAACCTTTAGTCGTAAATTCATTATCATAGATTACAATTGCATCATCTTGCGTATAATCATGTGTAATAGTATTGGCATACAAGAGAAACGATAACACCGCGAGTGCGATCATGTGCATTCGACGATTTCCCCATTTTGATTCAATCAAGGCAGTGTTTTGATCTACCTGAATTTTTGATTTTTTAGTCTTTTGCTTTGCCATGTAGACAAAGTTAACAAATTACATGTTTTTATAATGTATAAAAAGGTAAAGTTTAGGCTATTGTGATTTAAGCTTACGTTTAGAGTTGAATCCTGTTCAGAGAGATTAAACTTTAATGAATCGAAGGCATTATGATACCCTTCGTTGAAAGGATAAAATATTGAAAGAAAGCTTTGTAACCCGCCTTTATTAAGAGCAAAACCTCAAAAGAAAGCTTCGTTAGGCCTCCGCTAAGAAAAGAATCTTGAAAGAAAGCTTTGTAACCGCCTTCGTTAAGAGAGTGAAACCCTTTAACGAAAGCTTATCATCGAATAGATATAACTACTGCGCTCGCCAGGTTTGGGCTATCTGAATAGCGGTATCGAGCATATCATCATCCCATTTTTCCACCTGCCAATCTGTTTTGGGCAACTTAGACATTTGAAGCTTTCTTTTGGCGTCCGTTAAATCTTTCGAACTTTCTAAGATATTTGAAATAGCCAATTGCTGATCATAAAGTTCTTGATTTACCAGTGGACGATCTACCATTTCATTAGATAAGGGTAAGAAAGTATTTAGCGCATTTTCTTTTCTTTCAATTGAATTAATCAATTTTTTCATTTTTAGAAAATCCTTTTGAAAAAGTGTCCTTTGCGTTTCAGACTTTAAAGCTGTTCCAATTTGTTCTAATACTACAAACTTAAGATTAGAGCATTTAGGAATCACAGATTTTAAAAGAGTAAATACTTCTTCTGGTACGCCATCATCGTGGGTATCTCTTCTAATGGACTTATTTTCGGAAAGTCGAGAGGGCTCCCAACGACCGCCGGAAATATGAATTTCTCTCACTCTATCTAGAGGGTAAGATATAACCAGATCTAGAGGGTCTTTACCAAAATTACAAGATTGGCAATAGAGATTATGTAGATCCAAAATAATAAATCCATTGATGGGTTCTACCAGTTGGTTGAGAAATGCACCTTGACGCTTTACTTCATCTTCATGGTAAGCGAATGCCAGATTTTCTAAGCCTACAGGACATTGTGCAGCATTTTGAATGCGACTTAGTCGATCTCTACCAATCGCTAAAGTCGTTGTATTTAGTGGAACACTTAATGGTGCACCAGCGTGGAAATTAGTACTAGTCGTAAAACCAAAATGCTCAGTAACATGATCGAATCTGAAACGAGATGACATTTTTGATAGATGATCTAGCCACTTTCGTTGTTCATCTTTCCATTGGCCACTTAAAATTGAGAAAAAGACGCCATGACCTACAAGTCTATGTTCTTTAGCGTAAGTGTGGAGAAGCTCATAGAACCAATCAGGAATCTTTTCTCTCTGATATAGGGTATCGAATGACCATTCAATGCCCTCAATCTCGCTGGATGCAAATAATGGTAGCAAAGTGAGTAGTATATCCTGATCTAGATTGCAAGCTACACTACTTAAGATAGAACTGTGATTATCCCATGCCACAGGCTGGACAATTTTCCCAACAATTCTCGCATTTTTCATTTTCATCTTCGTGTACGCCTTCTCTCACTTCTGTCTCTTCGTCAATCTGATCAAACATTCCGCAAGAACTGATACTTCCTACAGTTAGGCCCACGAGCATTGCTTGTAACAAGGATTTCTTGATTTCCATAATATTAGTTTTATTAATGAGTAACAGGTTATCAATTAGTAAGACTAAGGATTAGAAGAAAGGGTTGGTGGGATTGTGATATTTTTTGATGGACTATTAGGGATCAAGAGTAATTTCTTGTGGGGTTAGGTATTAATAAGTAATCGATTTATAATATGTTTTCATCTTGCTCCATAATAAAACTTCATCATCCCTATAATACCTTCAAAGGGATACAATTGATACAGGGCTCGAGCAAATTTTAACTTAATTGATATCCATAAAGAAATGATAGCCACTATTAATAGTGCAAACCCCATTAAGTATGTGTCCCTTTGAAGGGACTTCAGGGATGATCAGAGGGAAGAGTTTACGCAAATTTAACTAAAAAACAAATCCGTAAGTTTCAAGCTTTGATTTCGGTTATGCAAGTGGATATTAATAATCATATCCCACAAGGTTTTCTTCTTGACCCACTATTAGTGATTCGTGATTTGATGAAAGTACAGCATGAGAAATAAAAACAAAAAGGGCTAATTCGCAGGTAGCGAATTGCCCTTATATATCTATTTATAAGATGATTACACTATAGTAGTTGGCACTATAGCAAATACTTCCTATCTATTGCTGTTAGATGCTCCAAACTTTCCTAGTCTGTAAGCCGCTCCCATAATTTGCTCTCTTCTTTCTACAGATGGCTTAGTGTAAGTTTTTCTTTTTCTTACTTCCTTAATGATACCAGTTGAGAAAACCTTTCTCTTGTATCTCTTAAGTGCTCTGTCTATTGACTCTTCGTCTTTTACATTGATGATAAGCATGTATCTCCGTGTATTTGTTATTTAAATAATTAAATGCCTTTTTCTAAAGGAATGCAAAAGTAAATAATCTCTATTAAATAAGCAACTCCTAATCAATGATATTCTAGAGTCTTCGCCATCAAGTACTTATATGTTAAAAGTACAATGTGTACCATGTTAATTTTCAGCGATACCTGTTCTAAAGCCATATGGCGAATTAACTTTCAGTAAATAAACTATAATGATCTAAATAACATATAATCAGAGTATTACGATCACCATCTTATTTTTTTGAGCAACTTTAAATTTATTTATTTAACTTTGAGTACAATTATTACAACACTACTACATTAAATACCATATAATATGTCTACATCAGCAGCTAAAAACCAGTCTCTTAAAGGAGGTGAATTTCTAGTAAAAAGTACCAATACATCAGAAGGATTCTTCCCAGAAGACTTTACCGAAGAGCATGGAATGATCATCGATACTGTAAGAGACTTCATAGCGAAGGAGATTACACCTCATACACATAAAATCGAAAAACAAGAAGACAATATAGGCGCTACCCTAGTAGAGAAATTTGGAGAACTTGGATTTTTGGGTACTCATATGCCGGAGCAATATGGTGGAATGGACATGGATTTTAATGCCAATACTATCATTGGTGTAGAAATAGGAAATGCTGGGTCATTTTCTGTTACGTACAATGCACACACGGGTATCGGCATGTTGCCCATTTTGTATTTTGGTACACAGGAGCAAAAAGATAAATATTTGCCTGGTCTTGCTGCTGGAGAATTGAAAGCGGCATACTGCCTTACGGAACCAAGTAGTGGATCTGATGCCCTATCAGCAAAGACTACGGCTGTGCCTTCTGATGACGGTTCTCATTATATCCTCAATGGTCAAAAAATGTGGATCACTAATGCTGGTTTTGCAGATGTGTTTACCGTATTTGCACAAGTACCAGGACATGGATTTACAGGATTTATTGTAGAAAAAGGCATGGATGGTTTCACCTTAGGTGCTGAAGAAGATAAGCTAGGAATAAAGGGATCTTCTACTCGCCAAGTATATTTTGAAAATGTAAAATTATCTGCTACTTATCTATTAGGTGAATTGGGTAAAGGGCACAAAATAGCCTTTAATGTATTAAACACTGGTAGATTCAAATTAGGTGCTTCGGTGATCGGAGGATCCAAAGTACTAACTGCCAAGTCAGTAGAATATGCTAAAGAAAGAGAACAATTTAAAAAGCCAATTTTTGAATTTGGAGCGATCAAGCACAAATTAGCTGAACAAGCTACAAGGACGTTTGCCTCCGAAAGTGCTTTATATAGATGTTCTTCACTAATCAATGACCGTATCGCTGTTTTAAAATCTGAAGGTGTAGATACCGCAATGGCTAAATTACAAGCTGCTGAAGAATATGCTATTGAATGCTCAATCATAAAAGTAGATGGATCAGAATCACTCGATTATGTAGTGGATGAAACCGTACAGATTCACGGTGGTATGGGATACTCTGAAGAAGGATTCGCAGCCAGGGCTTATAGAGATGCTCGTATTAATAGAATATTCGAAGGAACAAATGAAATAAATAGAATGGTCATTATGAGTAGTATACTCAAATTGGCCATGAAAGGCAAATTAGATATCGCTACACCAGCATTGGCTATTCAGTCAGAACTTACCGAAGGCAAGGAAGCACATTATGCTAGTGACGGTTCCTATCCTGAGGAAGCCGCTTCTATCCAGAAATACAAAAAGGTATTGCTAATGCTCCTTGGTACCGCTGCGCAAAAAGCAATGGGTGGAAAACTGGATCTCAAAGAAGAACAAGAATTATTAATGAACTTATCAGATATAGTTATTCATATCTTTTTAGCTGAATCTATACATTTAAGAGTTAGCAGAATGAAAGAAAAAGGTCACCCAAATCTGCCACAAGCAGAAAATATGATGCAGGTATCATTCCATGAATACAACAGCTCGATATACAAGTTTGGGATCGATGCGATCTCAGCACTTGTATCTCCGGCAAAACAAGGTGACTTTGTATATGCGTTGAGAAAGTATACTACATACCCGTTAAAGAATACTAAAGAACTAAGAAGGTCTATTGCTAATAATCTTTAGATGTTGAGAGAAAGGATTGAGAGAGCAAGCGCGATTTGTTCTTTGAATTCTTAAGTTAAGATATTGACAAATAATTTAGAGAAGCTTCAGAAATGGGGCTTCTTTTTTTTATTAATTTCACAGAACAGTATATTAACTCTAGTTCAATAAAAAAGCAATAGGGATAGCAGCTATTAGAATCACAATAGAGGTCACAAAAAATGCTAACAATAGGATAAGTAATGTTTTAAAAATTGAAGCATTTAAACTCTTTTTGTATATCCAAAGTATGGCGATAACATTGAAAATATAAAAACTCTCTATATAAAATTGAGCAGCATTTTCAGTACCCAAAGGAGCGAATAAAATACCCATTAAAACATTCAATACTATAGTAAAAGATATAGCATATGTAGATATCACAAAATGCTCCGCTAAATTGTATTCTTTGACCTTTTTAAAAAATAAATAACTAAACATAGCAACGCAAGGAATCATAAGAAAAATCACAATTTGATTCTTGGATTGCAACCAATTTATAATCAAATTCATCGCGTCGTCATCATTAGTAGCATCTGGAGTGACAGGTCTCGAATTCCAACCTTCTTTAAATGAACTCATGAAATTTTGCTGAGAGACCAAATCTATAAAGTCTGCAAAAATTATTTGAAATAAGCCATATAAACTAATAGCTACTATCGCATATTGAATAGGTGAATTAATCAACTTTCTCATTCCGCCTATGTAAGCCAAAGTAATGGATTGAGGTTTAACTAATAAGCCTTTCGATGTTCTCAAAAATACAAAGTCTAAGTTCGTAAGCTTAGTAAACAAGTTTTTGCCTAAAGAAGACAAAGTAAGTCTATTGGTTACCACTTTAGCTCCACAATGCGAACAGAAAACAAAATTTTCTGAAATAGACTCACCGCATGTAGCGCACTTACTCATTATAATTATTCATTCTTTGATAAAATCGATTTCGAGTTAAAAGTAGTAATTTATCACGAGTACAATCTAAGCGTTTATCGTATGATAGTTTGTCACCGACGATTTTCTTATTACAATTCCAAAAAGGAAAAAATGCTAGAATAAGCCCATCGCGGCTTGTTTGAATACTAACCCATATAGATAGTCAATCGTTAATCACGAAAATTTGAAATGATCGAATGTAGAGATTCTTAAAATAAAAAATGGGCAAGCTGGTTAGACTTGCCCTTTTCATTATCAGGTTCGAGAGCCACGTTATGCCCTACTGAGAAGTATGCGGATTTACTGTCCCTGAGTTTGATAGGTGAAATATTGTATGTGCCTTTTACGACCGGTTCAGAGTCCCTTAAGCGATGAGATTAGTTGAGTGTGAGATTTTTGGGAAATGTCTTACTCTTCTAAATCTTCCATACGAGGTATCACCCCTTTTATGGTAATGTGTGTGTTTTAAAAATAAATTGTGTGTGTAAGATTCGGTGGTTTTGTAACAGCGCTAACTTATTCCTTGCTGCTTACTTTTTTCTGTCCACCAATGTTCAAATTCCTCTACTGAGAAGAATAAAACATCTCTGGGCTTAGAGCCTTTTGCTGGACCGACGATACCCATTTGTTCCATCTGATCCATGATACGACCTGCACGGTTATATCCTAATTGCAATTTACGTTGTATACTAGAAGTAGATCCATGTTGGCTGCCAATAATAAGCATTGCAGCATCCTTGAACATACTATCAAGATCTGAAAATTTGAGACTTGATCCATCCTTACTAAGATCTTCCTCTCCGACAAATTCTGGTAAGTAGAATGGTTCGCCGTATCCTTGTTGATCCGCAATGTGATCAATTACTTTCTCAACTTCTGGAGTATCTACAAAAGCACATTGTAGACGGACGATATTACTTCCAATATTGAGTAGCATATCACCTTTACCAATTAGCTGATCTGCACCACCAGCATCTAGTATGGTACGGCTGTCAATTTTACTAGTTACTTTGAAAGCAAGTCTCGCTGGGAAATTGGCTTTGATCATACCTGTAATAATATTTACGGATGGTCTCTGCGTAGCAATGATCAAGTGTATGCCTATGGCTCTAGCCAACTGTGCAAGCCTCGCAATCGGCATCTCTACCTCTTTACCTGCCGTCATAATCAAATCGGCAAACTCATCGATTACTAATACGATATATGGTAAAAATTTGTGTCCATCATTCGGATTAAGTCGACGTGAACAGAATTTATCATTGTATTCTTTTAAGTTTCTTGCACGAGCTTTCTTCAACAGATCATACCTCGTATCCATTTCCAGACAAAGTGAATTTAAAGTATGGATGGCCTTCGTGGTATCTGTTACAATAGGCTCTTCTTGATCTGGTAAAAATGCTAAGAAGTGCTTTGTTAAACTTGCGTAAGGGAAGAGTTCCACTTTCTTCGGATCTATCAATACAAGCTTCACCTGTGATGGGTGTTTTTTGTATAAGAGTGACATCAAAATAGTATTGATACCTACTGACTTTCCTTGACCCGTGGCTCCTGCTACGAGAAGGTGAGGCATCTTAGCTAAATCAGCTACAAATACTTCATTTGATATGGTTTTACCCAAAGCAATTGGCAATGCCATTTTACTTGCTTGGAATTTATCTGTCGTCACAACTTCATGGAAACTTACGATCTGTGGTTTCTTATTTGGCACCTCAATACCAATGGTTCCTTTACCTGGAATCGGAGCAATAATACGTATACCTAAGGCCGCTAATGAAAGTGCAATATCATCTTCAAGATTTTTAATCTTACTGATCTTTACACCAGGTGCTGGGACAATTTCATAGAGTGTTACAGTAGGTCCGATCGTTGCACGGATCTTCGTAATTTCAATTTTATAATTGAGCAGTGTCTCTATAATTTGATCTTTATTAGATTCTAACTCTGCTCTATCAATTTCAACTTTACTATCTGCGTATTCTTCTAAGAATTCAAGTTTAGGTGGGATATAATTAGCTAAATCTAATTTCTCATCATAAGGTTGACTTGTATCTTCTTCTTTGTTGACTTCTAGCTTATCTGCTGCTCCAGATTCTACCGTTTTTCTTTCCAGAGGGTCAGCTGGCTGTTCTTCGTGGAAGTCCAGCGTTGGTTTTACTTTTGGCTCTTCTGGAATATCTGCTACTTCCATTTCTAAAGCCGAAGGATCGTACTTAGGCTTTTTCATACGCTTAGTAGCGGATGGCGCAGGTAGCTCAAAATCTAAAGCAGATCCAGGAGCCTCCTGTCCATCAGTACTAGTGGTATTTGGAATGGCACCTTTAGGAGCCGTGTCCTCTTGGGAAGGACGCAATGCAGTATAACCTTTAGAATCTTCGTTAGAAGCTGCAGCAGAAGCGGTCGACTTTGATGCTTTTTCTTCGGAATCTGAAGAACCTATACTACTAAGGAATCGATTAATTGTATCAGCGAAAGGAATCGTATCAAAAGAGATCTTCTCTCCGCCTGGTATCATGGCTTGTATTTGACTCATCTGCGGATTAAACTGCCAGATGACAAAGCCAATAAGACTAAATAATAATAAGAAAAAGAGGCCCACTGATCCTACAAAATTGATCAGCCACAAGCATGTGCTTTCTCCGAATGCTCCACCCCAGGTGAAGTCACTGCCTCTAAACAAAAATTCTAATACTAAAGACAAAAATGCGATCCATAATAAGGCATCTTTTGCCTTGTAAAAGAAATCTTGAATGGATCTTTTTTTGATCAGATCTGTACCCAATCTAAAAAGCAGAAAAACGAAAGCTATAGATGGTAGACCAAAACCCCAATAAAAGAAGGCATTAGAAACAAAAGCGCCTAGTCTACCCAACCAATTGGATACGGTCAAGTCGCCTTGCATCATGATCTCCCAGCTAAATTGTAGTACTTTATCTTGATCAGTCTTCCAAGTATACATATAAGATATAAAAGCCACTGCTAAGTATATAGCTAACATATAGCATACTATACCACCAATTTTACGCAGTCTATCATCCTGCTTTTTACCTTTTTTTGCCTTCCTTGTTTTTTTCTTAGTTGTAGATTTTACAGCCATATTCCTCCATTTCGTTTGGGTAGTACGAATTTTCTTTCTCAAAAACTTTTTAAACCTGACTCTGTCTCCAGAGTAGATTATCCTTTGTGTAAGGTGATATATCTTAGATATATCGAGTTTTTTAAATCTGTGAGTACATATAAGACCTTTTGGGAAAGGAACTCATTGGGATACTCTCGTCGTCAATGCTGTTTGGGATTGTAAACATAGGAATAAAAATTACATATTACTCAATTACGCAATATGTTTTTTATCTATAAATCAATGAGTTGCGTTAAATATTAAAAATATTTATGTATAAGGGCTTTGATTATGTGAAGGTTGTAATTCCCATTCCCGAATAGATATAAATTAAAAAAATATGAAGAAAATTTTGGGCCTTGGACCACTCCAATTATCAGGCCGAAACAAGACCTTACTCCAAAAACGAGTAACCGTTCATATACTTATTTTGACCGTTCATCAATAATGTCCTAGGCTATAAGCATCTTCTAATGAAGTCTATTAGCTTAGAGCGTAGACTCTCCTAGCCAATTGATTGCAAATTAGACTTTATGTGGTGAAGCACTTAAGCGAATACTATCATAGCCCCAACAAAACATTCTTACAGACAAATCCTTATTGGGTTTGTCTTTTTTAGGTCCTTAAAATGCTTTTAGTCCAATCCCACTCATTCAAAAGGATAATATGCGAATTGAAGCTTTAGTTCTTTTTGACTTTAGTCTTATTTAAGATATTTGTATAATGGGTTATAAATCAACCATATCGAAACCATATTGCAATTGGATAGCTAG
>CALBEE010000164.1 GCA_937927575.1 uncultured Saprospiraceae bacterium | reverse complement strand
CTATTTACTTTTGGGCAATGTAAATCCAAAAGTCGAACCGACATCTGGAGTGGATCTGACGAATATCTTTTCTCCATGAGCTTCTAAGATATGCTTCACTATAGAAAGCCCTAAACCACTTCCTCCTTCCGATCTAGAGCGACTGGTATTGACTCTATAAAACCTATCAAAAAGATGCTTTAAATGATTTTCATCGATGCCGATTCCTGAATCCGAAATCTCAATGAGTATCTTCTTTTCCACCTCATAAAAACTCACTGTCACATCCCCATCACTATTTCCATACTTGATAGCATTGACGATCAAGTTACCCAATACTTGCCGCATAGCTTCTCTATCCGCCCAAACTCTAGATTCCAGAGCTGCTCCGTCTTTAAATTTCAACTTAATGGATTTTGCATCTGCTCTTTTCTTGACATCTTCAAAAATCTCTTGCGTTAATTCCTTAGCACTAAAAGACGATTTCTCAATGATAAACGACTCGTCTTCAAGCCTATTGATTTGTTCTAAATCATTTACAATATTTTCTAATCGCTCTGCATTCTTAGCGGCCCTTTTAACATAGTCGAGATTTATACCTTCATCATATAAGGCACCATCCAACAAAGTATGGAGATAGCCTTGAATCGAAAATAAGGGAGTCTTTAATTCGTGCGAAATATTGCCTACAAAATTTTTACGATAAGTTTCCAAAGATTTCATTGTTTCTAATTCCTTCTCCGTCCGCTCTGCCCAATGCATTACATCATCATTCACATTATCAATACTTAATTTATTGAAAGTCTCGCTAGAGTTTTTCTTTTTTTGGTTGGGATGTGCTTTTGTATCTGATATAAATTTGTAAATCAATTTGACCTTCCTAAATATCAATTGCTCCAATATATATCCGATAGTAAAATAGAAAATTGCGAATGTCGCGAAAGCGATTACTAACAACCAACCGAGCTCAACATCTACATCAAAAAAATACCAGAGACTAAACATGATAATCATCTGTACCAGCCATACCAAGATCGTAGTATAACTAATGATTTGCCTTATTGATAAATTTTTAAATGATATCATTTACTAGAAATCAAATTTATATCCAACACCTTTCATGGTTTGAATATAATCATTTCCAATCTTCTCTCTTAATTTTCTGATATGCACATCAATAGTACGATCACCAACTATCACTTCTCTACCCCAGACTTTACTAAGAATCTCTGAACGTTTGAAAACTTTACCAGGTTTAGAAAGAAGCAAATCGAGCAATTCGAATTCTTTCTTTGCCAGAGATATGCTTCTCTCTCCAACTTTCAAAGTAAATTTTTCTCTGTCAATAGTAAGATCGCCGTAGGTAGATATAGATTCTGATTGCGAATTGGAAATATTGGGATGTCTTCTCAGTATTGCTTTTATTCTTGACTTCAGCACATTAGGCTTGATAGGCTTGCTGATAAAATCATCACCGCCTGTTTCTAATGCCGATATCTGAGTAAAGGATTCACCTCTAGCGGTGAGAAAAACGATTAATGTATTATTAAAAAAATCATCTTCACGTAATGATTCACAAACCTCGATTCCATCCATACCTTCCATCATAATATCCAAGATGATAAGATGCGGTGCAAAACTCTTGGCCTTCTCTATCGCTTCTATGCCATTTTCAGCAGTGTCAATAAGATAGCCTTCTTTACCCAAATTATATCTAAGTAACTCTCGGATATCTTCTTCATCATCAACAATGAGTATTTTGATATTATCTGACATGCTCGTTTTTATTATATGAATACAAGGTATACTCTATCTATAATTTCAATGTAAGATACAGATTAAGTGAATGTTAAGTTTCAATAAAAACCACTATGAGCCAATAAGTTTTCTAGGTAATAGAATATAGATCAAGCGATCCATGTATTTAGAGGCCATCTATTATTTCATCATCGACGATATTTGGCAAGGTGACTTGTAATCCAGGCGTTCTATCCATTTCCCTTTTTATAGCGAAAATCGCTTCGTCATTTCTAGCCCAACTTCTTCTTGCTATTCCATTATTCACATCATAAAAGAGCATATTCATCAACTTGGATTCTGCTTCCTTTGTACCATCTAGCAACATGCCAAAGCCACCGTTAATCACCTCTCCCCAGCCTACACCTCCACCATTATGAATGGATACCCAAGTGGCACCTCTAAAGCTATCACCTATCACATTATGTATGGCCATATCGGCTGTAAACTTGCTTCCATCATATATATTAGAAGTCTCTCTGTAAGGACTATCCGTGCCGCTGACATCATGGTGATCACGCCCAAGTATTACTGGACCAATCTTACCTGTAGCCACTGCATCATTAAAAGCTTTTGCAATTTTTATCCTTCCTTCAGCATCAGCATATAATATCCTTGCCTGAGAGCCTACCACTAGTTTATTCTGCTTCGCATCCTTGATCCATGTAATATTATCCTGCATTTGCAGCTGAATTTCTTCTGGACTGTTTTCCATAATCTTTTGTAGGACTTCAGCAGCTATCCGATCAGTCATATCCAAATCCGCAGATTTGCCTGAAGCACAGACCCATCTAAAAGGTCCAAAACCATAATCAAAGCACATCGGACCCAGAATATCTTGTACGTATGACGGATATTTAAAGTCAATTCCATTTTCTGCCATAATATCAGCGCCAGCTCTCGAACTTTCAAGCAAAAATGCATTTCCATAATCAAAGAAATAAGTCCCTTTGGCATTATGCTTATTCACAGCATCGGCATGCCTTCTTAGCGTCTTTTGTACAGCTTCTTTAAACGCTTGAGGATCATCTCGTAGTAATACATTGGATTCTTCATAAGACAAATCCATTGGATAATAACCACCAGACCAAGGATTATGCAATGAAGTTTGATCTGATCCCAAATGAATGAAAATATCATCTATTAAAAATCGCTCCCAAATTTCTACCACATTACCTATATAAGCTATGGACACCACTTCCGATTGTTGCTGTGCCTCTTTCACTCTTTTGACCAAATCATCCATATTGTCGATAAGTACATCTACCCATCCTTGCTCATGACGTTTGGTTGCTGCATTGGGATTTACCTCTGCACAAATCGTTATACAACCTGCTATATTACCCGCTTTCGGTTGCGCTCCACTCATTCCTCCTAATCCAGCTGTCAAGAAAATTTTACCTGCAGGAGATTCTTCTTTCTGCAAAACTTTACGGAAGGCATTCATCACGGTAATCGTAGTACCATGCACAATTCCTTGAGGACCTATATACATGTATGAGCCAGCCGTCATTTGACCGTATTGACTTACACCCAAGGCATTGAATTTTTCAAGATCATCTGGACTGGAGTAATTTGGAATCACCATTCCGTTAGTGACGACTACTCTAGGCGCATCTTTAGACGAAGGGAAAAGCCCCATCGGATGACCTGAATACATATGCAATGTCTGCTCTTCAGTCATCTTTGAAAGATATTGCATAGTAAGTAGGTACTGCGCCCAATTGGAAAATACGGCTCCATTACCACCATAAGTAATCAATTCATCTGGATGTTGCGCTACTGCAGGATCCAGATTATTTTGAATCATTAACATGATAGCTCCTGCTTGTGGAGTCAAATAAGGATACTCTTCTAGAGGTCTTGCATATATATCGTATGACGGCTTGAACCTATGCATGTAGATGCGGCCGTATTCTTTTAGCTCTTGAGCAAATTCATTAGCCAATTCAGTATGCCATTCGCTCGGAAAGTACCTTAATGCATTTCGCAATGCTAGTTTCTTCTCCTGGTCAGACAATATATCCTTACGTTTGGGCGCCGGATTATTATCAGCTCTATGAGTTCTTTTTGGAGGTAGAGTGGATGGAATTCCTTGTTGTATCTGCTCTTTGAATGAAGTCATGTAACGCTTTTAAATTAACTCTTATATGAGTAACCATTATAAGGCCATAAAGTTACACCAAGGAAGGAAAGTAAGGTAATCTAACTGATGGTAGATTGCACATATTCTCTTAGTTAAACTCCATTCCAAACTTCAATACTAATCGATTAATCAGGATATCATACTTGGTATTGATCTCGTTGCCTAGTGGATCGATAAAAGACTCCGCACCTCTCGCCTCCTGATGGTGCCATGCGAAAGCCATATAATATCTATAGTTCGTTTTTGAGGGAAACGTCAATCCTAGACCTGCTTGATAGTTTTGTCCATTTTCGTGATCTACTATGGCATCTTCTTGAGGAGGACCAAAACCATAGCCTGCTCTAGCATAGACATATGGCATATATCTAGTATTCAGGATATTATATCTTCCTCCGGCATACAAAGAGAAAAACTGCGTATCGAATCTAAAACTTGCAATTCGAGACTCATTGAATTCAAAACCTAATCCAGAAAACAGAGATAGTTTTTTGTTGAATCTCCAACCTACATATCCATCCAAATGCACTGCCGTCAAGTGCTTAGTAGTATCTAACGAAAAGTCATCCAATCCGATAGCCATCGAAAAACCATAATGGTATCCATAGCTATCGTGATATGCATGCTCTATTTTAATAATCTCATCATCATAAGCATTATCTTCTTGAGCGCTAGCTCCTATAGAAAATATCACTCCCAATAATAGGATTATAATTCGAGTAATATGAGGCATCAGCTTAATAAGAAATAGAGCTTTGCCATGTCAAACTTTCTGAATTACCTTCTACGAGATATTGGGAAATACCATTAGGTCCTGTTGTCAAGGTAAGGTTACTATTAGTCGGATGAGGAATGACATCAAAGGCTTTCACATCATTAATTGTTTTTATTAATTCAGGTTTATACTTATTAGACACATCAAATATTTTAAGCCCATTATCACCTTCACCAACATATAATTCATTCCCTTTTAATGTCATTCCATACGGACTTGTCATAGTAATTTCTTTTTCTTCTTTAACGTCATTGGTATTACGAGTATCCAGTACTAATAAAGAGTTGGTATTTCCAGGACAGGCAGAAAAATCAGCCGTACGCAAAGTGACATAAGCTACTCCATCAGCTGGCAAAACCGGATCACAAGCGGTAGCATGCTCAAATTCGTAAGCTTCTACTGGATGCTGCGGATCTGAAATATTAAAAATATTGACTGCACTACGAGAGCCTACGAATAAATTATTTTCATAAGGAAAAATAGTTTCCATACCTTCTCCGATTCTAGAAAAATTATCACTCAGACTTACTTTGCTTAATCCTTGATCGCTATCTGCAATTACATACATAGAAGTATTTCCAATCACATACACATGATCTTTAGCGTAAGTTACTCTATTAGCAGTTCCACTTACTTTAGAACCACTTCCAGCAAATGAAGATGGCAATGCTGATTTAGGAATTATATTTTTAGCATAGTCTAAGTAGATTTCATTCTCGGCTAAAACCTGTTCATAAAAATCATCACCCGCATCAAAGGTTTCAGTTTTCTCTTCATAAGAAAAACCTATGAGTGATTTTCCTTCTTCATTTTTCCAAAGATCTTGAAACACAAATTCTGCTCTTGATTCTAAAATGGCATTATGTTTATCAGCAATATTTACTTTCACTACATCATAATAGCTTTCTGCATATATATAGTTGCCTTTGACAAAATACTCTTTATTACCCGGCAGATTAATGAAATTTACCGCAATTGGATTTAATGGATCTGAATTATCGATCACATGGATCCCTTCCTGTTCTTCTCCTATTAATATGAAATCATTTCCCAAATATATCTTTCCTGGATCATGAATATCTCTGACAGGCTCATTTAAAGGCTCGGCACGCACATCATCGATATTGCCATAGAGCGCAGTCGCTTCTTGATAAGTCACAGTTACAGTACCATAATCTTCAGTACAACCTATAATTCCTAAAGTAATAATTGCAAGTATTAGTATTCTCATAATAATGGATTTTGTATTTATCTATAAGACCGGTAAGTAAGTATTTACCCTACCTATAACATACACCAAACGAAATTTAAGCCCTATTTGTGGGACAAATTCATCAAAAATATCAAGTTCTTATTATTACTTAAATTTATACGATAACCAGCAATTTAGCAAATGAGTAATATCAATCGAAAACAAAAATTCAAATCCGAATTTTGGAAATTCATTAGAGAGATGATTCCAGTCATGCTTGGAGTATATTTTGCCTTCGCCTTGAATGACTATAGTGAGCAGAGAAAAACGAATAATCAATTTGCGGAATACAAAGCTTTAATTAAAAAAGAAGTGACTCAGAATCTCGAGCGCTTAAAACCTAACTTCGAATATCATAAAAACTTTAAGGATGATTTGGTTTCGATTACCGAATCTGATGAACCATTCCAATCGTTTAAAGAATATAAGATGCAAGGGTTGCGTCCTGGGTTTGTAAGTAAAAGTGCTTATCAAACTGGGGTGCAAACTGGAATCATACAAGAGTTTGATTTAGATATGATTCAAAACATCAACAACCTGTATACATTTCAATCCAAGTATGATGAGTATAATAAAAGTTTGCTAGCAGGATTTATAAATAAAAATATACCTCAGAACGACGATGAAGTGGTGACTGTCGCTGCCAATCTGATCATGTCTATGAATGATGTTATTATTTCCGAGGAAAATCTTATCACCTTTTATACTGAATTACTTAAAAGACTATAGCTAGATCATCCAAAAAAAATGGTCTAAACCTTAATAGATTCAGACCATTTTATCTCCAAGTACGTCATGCTTTTTTTTTACATCCTGCAATGACATACAGGCTTCATAAAACTATTAGTTTCTTGATAGAAGGGGTAAGTATTTCCACTTCCTTCTAATTCCCAGAAAAATTTAGTTCTTTCGGTAGTTCTATTCCCCACTTCATTCATAGTGGCCGCATCATATAATCGGCCATTGATCATGGTATGTGTTACATTTTCAGTATCCTGTATATTCTTTAAAGGATCACCGTCAATGATTATCAAGTCAGCTAATTTACCTTCTTTAATAGATCCTATTTCAGTTTCCATTCCCAGATATTCAGCACCATTCATAGTGGCTGCTTTAAGAGCTTGCATATTGGACATTCCACCTTGCTGAATCATCCACAATTCCCAATGTGCACCTATACCCTGTATCTGTCCATGGGCACCTAGATTAATATTTACTCCAGCATTTTGAAGCTTAGTACAAGATCTAGAAGTAAGCATATATCCATTATCATATTCATCATCTGGAATCATAGTTCTATGACGTGATCGACTATCGATTATAGCCCTTGGAGTAAAATTAAGAAGCCTTTCTTTCTCCCATACATTAGTATTTTGATACCAATAATATTCTCCATTGACACCACCATAATTTACGATCAATGTCGGTGTATTACTAGTCTTAGTAGAAGACCAAAATTGAATAACATCATCATATAAAGGTGCCACTGGAATATTATGCTCTACACTCGTATGACCATCCGCTACCATACTCAAGTTATGGTGAAAAAATGACCCTCCTTCTGGCACTACTCGTATTCCCATTTCTCTTGCTGCCTGCACGACTTGCTGTCTCTGTTCTCTTCTTGGTTGATTGTAAGACTTCACGGAAAAGGCACCATAAGCTTTAGTTCTTCTGATGGCGGACCTAGCGTCATCCAGATTATTAATCAGTGCTTTGAAGTCTCCATCTGCACCATATAAAATAGTACCCGTAGAATAAATTCTTGGGCCTACCATTTTACCTGATCTTACCATTTCTGATTGTGCAAACGTAATTTCGCTATTCACTGATGGATCGTGTGTAGTGGTCACACCATAGGCCAAATTTGTATAATATTGCCAATGTTTTTGCGGACTTACGCCACCGCGAAAAGCGCCCAAATGCGCATGTACATCTATCAAGCCAGGCATCAATGTCTTACCTTCTAAGTCAATTGTAGTAGCTCCTTCAGGTATCCTAATCCTTACATCTCCATCGCTAACATGTGCAATTTTATTACCACTTACTACTACAGTTCCCTTTTCTATTACTTCGTCATTTTCCATCGTAATAATTCGAGCATTGGTGAATACGACAGTTCCTTTTGGCTTATCCACATCAACTAGTAATTCAATTTTTTGTCCGGCAGTATCTATTGGTGGTATACTATCAACCGCTCCGTCAAGATGTAAAAATCGCTCTCTCAAAGGGGCAGTAAAATATTCGTTTCCTAAAGTCCAATGTAACTCCTTACTATCCCCTGACCAATGCAAATTGATACCTGCATCTCTTGCTACCTGAGATACCGGAACCATCTTGGTTTTAGCAGATAAGCCTATGGGTTTACCGATCGTAGGCATTGGTGCAATATATACTTTATAGAGTTCTGAAAAAGCGATCCATTGATTATCAGGACTAGGTGTAAATTGTGTTGTGTAACTGGTATTAAACAGCGTTTGCAACTCTTTCTTTTCGAGATCATATCTATGGAAAGATTTTTTAATAGATCCAAAAACATGTCCTCCTTTGGTAAGATATATGCCTTTTCCATCTGCAGTGTACATTGGGAAATCACCTTCGGTAGTTACTAAAGTTGATTTACCTCCGTTAGCAGCAACTTCATATATTCCTGGTTCTGTCGCAAAGGAATAACCCATATGTCCATTCCCTCCATCTCGTTTGTAAACGACCTTTTGATTGTCAGGCGAAAAAGATGGTGTTCGGTACATTCCCTTTTCTGAAGTAAGACTTACTGCATTTCCTCCATTCACTCCTACTTTTTTAATGGCACCCAGGTTTTCATCATTCCAACTTACAAAAACTATATTACGACCATCAGATGAAAAACTAGGCTCTGCTTCTATATCATTATCATGGTTAGTCAGTCTTTTAGGTTTACCCCAACCTTCTCCTTTTTTATTGGCTTTCCAAAGATTACCTAAAGCATTAAATACTACAGTTTTTCCATCCGGTGAAGTCTTTAAATCTCTCAACACTTTGGCGGTCATCTGATCCGAATCGACTACATTTTGAAATTCTAAAGTCTCCATCATCTTATGCTCTACTTCTACTTCAAAAGGTATTTCTGAAGCATCACCCGTCATCGCATTTACTTTATGAATTTTTCCTTGTCCCCAGATGATTATATGCTGGTCATCAGGCATCCAATCAAATCCTGTATATATTCCGAAAACAGTCCAAGCTTCTTGTTGATCTTTACTTAATCCATCAAATAATGGATAATCTCTACCTGTAGCGAGATCATGTACAAATAATACGGACTTGGTTCTTACTCGACGCACATAAGCGAGTTTTTTACCATCATTAGAAATTTGCGGTCTACATGCACCACCTGGACCACCTGTAATTCTTTTCGTTTTGCCAGATTCCATGTCATATCTATTCACCACGAAAATCTGGTCGTTAGGGTCCTTATTATATTGAAAGAAGCCACCAGGATAGACATCCTCACTATAATATAAATATCTTCCATCTGGAGAAAATACTGGTTCATTTACGTCTTGTTGATCGTTTTTACGTTTGGTAATTTGTATACCTTCACCACCTGTAATATGATATTGCCACATTTCTCCGGCACCCAATGAACGGCTGGAAGTAAAATGCTTTCGAGCCACTAAGTATTGACCATTAGGATGCCAAGTTGCATTATTGAGTAATCTAAATGACTCTTTAGTTATTTGTTTAGCATCAGATCCGTCCGCTTTCATGTACCAAATATTATCTCCACCTCCAACATCGGAAGTAAAAGAGATATACTTTCCATCTGGACTAAACCTAGGTTGTACTTCCCAGGCTAAACCTGATCTTATTGCTTTAGCCTTACCGCCACTTATAGGCATTGTAAAGATATCACCTAACATATCGAAAACAATCGTACGACCATCAGGACTGACGTCCAGGCTCATCCACGTGCCTTCATCGGTTTTGATTGTAGTAATGGAAGAATCTCCTGGTGGATGATTGACATCCCATTTTTTCTTATCATCTTGGGCAGAAAGTGTTATGCATACTAATAAAGCGAGTAGAGTGAATATATTTTTCATGTATTGTATTTATATATAGGTAAATATAATAACCTGAGTTCGACTATTCTAACTCAATAATACATCTTATCTGAAGACTAACTCCTCCTAGTATACTGCTGTGCAATTTTAGATTCTGGATTATGTTCAAACAAATAAAGCGAAATCAAAAACATCCATTCCAATGGTTTCATGAAGATATAAACCAAATCGGAAATCCATTTGATAGAAAATAAATGGTAATGACGCTTGACTTGATTACCTATTATATCATAATTCTTCCTGATTACTTTATGGCTTTTTGGAAATCGTTGCATGATCATCTCCTCAAAGGCATTCGAAATTAACAATTGTCTATTGCAAATAATAAGCCCTCCATTACGATGGCCATATCGAATAGGCTTAACCACCTGTGAGTGGCCTTGAGCAGCAACAGAGCAAAGATAATGACCACCACAATCTACATTGTCGCACTTATAATCCCATTGAGAAAAGCCATGCTTATAGGTATCTGTAAAAGCTCTAATCATGGAGTCCGGTTCTTGGCCAAAAACTAATAACAAACAAGCTATTAAAACTAAAATTGGGATGCATAAAAACAAAAATATTGGATACTGACTCCAAGCGTTTTGTTTCAAAATAAATTTTGCCCAATTATTTAAAATTGAACCTGAAACAGACTCTAGATCAATTGCAGAACTAAGCAATCTAAAGTTTTGAATGAGTCGAATAAGTAAAAAAACAAGCAATAGTTAAATTCGCTAAACCTAATGGCTCTTCAAGATGAAAAACTAATATTACATTTAACACTACACCTATAACGAGGAGTGTATTATAAAGGACCTCCAACAAAGGAGGAGCAATATAATCTCTATGCCATGTCATATAAAACGCCCACATACAAAGCATTATGACAATTACAATGGACAACCTATGAGAAGGTGAGAAAGTCGCTGACATATTACAACAATCATTATCCATATTGAATTCATGAAGCAAAAAGAAAAATGCCGTAAGCCCAAACACTCCCCAAAACTCTACAATTCCATCAAGTATTCTATTAGATAATCTCATCGATCCCACAAGAGTTAGAAATAATTTAGCTATAGCAAAAACTGGCAGAGAAAGTACAACAACTCCAAAGAGGCAACCCAGAAGATTCGCAATAAATTCGTTCATAATAATTCTATACCGTTCCTATAATTATCTTTTTACCTTAGACCTCAAAACGTCAGTCGCAGAAATTTTACTTGGCACAGCAAAAGAATCCCAAAACTCAACATCCGCTTTCATTTTCATTTTTCGCAATCCTTTTTCTGGCTTCATCTTTTTACCTTTCTTCACTTTTTTCATCTTCTTCTTTCCAGTCACTAAATCATAAAACATCAATACATGACTCGTATAATGCTTTTTTGTTTTTTGATCAAATTCAAATTCTAACACTGATCTAATATAAGACGGATAGTATTTACCGTTGATCTTTCTATACACCACTTCACTAAAATCATCTTTATCCGACCATACGTCTCCATAAACTACTTTGACTATAGCGAGATCTGATTTATTGACACTCACTAAAGAAAATATTTTACTATTTATACTTCCAAAAAATGGATCGGAAATTTTAATAGTAAGAATGGTATCACCTTTATCTACAAATTGGCCATACACCTGTAATTCGTCGATCTTATCAATGGATTGACTAAAAGATTCCAGAGAGTTATTCTTTCCCATCCCTGAAAACTTAGAAAAGCTTCTATTAAAAAGTGCATTATTTCTTAGCACAGGAAATAACTTATTATTATCACTTCTAAGTCGATCCGGAAGATTTCTTTTGTCTTCAGATTTTCGCAACTGATTAAGACCTAATTTAGTCTCGATACGCTTACTTTCATAACCATCTGTAACGAGCGTAATATCTGCCTCGATCATTTCAGCATAGGTAGTATCCGAAATTGTATAATTTTGATAATAGGCTTTTTGTAAATGTTTCTCTGTAGGATAATTATCTGGAATCTTTGCAATTGCCTCTTTGAGTAAATACCTTAGATAAGTATCGCTTAATATGGTCACTTCATCAATGATAAGAGAAGAAGGAAGCAAAGTAAATACATTATTATAAATAGGTGCATCTTTATAATTGACAAGAAGTGTATGATACCCTAACACGCTAAACACTAAACTATCTTGGACATTTTGTTCTGTTACTACAATGGAAAATTCACCTAATTCATTGGTAATAGTACCTTTAGATTGGTCATTTTTAAAAAATACATGAGCAAATCCAATCGGTTCATTTTTCTTGCTGATTACTTGACCATTATAAATATTTTGAGCTGAAACTATAGCCAAAGAGCTGGCTATCAAGACGACAGAAAGAAATAGTTTATTATACATCTCATCAAGACGAAAATTAAAGTGGCAATATTGCCTTAATATTAAGCTAATCGTTTAGAGGACTATATGAATTCTACTTCTGTAGACTTAAGCCAACCTGCTTCTGTATCGGCAGTGACTACTTTGATCCACTCATCTATACTATCTACTACTTGTACTTTGGTACCTGCTTCTACATCCTTTATGATTGGACTCCTATCATCCGCACCTTCATGCATATCATATTCTCCATTCATAATCACTGCAAAATTGCTATTGGTCGCTAACGATTTTGAAGTATTGCCTAAAGCCATAACTATCAATAAAAGAACAGGAGAAATAATCGTAGCCACAAATGCTTTCTTCTTCAATTCTGGCCTATTTGCAATCCACCAATAATATAGCGAGCCTATCATTGCCAAGGCAGTAATGAAACTGATTATCATCCATAAATTAGCACTCATTAATCTAGCGATCGCTTTCCACCATCGTATCAAAAACATTTCTTCAACAGGAATAATATCAAAGTCAGTTTCTTCTCTAATTATAGAAAGATTATTATTGGCTTCATGATGTCCATATTCAACTTTAATGGCCCTTTCGTAATTAAGAGCAGCTTTGGCTATGTTTCCATTTTCCTGATATAGTCGCCCTAAATTATAATAAATATCAGCAGAACCATGATCGCCTAATGACTCGAATTTTTCAATAGCTTTATCGATCTTTCCTGACTTCGTAAAAATGTTTGCATCATTGATCACAGCATCCACATCTTGTGTCATCCCTAACTGAAAACTAAAAACAAAAATTATAGTAAGGAATAAAATATTTCTCATAATTCTATACAGATGAATTCGTCAATAAAAATAAAAAATAGTATCAAGATTAAATATAAATATTAAAACCTCTTCATCAAGAAATATCAAATTTAGAATACTAATGATCAAGCTCTACTCTAAAGCATCAAATATTTTTATTCCTCCAATTCTAATTCTTTAGTAAGGTTACTTTTAAGGTCTGCCAAAGTCATTGGGCGCTCAGTAAATCTCCAGTTAAACCCATCCAACTTAATGTCTTCATGATTAGTACCTCTCATGGGAAGTATCTGCGATCTAGGACTAGTAAAAAACTTTATATTCTTGATATTATTATCCAAAAAAGTAAATCTAATGCTACTACACTCCGTAGAATTTACTCCGATATAAGCCTTAAAGTCATCCAACATATAATACAATGATCTTGCATTACCTACTACATCCATAGTAGTCAATTTGCCTTCTTCAAAAGATGTGGTAATACGCTTTCCAGATATCTGATTGTAATAAATGAGATCTGGACTATTCACCATAAAAGCTTTGGGATAGACTTCCATCTTATCCATATTGTCATTGACTAAATATATCTCTATCGTATCGCCTGTAATCTGAGAACTGTCAGACCATACGACTGGATCATCCAACAATAAAAAAAGAGAGTCTCTATCCTGATATACTAAAGAGTCGCATACTGCCTGTAAACTCGGTCGCATAATTTGCACGTTATCATCTGCTACCAAATAATTGATCGTATCTGTTATGCCCAATGTATCCGTTACATATTCGCTGAAAGAGGTCAGTACCTCTGCGGAAAGATATAAAGTATCTCCCTCGCTAATGTTTTGCATTAATGGTCTTCCACTATCATTTGTAGCTTTTACATATCCTGTAGATTCTTGGTAATTGAGATGATCACACACGATTGTGATACCGGCAGAGGTATCTTGCCATTCTACATTTCCATCCGCATAAGCAGTATTACTTGCCTTATCATAATCTACTGACTCGGCTGAGATAATATAAGGTGGATCAGAGATAACGGATTGTCCTTTTACTTTAAAAGCTTCGGTCTTCTTATCATAATCGATTCTTTGACCAACTACTTTACTCTTGGTATTTTCAAAAGTCGCATTCCCAACCAATTCTGCGGTTTCGGACTTCTCATTATACGTTATTAAATCACCGGTTCCGATATCTTCCTTATTTCGGTAATATGCGTCACCTTCTAATCTTATATCACCCGTAGATCGTGTATATCTGATACTTTGAGCATTGGCCTCGACATCGGTCTCTTCAAATTGTGCATTTTTTTCGAATAGGGCTATCTCATCATCCATATCATAAAACCCACTTTCACAATAGATATCTCGATCTGTCTGCTGTATCCGGGTTGGGCCCATAAAAATCGCCCTTTGTTCATCAGTCAAAAAAGACATAGAGTCTGCTCTCATCTTCATATTCTCTCCTTCAATATATACGTCATCATAAAAGAACGCTTGGTCATTATCCACATCATAATATCCTCTTACTGACTGTAGACTACTCTTTTCTTGGACCATAATAGCCGTATCTTGATAAGAAGCCACTTTAGTCTTAGTATCATAGATTAGTATATCGCTATAAAGTTTTTTACTACCATTCTCGAGAATGACATCATGATATAAATAAGCTAATGAAGAGTCACCATGGAAATAAAGGCTATCCGCAAAAGTTCTGATGGTATCATTTTGTATAAAAATCACATTTCCTTTAGCCCACAGATCATTTCCTATAATCTTAGCTGTATCACAAAACATAAATAGACTATCCTTATACAGTTTGACATCACCATAAAATATTTGTTCTAGATCATCACCCGAAAGGTCTGTAATACGTGTCTCAGCAAACTTGACGATCAGTCGGTCCGTTTCGCTCGTATCTTGCACTTCCTCTTGCTGAGAGAACGAAGTGAAGCTCAAGAATATAGCAATGACTGCAAGTATGTACCGTGATGTACTAATAAGGCTTATTAATTTAGTTAACGAATAAACGTAATAGATGTCCGATTTAAATCCGGTACAAAGATAAAGTCTTGTTAAGATAATGAGGTGATTTGTTATCAGAATAGATACTTAAGCTGAATCCACTTCTCGTTCAATAGCTTCTTGTACGAACTGATTTAGTGATTTACCTTTTAAAACTGCAATTTTATAAGCTTTTGAATGTAGATCAGGTGTGATTCTTACGTTGAAAGAACCTTTAAAGGATTTGAATGGAATCTTCCCAATATCTTCACACAATTCTATGTAATCATCTACCGCTTCATGAAATGCATTTTTCAACTCATCTACCGATACACCTTCAAAGGTTACCAAATCATTTACCCCTTCTAATTTACCATGAAATACAGAATCTTTCGTAGAGAAATGAACCGATCCAATAAAGTCTTTATATTCTAGCTTATCTGTCATATCAAATTTCTATTTCTTAGTTCGTCTAACACATTTCTTTTCATGTAATCCTTTAATTCATTTCCTGGATGAGGCTTATGCAGCCTAATGATATGTTGAATATCCTCTTTCACAAAAGCCACTCTAGAACCAGATGTTTTACCCTTCTTTTTTTCAACATACCCTAACTGTCCAAGCAAAAAAATAAGTTCCTTGTAAGTCACTACGGATTTACGATCCAAAAACTTAGCAACCACTTTTTCAAACTTACTCATAATTCAAAACTAATATAATCACATAACAATTGCAACTAATAATTAGTTGCCACGATCATTTCTGACAATTTCTTCCCTACTCCACTTCCGATGGCAATCCCCATTCCACCGAGCCTAACTCCGACGAATATGCCTTCTTGGACTTCTTTGATGATCGGAGCTTTACTTTCTCCTACTCCTAATATTCCGCTCCATTGATATTCAAATTGAGTTTTTCTGCAAAGTATTTTCTCTTCGACGAAGGATTGCAAATATTCCTTAAGATTATCAGTCTGACCAAACTCAGAAGTCGTTTCTTGCTGATGATATAAATTTCGTGCACCTCCGATCAATATTCTACCATCAATCTCTCTAAAATAAATGTAGCCTTGATCATAATGATAACAAGATTGGAGTGGGTTATCTTGGATTACTTCAGTTATGTATACTTGGTTTCGTACGGCTTGCAAAGGAAGCTTTGGCAAAAGTGATTTGGAGAGTCCATTAGTACAGATTGCGATAATCGGAGCTTTGACTAGTTTATTAGCTAATTGCAACGCACCAGATTCGATAGATTTTACTTCTTGGCCATAAAGCAGATTTATGCCCATATTCACTGCCTTCTTATACAGCGCTGTCATCATATTCATGGGGTTGAGCTCACCTTCGTATTGATTATATATCGCCTGACGGTAAAATGATGACGATAGCGTCTGATCAATAATCGAAAAACATTCTTGTTTTCCTATTGCATCTACAACCATACGATTGTACCTATTGATTTGATCCAAAGCTGACATTTGAATATCGTCTTCCGGATCCAATACTTCTATTCCACCTCTTCCTTTGTATGAGAGTTCAGCTTTTGATACGTTGGATTGCAATAATTCTAAGCCTTCCCACCTCATTTGAATCAAAGCCACTTGCTCCTCATATGTCATATGATCACTATCAGAGACCAACTCCGTAACACTTCCAAAACAGGCAAATCCCGCATTTTTAGTGCTAGCGCCGGTAGGCAATGAAGATCTCTCAAGCACTAATATCTTCATTGAAGGTTTGGCTACTTTTGCTGCAATGGCCGTAGAAAGACCCACTATCCCTGCACCAATCACCACCAGATCGTTATCTTCAAAATAGTGTCTCTCTTCCCAATATGATAGATTCAATTTCTTTATCTTTGCTTATGAGTATCAAGGTAATCATATGCCTTGAATATCTTAGAAACATTTATAGAGACTTAAAATCAATCTTCGTGATACAAAGAATACAAAGCATTTTTTTACTACTAGCCAGCGGAGCCTTCTGGTCAGAATTTGCATTACCTTTCGCTACCAGTGAAGTAGCAAGTCCTGGCGTATTAAGCGATTCAGTTTATAATATTCAAGATAGTAATGTTCTATTAGCATTGACTATTCTAGGGGGATTAGTAACCTTTGGTGCAATTTTTCTTTATAATAATAGAGGCTTGCAAAAAAGGCTTTCTTATTTGGGTGTAGTGATGGCTATCTTATTGCCTTTGGTCGCATTTTTATTAATCTACAATGAAAGAACGGGTGAAGCCCTCGGAGCCGTCAATGATGGTTTAGGCATCTACCCTCCTATAGTTGCCTTGATCTTTGCCGCATTAGCTGGTCGTGCTATAGCTAAAGATGATAAATTGGTGAAGAGTATGGACCGCCTTAGGTAGGTATAATTACGAATGTAGAATTACGAATTTCGAAAGTATTATAGATTTTCATTTCAGCATCAATGCCATTTAGTGCGATCTTTTTCAACAGAGTCAAAGGATAAATTCGTTAATAAATGGTGAATCCTTGGAGCCATTTTAGAAATTATCCTTTGGTTTAGTTGAGAAGTACGAACAACTAAAACTCCTTTGAAAAAGTCCCCTTTTCTTTGGTTCGTTTCTTTTGGGGAAGCAGAAGAAAGGAACGCCCGGCTGGCGAAGCGACGTCACAGAATATAAATCAATGACATCTATCATTTCGTAAGAACTGTAGCAATGAAAATAAAACGAATTCTCGAAAATATCAGATGTAGTGTGGCAGCTCCTACACCTAAAGTATTAGCAAGTGAGCGTTATGTTTATTTAATATTTTTTGTGGAAGATAGTTCTGTACAGGATGCTGAGAATAGTCCATTCAATAGGGTGCCTGTGGACCAAATTATTTCTATACGATTTGATCAATACTCTAAATATCAGTTGGGTGCATTCGAAGTAGATCATATAGTTGATCATGAGTATTACGATCTAGGACTAGAACCATATATCTTTCAAGAAGTCATTGATTCTGATTGGATTGATCATTCTGAAAATGAAGCCAATCCGGAAAGACATATCATCATTCCACTAAAAGATTCGTGCTTTGAAGTGGTTTGTACTGAGTTAACTTTGATGGAAGGTACTTGTCAGACTATCAGGGAAGAAGTGTTGAGGTTGGCGGAGCTTGTCTAATTTGAAATCCAAAGTTCTTCTTCTTGCCAATCATTTTTGAATCCTAATGTTTTTTGATTTATTAAATCGTACTCCTTAAATAAAGATTCAATCTCATCTGCAAAAGTATTGTTAGGAATGATCGTATTTAACAAATACTTCATTATACACATATGCACATATAACCTTTGAAATTCATGCTGCTTTGGTACATCTTTAATCCATTTATTAGGGGGTTTAGGTAGCAACTTGACTGTACCAGGTAGATTCTTATCCCATAATCTACTATGGTGAGCACATAAATTTCTGATTTGTGCAATTGATTGTAACCAACTTGGTAAGTATGTATGATTTACAGCGCCAAATTCAACTGCGATCGCGTCCTTAGCTTTAATCGTATTTTTCAAGTTTCCATACAGCTTTGAAAGTCCTCCCAAGCTACTTAACTCTAAAGTTTTCCATGATGGAGGAAATCTATAGTCTTTCCTATATATCTTCTTATGTTCTTTGATGAATATATCCTTAGATCTATCTACTTCTTCTCTAATTTTCTCTAACGACTTCACAAGTGCAGGAGTATCTTTAAATAATGCTGTATCCTGAAACCACCAAGGATCAAAATCATGTGATAGATGATAAATTAGCTTTGTCCTAAGACTAATTTCAATTTTCTCAATCACATCAAACAAAATTAATCGAAGCTTTGCATCAAAATTATATATGCTCACAACATCTTCAAAAGTACTCCCTTCTTTAAATTTATGATTGACCTTATCTTCTTGCATTGACCACCAATATCCTGCTAATCTATAATAGCTTATATGGCTTAAATATTTAGCAACTTTCTTACGACTACCAATTTCCATTCCTCTTTCTTCAAGTTTCTGGATTTGTTGATCAATAGTCAAAGGCAATTTATCATAAATCATCATTCTAATTTTTGAAAGTTCCCTAAACAAAAAAGACTCGCCCTGGTACGCTGTTCTTAAGGGTAGCGTGGCGAGTACTGTTAATACAAATATACATTGAAAAATTATATTTTACAATAGAGACATTATCGTCGGTATTCTTTTAAATATAGAAGCAAACCTTACTTAACTTAACATTCAGAATTTGACATTCATAATTCGTACTATTCTTCTTCTACACTATTACCTAACTTCTTATCTTCAACATTATCATTGAGAAAATCATTGAGCTTATCGATGTCAAAGCTTGATTGCATTTCGCCAAACTCATTAATTTTAATATCGAAACCTTTGAGCTCATTGTGCACATTAGGCTTTCCTTGTTTTTTCATCTTCTTTGGCATACTGCTTTACTATTTTAAACTAAGATTGTGAAGCGGATTTTATGTCTTTGATCTTACCCAATCCGTCCTTCATTCTTATCAACACCTCATCACGTCCTAGCAGTTCCATCATTTCAAAAAGATCTGGTCCTTTCATAGTTCCAGAAGTAGCTAATCGTAACACAGGCATGATGGCTCCAAAAGATAATTCGTTATCTCCTATGTATCTTTTGATTGCAGATTGAGTATGCTCAGCATCAAAAGTATCTAACTTAGAAAGCGCATCTGTCAATGCCTCAAAATGAGGGTCGTTTTCTTCCTTATATTTTTTTCTGATCATCTTGGCATCATATTCTGTAGGTGATCCAAATAAGAAATCTCCTACCTTAGCGATATCGCCTACGGACTCCACCCTTTCCTTCATTAGACCACATGCTTTAGCTAAATATTCATTGCTATACTCTGGGCCCACTTCTGATCTTATCATTTTAGCAAGTACGTCGTCATCTGTATTGATAATGTACTGCTGATTATACCATTTCGCTTTATCATAATCAAACCTGGCTCCACTCTTCACTATTCGTTTGATACTAAATGCTTCGATCAATTCTGTTATAGAAAATATCTCTTGCTCTGTTCCCGGATTCCATCCTAAGAATGCTAAGAAGTTAATCACTGCTTCTGGTAAAAAACCAAACTCTCTAAATCCAGAATAAATATCTTCATCTTTTCCTGGATCCCATTCTAATGGAAATACAGGAATACCAAACTTTGCTCCATCTCTCTTACTCAATTTTCCTTTTCCTGTAGGCTTAAGGATCAATGGCAAGTGTGAAAACTGAGGTGCTTCCCAACTCATAAATCTATACATCAAAACATGATGCGCTGTACTACTCAACCATTCTTCGCCGCGTATTACGTGCGATATTTTCATTAGATGATCATCGACAATATTAGCCAAATGATAAGTAGGCATACCATCCCCTTTAAGGATCACTTTATCATCTAGATCTTTAGTATTGAATGTCACTTCACCTCTGACTAAATCAGTAATTTTTACATCTTCATTTTCAGGCATTTTGAGGCGTATCACAAAAGGTGCTCCATTATCCAATCGCGATCGTACTTCATCTTCCGATAGTGTTAGGCTATTCGTCATTTTAACACGAGTACTGGCATCGTATTTAGCATTAGCATCTTCTTTACGCATCGCATCAAGATCCTCTGGAGTATCCCATGCGTAATAGGCATTACCTTGCTCGACCATTTGCATAGCATATTGTGCGTACAGATCTTTGCGCTCAGATTGACGATAAGGACCATAATCTCCGCCAAATCCAGGACCTTCGTCTGGCGTCAAACCGAACCAACTCAAAGCTTCGACTATGTAATCTTCAGCTCCTGGTACATATCTATTTTGATCGGTATCTTCGACGCGCAATATAAAAGTGCCGCCTGCATGCCTAGCAAACAGATAATTATACAATGCCGTACGCACTCCACCAATATGTAGAGGTCCTGTAGGACTAGGTGCAAATCTTACTCTTACATCACTCATATGCTTGTTTCTCTCTATTATTATGATAATATATTCACCTTCGCTTTGGTAGTCTACTTTTCAATATTCGTCGAAAAACGACCCATTTAATGGTGATTTGCCTAATTTTATGCTGAAAGTGGAAAAAATCGTCCTTTAAAAGACACATTTCTTCTGATACCTCCGTTATAAGGTTGCAAAGTAATCCTATTTAGAGGATAATATCAAATACATACATGTACATAATTAAGACGCCGAAGCTTATCAGGAAGTTATTCCCCAACTACCTTTGGAATAAGTCTAGAAAAAAGCCTTTTGTTTATTTCACATTTGATGATGGTCCGATACCTCAAGTCACTCCTTGGGTCTTAGACACGCTTCAAGCATATGACATGCATGGCACCTTTTTCTGTGTTGGTGATAATGTACGTAAGCACAATGATATCTATAATCGCATCATAAGTGAAGGACATAGTGTAGGTAATCACAGCTATTCACATAAATCAGGGTGGAGTACAGAAGCTGAGAAGTATCTTGATGATGTAGAGTTATGTGGCTCATTTGTACAATCGAATTTATATCGTCCTCCATATGGAAGATTGAGACCACAGCAAGCAGAAGCCATAAGAGATCAATATAAAATTGTGATGTGGGATGTATTAAGTGGTGATTTCGATCAAAATATTACTGCGAAGCAATGTTATCAAAATGTAATTCAGAACTTAAAACCAGGTTCTATCATTGTATTTCATGACAATGTCAAATCATTCAAAACATTGAAAGAAGTACTTCCTAGAGTTATTGAATATTGTATATCTCAGGGCCTAACTTCTAAGGCTATCAAGTACAACAATACAGCGAAAGAAGTTGAAAAAGAATTGGTTCTCGCTTAAAATAATTATCCTCTAGGCTACTCCCAATTGATCCATAAGTTCTTGAGCCTCTTTTCTAAATCTATAATTTTCATCGGCGCCTTTCAATACTTTCCAGGATTTTTCAAGCTCCTCACGTGCCTGATCTTTTTTACCCTTTAAGTGGAGATACTTAGCTTTTATAAGCAAGTGAGTAGGAGATTTAGGGTCATCTTCTAATTTAAGATTAACTGCCTTCATCCCTTCATCATATTCTTTGGTTTTTATAAAAGTATCAAAATAGTTATGACTAATAATGTCATAGTTCTTCAACTTTTTGATTAGGAATTCCCAATGCTCTCTAGCCTCTTTATGATTTCCTCTTTGATAAGCAATTTCCGCATCATAAATTCTAATAAGATCTTCACCTGTAGAAGCAATCATAAATGTTCTCACCTCTTCATAATTCTTCTCCATTCCTTCAAGGTCTTCAGTAAATGTAGCGATGATAAAGTCATTGAGATTACCCATCATATTCTTTTGAACAGGTGGCATCAAATCTTCTAAGGCTTTAATATTATTGATTATACTATCTCCCTGCCCTACCAGCTGATACATACCCGAAGTTGAATATTCGGTCTGCATAAATGCGATCGGCGGATATTGTGTTAGAAATATTTTTTTCAATTTTCTTCGTTCATCATAGTATGCTTTTGCTTTACCCTGTCTTTGATAAATCTCCATTTGTTTACTATAAATCGAAATAGTGTCGTTTGCTGTATTGGCATTAAACAATAAATTATCTAAAACTGAAGCTGCTTTTTTAAATTCATTTTGGCGGTTATATATCGATACTTTTTTGATATCAAATCTAATTTCATTAGTATTCATTATCGAAAGCTCATCCAGAGTTTCTATCGCTTGCTCCGTTTTACCTTGTTTAGCATAAATGTCCGCCAATAATGTCGTGGACTCAGCTTGCTTTGGATAAGCTTCTTTGTATTTCACCAAATACTCTTCTGCTTTAGCATATTCTTTAGAACCTATCAATTGATTAGCATAAGTAACGAATAATGAGCCCTTGTGTCCTTGCTCTAATGCGCTTTCAACCTCGGCTCTGGCTTTATCTAGTTGGAAAGTCCTGCTATATTGGGACACTAACATATCGACAGGCTTTTTATCTTGAGGATAAAGTTTTCTCCAATTTTGTAATAACCTTTCTCCTTTATCCTGTTGTTCGCTAAACATGTAATTCAGGTACTTGAGCGACATCTGTTGTCTTTCGGAAACATTCTCCACATACTTCATGGCTTCCTTCATAGCACCTCTAGTCTCTTTACCATTCAAAAGATAAATATTAGCCAAAGACATATGACATTCTGCGCAGGTCGGATCTAGTTCGACTGCTTTTTCGAGCTTAGCACTTGCCAAAGCAACTTGAGTTGCATTAGTTTCCATGACGATCATGGCATCTACATAATTATGAAACGCTGCTGTATCTGCTGAAATCAAATTGCTTGCTGGAAGTTTAACCATAGTCTCCTTACCTTCCACTGGACCAAGTTTGTTCTTCGAGTCTACAAAATCAGAAATTTTCTGCGTCAACTGTATAATGTTATCTGATTGTAACACTTCATTAGCCACTTCCTTCCCTGTTCCTGTTTCGTAGACTATTACTTCGGCTTTAGATTCTTCATTATCTAAAAACTTACCCGCTACGAAGAAGTCTGAATAATAATTCTCGGCAATATTTCTCTTAGTGGAGAAAGGAATATTATCAAATACATCATAATTATAATGCTTGTAACTTTGATTGAAGGCAGATGGGCTCACTGCTGTTACTCGCATATCTTGTTCGAGGGAATTATCAAGAAGTAAAGAAGATCCGATACCCTTCCATGATGGCTTCTTGCCATTCTCATTTTCTAAAGGAAATAGGACTACCCTTTTAGCAAATTCCATTTTTGGCACTTCTCTTATAATCGTTTCCCCTTCATCTGTAGTAATCTCTACCTCAGATGTCGTCTGTGCACTTCCATTGATCAAAAATAATGAAGCACCTAATGCCAGCACAATATTTAGCGGATAGAGTATCTTTTCAAATTTCCACCATTTATCGGCGCCAGGCCTACCATGTAGGTAAATCAATGAGAGCACGGAAGGAAGAAGTATAAGTAGCATCAAAACAACCTTATCTACCCAAGATTCATCAATGCCATATCGTCTTACAATCCATTCCATAAATTGTATTAGACCCCAACTAGCAGCTATGTAGGTTGCTAAAAATTGGAAAAATCTCCTATCCCACAAATCTGAGAAAAATGACTTTTTTACGTTGTTATCTGACATAAAGGGCATTTTGCTTTACTGAAAGTACAAAATTAGCTACAAAGTAGCTATTGCAAGACAAACCATTGCTTTAAATATTAATTATATCTATATAAATAAATATGCAATCTTTGCGATAGTCAACAAACTAGAGAATTAAGTAATAAATGAAGGCATTAGTAATTTCAGGAGGTGGAAGTAAGGGCGCATTTGCGGGTGGAGTAGCTGAATACCTAATAACCGAAGAAAAGCAGGATTATAAGATACTTCTAGGTACTTCTACAGGCAGCCTCTTAGTGCCTTCGTTGGCTATAGAAGACATTAGCGATATCAAAACGGCTTATACAAGTGTACGTCAAAATGATATCTACAATGTCAGTCCTTTCAAGATTAAAAAGCTTGAAGATGGCTCAGTTAAAACTTCTATAAATCATCTCAACATCATCAAACAATTTCTAAGAGGCAGAAAGAGCTTTGGTGAACATAAAAATCTAAGAAAAACGATTAAGCGATTCTTTACTGAAGATGACTATCATGAAGCTATACGTTCTGATAAGAAAGTAGTAATATCTGTAGCTAATCTGACGACTAGATCAATGGAATATAAGTACCTCAGAGATTGCTCATATGAAGATTTTGTAGATTGGATGTGGATTTCCTCAAGCTTTGTACCTTTCATGAGCTTAATCGAGAAAAATGGATATGAATATGCAGATGGTGGGTTTGGCAACTATATTCCTGTGCAACAAGCCATCGACGCCGGTGCGACGGAAATAGATGTCATCGTATTGATCCCTAAATACAGTAATAAGCAACATGAAAAATCACGAAATGCTTTTGACGTATTGATGCAAGGCATGCAATTTATGCTGAAACAAATAGCCTATGACGATATCTATATCGGTCATCTAGAAAGCATATATAACGACCAAGTTAAAGTGAGATTTTTCTTCACTCCTAAGCTACTTACAGAGAATTCTTTCTACTTTGATCCTGTGCAAATGAATGAGTGGTGGAAAGAAGGTTACGAATTTGCTGCAAAGAAAATTAAAGAATACAATGCCAGAACTTCAAGGTAAACGAATCAATGGCCACGGTCATCTGCTTCCCAATCCGGAAGAGATTCCTCAATTCATGAAAGACAAAAAATACTTCTGGATAGAAGAGGATAGATCTTTTATGTGTCAAGGCAATTGGAAAAGGCCCATCACTGCCCCAAGTTTTTTCCTCGATGAAAAACTATCCTGGATGGACGAGCAGAAGATCGATCATATGGTCGTCATTACCTTGTCACAATTATACGCTAATGGGCTACCTCAGCAAGCAGCAAAAGATATTCATTCTTGGTATAATGATTTTCAAGGATTATTGCAGGCTCACCATAAAGATCGTCTGACTTGTGGCTTTGTAGTACAACCTGCCTATATGGATCAAGCGCTCAAAGAAATAGAAAGATGTGTCTCTAAATTAAAGTTGAAGGTACTTTGTCTACCCACACACTTCCAAGATCAAAAAGGACAATGGCGTACGACTGCTCACGAGTCTGTGGATCCAATTTGGCAACTAGCTAGCGATCTAGGATTGGCAGTAGAGGTACATCCTTATGATGGTCAAAAAATGATTGCGCTCGAAGATAAAACTTGGAGATTTCATTTGGTATGGATGTGTGCTCAGACGGCGGATCATTATCACGATTATACACTGAGCAATCATTACAATAGATTTCCTAATTTACGTGTATGCTACGCGCATGGCAACCAATATGCTGTAATGAATCAAGGTCGTAGACGTCAAGGATTTGATGGTCGACCTGACTTGTTTGAAGGAAAAACGCATCCTGACAATGCCATAGGACATGAGAATATTTTCTTCGATACATTGGTCCATGATCCATTATCGTTAGAGATGCTGATCCGTCGACATGGCAAGTCACAAATCATTGCTGGACTAGATGACCCATATCCACTTGGTGAGATGGATGGAATTGCAGACGGGTATCCTGGGAAAGTTATTGATGAAGTAGTAAATGCTGGGGTGATTACTGAAGCAGATCGTAAAGAGATTTGGGATAGGAATGTTAGGAGGTGGATTGGGTAAGTTTAATTTCTTAACTAAAATTTAATGTCTCTCTTCTCTACGTAAAATAGGATACTAAATCCTTGAAACAAAATGCAGAACCAATACTGAAATGGGTATAAACTTAAAATCATCTACCCCACTATTGTCCAAAGCGTGACATTAATAGAAGCTGGGTAATTTTTCTATACTGAGTAGATGAACTTGATATATATATTCCTGTAGTTTACTCATTGCAAGTCGACATTAAGCATTTTTTTTGTACTCTCTTAAAAAATAGAGCCTCACAAAGTGAGGCTCGAAACTGAAGTATCATGTGAAATAATTTTTGAAATTAAAAACCCTGTACCTAATTTAAATTTCTATTCTCAAACTCTGGCAACTATTTTTTTTATGAAAACACAATGAACGCAACTATAAGCATTCGTGATTCCATTCTGGTGAAATTTTATACTTACACCAATGACTTATTTTTAAATAATTTTTAGATGTTTTTCTATAAACTTTCTCGTTATTTTCAATATTGTTTTCTTTTTTGTACTTTTCAAATGAATCAAGCATCATTTGATAATCTCTGCCTTTAGAAGGAATACAAATAAAATTATATTCACCATCTTTAGTACAAAACTCAATTCTCTCTCCAATTGAAAAACTGTTTTTCGTGAAAAACAATGTAGAAATTGTTAAAAACGTAAATACTACGCTAAAAAAAATTATTACAATATATTTCATAATTAATTACAGTTTGTTTCTGGTGCAATCCCCCCTATTGGATTAACCGTACCATTTGTTAATAATTTAATATCCTCCCCTAAATCTCCAGGATTAGACATAACACCAAGTGTCTTCCCTTCATAAATAACAGGAGCCGATGTATCAAGTACTCCTAAAGATACTGAATTAGCTACATTAATTGCATAATCAGTACAGTTATAGTTTTCAAGATCATAATTTTGATTTTGAATTAAAAGTGAATTCGTAATCGCTTGATTAAACTGCGAACAAGTTAATTCAATAGTTACTGCAGATGAAAACGAGTGCCCTCCATCATCTATAATCTCCATTGGAACAATTGTAGCATTATAATCAACGGGTACAAAAGGATAAAATCCAAAAGTAATACTACTACTTGATCCTCCATAATTGGTAGAAAGGTTAACAAACGAATGTCCAATATTTAGATTTATTCCCACCATTCCAGAATAACTATCTCGTGTATTAGGATTCGGTTGCTCAGCAAATAAAGTCAACTCAAAGATATCCGATTCTTCAATATCCGAACAGTCTATATAGTTTCCTGAAGCATCAGGCACTCCAAAGCAATCTGCAAAGGTTTGTTCCAAATTAATTGGGATTCCTCCTTTATTTTTACTGAAATATATTCGAAATAAAATTTCTAACGCTTCATCATCAAAATCTTCCTCACAGATATTTGAAACGTTGGATTTAATTTGACTTTTTTCTTCACCAGATAATTCTAGACCATATTTTTTTTCAAAATTGCTCGCCAATTGACCTAATGCATATTGATTAAATGACTCTTGACTATCACATGAATAGCATTCTCCAATATTAGTAACTAAGTATTCTAGATCATTGCAGTTATAAGTTTGCATTAGTCCTTGATAGTACCCAAGTTCCTGCGGCTCCAACCCATAATAACAACCAATACTCAAATTTGCACATTGTTCAAAACTGAGATAATCAGTTATATCACATTCAGATTGCATAATATTCATCAAAGATAGTCCCTCAGGGATGTTGTTTCCAAATTCTGAGGAATTTTCATACTGTGTCATATAGCCCAACATAGTTTCCAATTCCTCAAAACCTATTGCCTCATAAGCACTACTGCAAAAATCTTGTCCACCACCACCTCCAGTTGAAGAATTATTAGCACCTGTATTGCTATTAGAATTATTATTTCCAAAGTAAATCCAGTGCGACCAACTTGACCCACCGTTACCAGTACCCGAAGTGCCTCCAGCTCCACCTCCACCACCGGATGTTAAAGCATTCTTAATCTTTTTCCAAAGTTTACTCCACCAGCTTGGACCACCAAAAGTTGGGCAACCCGGTTCTTCATCATCATCCCTTGTATCTATATCATCCGAAAAGCCATAATCACTGAATTGACGCATAAGTGAATCTAATGATAATATTTCGTTAGGTACGACCTCTTGACTATTAAGAACGTAACTCGATATGTGATCAGAAATTATAATCGAGTATTGGTATTCCGCATCCGTCGTTTTTTCAGCCACAATAAGACTTAAAAGATCTGAAGTGAAAGTGTTATACGCACCGATAATCATCATTGAATCTTGAACTAGAGATTCACATGAATAAGTGGCACACTCCCAATTAAGTTGACCAAAGTTTCTTTGAAAAATATTTCTTTCATTATCACTTGTAAAAAATACCGATTCAAAATCCAGTCTTAAGGCATCAACCTCAGGACAATCCTCTTCGGAATTACTATTAACCAAAAGCGTTGAGTTATCTGAATAAAGGTCTTCAGAAAATTTTTCTTGCTCTTTTTCGCATGAAAACAATATAAGCACCAATACTGTAAATAAAAATGGCATTCCAACTATTCTAAATGTATTCATTTTATCTAATTTAATAATAAGTATACTTACTAAGTCCTTCTCTTGCAAGTGAGTCTAATTACAGGACCAACCTAAACCAAAGTAGCTAAAACTTAATAACACTAATAGATACCTTGAGCAACAAAAAGGTAACTGGAATTACGCGAATACGATTTTTAAACACCCAATCGAAATAGTACACTTGCTCCAATTAGGTAGCAACAAAAAAAAGCAAGTAGAACGAATCCTACTTGCTTTTTACTTTTCTCCCGTTCCAGTTGGAGCGCGACTACAGTCGCACAACAACTTTCACTACTTTTATGCTAGTTCAGCATCTCAGCCAACTGATCTACTGCCGCTTGCAATCCACTGGCATCGCTTCCACCTGCACTTGCATAGAATGGTTGGCCGCCACCGCCGCCTTTGATATTTTTGGCGAGTTCTCTTACAATATTTCCAGCATGGATTCCTTTTTCATTAAGCGGCTTAGAGACTGTCAATTGTAATTGTGGCTTATCTCCATCGATTCCAAATAAGATCACACAGTTCCCTACTTTCTGTTCGATATTTACGGCGAGTGTTTTGGCAGATTTGCTGTCTAATCCTTTGAGTACACTTCGAATAACTTTGATACCATTGATATCTTCCGCTCCGTGGATAAGATCGTCTTTCATATTACCTGCTTGAGCGGCCATCAGTTTTTCGATCTCTTTCTTAAGCGACTTATTTTCTTCTTGTAGATCCTGAATTCCTCCAGTTAGATCTTTAGGATTTTTGAGTAATCCTTTCACCTCTGTAAGTTGATCAATCGCATCAGAAACATATTTTTCAGCGGCATCTGCTGTGATCGCTTCGATACGTCTTACTCCCGCTGCAATGGCACTCTCTGACGTTATTTTCATCAGACCGATTTGACCAGTAGCCTCTACATGGCATCCACCACAAAGCTCTCGACTATAATCAGCATCGAAGGTGATCATCCGAACAAACTCTCCATACTTCTCTCCAAAAAGCATCATCGCTCCCGCATCTTTAGCATCTTGTACAGGTATGCTTCTATTTTCTAATAAAGGAATATTCTCTCTGATTTTAGCATTTACTATTTGCTCTACTTCTTTGATTTGCTCAGCAGAGACTTTTTCAAAATGAGAAAAATCAAATCTCAAATAATCTTCTTTGACTAAAGATCCTTTTTGCTGTACATGGGTACCTAATACTTTTCTAAGTGCTGCATGAAGCAAGTGGGTAGCAGAGTGATTATTTTCTGTTAATGCTCTCCTTGTTGCATTCACTTGAGCATCTACCAAAGGAGTCGCATCAATTGGCAATTCATTGACATAATGGATAATGAGATCATTTTCTTTCTTAGTATCATACACTATGATTTTTTGGTCACCTACCATCAATACACCTTTGTCTCCTACTTGTCCTCCCCCTTCCGCATAAAATGGAGTTTTATCCAATACGACTTGATAGACTGGCTTGCCTTTTTCCTTCAGTGTACGATACTTATTAATCTTTGCATTTTTTACCTCTAATTCGTCGTACCCAAAGAATGTTACTTCTTCTATATCATGTACTGTTACCCAATCTCCTGTTTCACGTTTTCCGTCATCTCTTCCTCTTGCTCTTTGCTCTTCTAAAGCAGCTTCAAATCCTGCCTCATCTATTTTCCAACCATATTCATCTGCAATCATATGTGTCAAATCAATAGGAAACCCATAGGTATCATATAATTCGAATGCTTGCTTTCCAGTGACCTGATTATTTTCCACTTCAAGATTTTCGATTCTACGCAATCCTCCTGCTAAAGTTCTAAGGAAAGACTTTTCTTCTTCTAACACTACCTTTTCAACGAAGCCCCTTTGCGCATCCAATTCTGGAAATACGTCTTTGAACTGTTCGGCTAGCATAGGGACCAACTGATGAATGAAAGGCTCCTTTAGATTCAAAAAGGAATAGTAATACCTTACCGCTCTACGAAGTATTCTACGTATCACATAACCAGCGCCGGTATTACTAGGTAATTGCCCATCAGCAATAGTAAAAGATACCGCTCTCACATGATCGACAATGACTCGCATCGCGATATCCGTTTTATCATTTTCTGTATAGTTATTAGTGTATTTGATGCCTGTTTGCTCTTCTATATAAGCAATCATAGGACTAAAAACATCTGTCTCATAATTTGAAGTCTTAGCTTGCATAGCCAAACATAATCTTTCAAATCCCATTCCTGTATCAATATGTTGAGCTGGAAGATTCTCTAATGATCTATCCGCTTTCCTATTAAACTGTATAAATACAAGATTCCATATTTCGATCACCATAGGATCATCCATATTAACCAAATCTCTACCAGGCACCTTCGCTCTTTCTTCATCAGATCTTAGATCGATATGCAATTCCGAGCAAGGACCACAAGGCCCTACTTCTCCCATTTCCCAGAAGTTATCTTCTTTCCCACAGTAGAGAATTCTATCTTTTGGTAAATACGCTTCCCAGTATTCAGCAGCCTCTTCATCACGACCTAGTCCTTCATTTTCATCGCCTCCAAAAACGGTTGCATAGATACGCGTTGGATCGAGCTTATATACTTCTGTAAGCAACTCCCAAGCCCATTCTATAGCCTCAGTTTTAAAGTAATCACCGAATGACCAATTACCTAGCATTTCGAACATGGTATGGTGATAAGAATCTCGACCAACTTCTTCTAGATCATTATGCTTACCGGATACTCTCAAGCACTTTTGCGTATCGGCAATTCGAGTGACTTCAGCTTCTTTATTTCCCAGAAAGTAATCCTTAAACTGATTCATACCTGCATTGGTAAACATTAGAGTAGGATCATTCTTGACCACAATAGGGGCTGATGGTACAATCTTGTGTCCTTTCCCTTTAAAAAAGTCAAAAAACGTTTGACGGATTTGATTGGATGTCATATGGTTACTCATAATGTTCAAAATGCTTAAAGAGTGATTTATCGGCCTAATATTTAGACTCAATCATATTATATAAAAAAACATGTATTCATTAATATCATTCTAATCCATTAGAAGTCATTAAGTTAGAGATACAGTATAATAATATATGATTACTTAAATTTTAATTTTGTTATGTTTTGGAAATGCGAAAGTCAAGAGTTACATTTGGGACAAGTTATAATCCTGACAACGTATTTTTTATTAGCGCAAAAGTAGCTAATTATTAAATAATAACTAATTAGGAATATCATTAACCTAAGAGAAATAATCGCAACGAATACCCCAAAAACATGCCTTTATTGGCTTGAAAAAAATACTCCCCCAGCGATTTCTAAGTTTCTTCTTTTGTTACGATATTAATAATTGGTCCGCAGTTATTACTCTTATAAAGAGAAACAATGAGAAAGGAAAAATACGTCTATAACCAACAGACACTTCAGTTTGAAAAACTGAAACTAACCACCAAAGAAAAACTTATCCGATTTTCTGGATATTTCACAGCATTCGTAGTCATAGCTTGTGGAGTCTTTGGCTTAGGTTACAAATACTTACCTACACCCATGGAGCAAGCACTTGATAGAGAGCTCACTCAAATGGAGTACCACTATTCAAATCTTACTTCTGACTTTCAAGAAATAGCCGCTGATGTAGAAAGGTTACAACAGAAAGATAAAGATGTACACCGTATGATTTTTGGTATGGAACCTATTGATGATGCAATCTGGAATGGTGGTATTGGAGGAAGTAAGAGATATAACCATCTTGAGGATTTTGAAAAAACAGGTGAGATGATTACAGAATCTCTCTCAAGTGTCGCAAAACTTAAAAGAAAAATTAGCCTTCAAAGCGAATCGTTAGATTCATTATTTATGTTGGCAAAATCAAAAGAAGACAGACTCGCTTCGATTCCATCTATAAAGCCTGTACAAGAAGACAAACTAAAAAGAAAAGTAAAAAGTCTCTCTGGATATGGTATTCGATTACACCCTGTGCACAAGGTTAAAAAATTTCATAAAGGAATAGATTTTACAGCGCCGACAGGTACTGCAATACAAGCCACAGGTAATGGTAAAGTAATAAGAGTCGAAAAAAAGAGAATCGGATACGGTACTAATGTAATCATCGATCACGGATATGGTTTTACTTCACTCTATGCACACATGAAGACAGTTGATGTAAAGAAAGGAATGAAAGTCACTAAAGGTCAAAAGATCGGAACTGTAGGTTCTACTGGAACTTCTACCGCGCCACACCTTCATTATGAAGTTCGTATCAATGGAAAAGCAGTAAACCCTATAGACTATTGTTTAGATGGTTTATCTCCTGACGAGTACAAAGAATTAATAGAAAAAGCTACCGTAGAAAATCAATCATTTGATTAGGTAGAAGAGCAGAACAAATAGTACTAACGATACTACCAACATGAACAACAATCAGAAGCCTTTGCAGATTTTGCGGAGGCTTTTTTTATGAGTATACCCTTTTACGGAAAATGATATTACTTGTATCCATATAATCCAGATCGTCAAACTAGAAAGATTCCGTAATTAATCTTTAAAGAACTTATATAGTTTAAACTAATTTCCTAATCCACTTCTTCCAATCTTCTAATAGCCAAGTAAGCCATCAGGCCCATACCAATTTCTAAGGCATCTTCATCTATATCAAAGGTAGGTGTATGTACTGGTGAAGTAATTCCTTTAGCTGGATTACCAGTTCCTAAGCGATAAAAGCAGGCATCGCTCACCTGTGAATAATAAGAGAAATCTTCCGCAGTCAATCTAATGGGCAACTCTACTACATTGTCTGCGCCCAAATAGTCTACCATCCCTTGATATACATATTCGGTTTCTTTAGCGTGATTAATCAAACAAGGATATCCAATATGTATGTCTACCTCACATGTGCCTCCCATAGCCATTGCGGTTTGTTCCGCTATTCTTTTGATGTGCTTATGCGCCTCATATCTCCATTCTTCATTCATGGTTCTGAATGTTCCTTCGATGCGCACTTTATCAGGAATTACGTTAGTAGCTCCTCCATCACTTGCGATCTTACCGAATGAAAGAACCGAAGGTATATTGGGATTACAGAATCTAGATACAACATCCTGTAAGGCTTCCAAAATACGAGCCGACATCAATATAGTGTCTATACAATTATGTGGTAAAGCGCCATGTCCACCTTTACCAATTACCGTAAGGTATATTTCATCAGCCGAGGCCATATACATTCCTGATCGATACCCTACTTTCCCCACCTCTAATGGTGGATGAACGTGTTGTCCATATATTGACAAAGGCTTGGGATCCGCCAATACACCTTCTTTAATCATTAGCGATGCGCCCCCAGGTAATTTCTCCTCTCCAGGTTGAAAAATCAGTCTAACCGTTCCTTTCAATTGATCACGCATAGACCATAAAATCTTAGCTACACCCATCAAACTTGCAGTATGTACATCATGTCCACAGGCATGCATATTACCCTCTATAGTAGATTTATATTCTACATCATTAAGTTCTAGGATAGGTAATGCATCGATGTCTCCTCTAAGTGCTATAGTAGGTCCCTCATGTGCTCCTGTGATAGTAGCCACTATTCCATGTTCAACCCATCCTGAAGTAAAAGGAACTCCGAGCATTTCAAGGTATCTTGCTATATACTTACCCGTTTTCTCTTCTTGAAAAGATAGCTCCGGATGCATGTGTAAATGCCTTCGATGCGCTATGATTTCACTTTTATATTGAGTGGCTAGAGCTTTGATTTTATTTAGGATATTTTCCAAATCACAATCGTTTTATTAAATTAGGGAATATAAATGTACGAAATACTATTCCTTGGAGGTCAATAGCAATCATCCTTGTCATAACTGTGGCAATGAAATTTCAGAACGTGCAACTTTTTGTGAAAGTTGTGGTCAAGCCAAAGTCGAATCCAGACTAAATATATGGAAGCTATTCAAGGATTTTATAAGCAATATATTCAATTTAGATGGCAGACTATTTCGTAGTATTAAGCATATGTGGCGTCCTGCATTCCTGGCAAAAGAATATATAAATGGACGCAGAAAAAGTTATGTGAATCCAATACGCTTCTTCCTTTTGATGTTGGTAATTCTATTCTTTCTGCTAAATAATTTGCTGAATAGCGATAGCATAGAAAAGGGTGAATTAAGAGCCATGACTACTGTAGAACACAAAAAATTAGCTAAAATTTACGATACCGCCGTGTACACCATTATTCCTGATATTGACACAGTACAACATAGACTGCTTAGAGAAAAATTATTTGATAGGGCGAAATATAAGTCGCCATATATATTTACAGGTGGAACCTTCTTAGCCTGGGATTTGAAGAGCTATGAAGTGACTCGTTATGATGCGTACTCCATGGAACTCGATAGTCTTTTTGAAAAATACCAGCTGACAAAATGGTATGACAAACTATTCATACAACAATTGATCAAAGTAGATAAAAATCGAATTGGAAGTGTATCATATATTATCAACAAACTAATCTGGGGAGTAATCCTTTACACTTTTCTTGTGGCTCTTTTTATGAAACTGGTCTATATCAGAAACAACTTTTATTATGTGGAGCACTTGATCCTTGTTATTCTTTATATAGCTAAAGTGATGTTGCTTACCAACTTGGTCTTATTAATACAATTAGGCGCATTCGAAATTCCTTATTGGAACTATATATTATTTGTTATATACTTTGTTATCGGCACGTACTTTTTGTTTACCTTATTACGATTCTATGAACAAGGATTTATCAAAACATTTATTAAGTCCAGTATTATAAGTTTTGCAAGTATATACATATTGATATTTTCGGTAACCTTGGTATCATTAATCTCCCTGGCCTTATTTTGATGTACGTATCAATATCTTATATGCAATCTATTAATATTCCGAAGTAATAATACTTGATCATCCCAGACCTCATAAAATCTAGCATAATCCTGATTCATTTTTTGCTGTTGGAGATTAGATAGTGCAAGTTTTACATTGCTATCTAATGCAATGATACCTGGTTTTACTACAGGCATATTTTCATGAGTTTCTTTCTTAGGTATATAGGACACCCAAGTCATATTTCCTTTTAATACCTGCCATGCGTGAGAGATACTTTTCCATCTCAATCTATTAATAATTAATACTAAAGGAAATAAAAGTAAAATGACTACACTACTCCAAATATCAAAAACCCTCTTCTGTCTTTTACTGTAAGGTTGATCCAATCTATATTGTAAATCTGTGGTGTAATATTCACCGCTATGGTCTTTACTATTACTTCCGATTACACCTATGTAATCTTCGCCTCCTATCTTATACTGATATCTATCGCCCAGTGCATTCATCTTTGAAATGATATCTGAATAAGACATATCTCGACTACTAAAAATAATTTCATCTACTTGTTGTTCTTTAGCGATAACCTCGAGATTCGTTATTGAGCCAAGTGCCTTACTAGTAGACTCATCATTTGACATCGAAACGTTGCCTACTAGTTGTAAGTTTGGATTTGAAGTTAGTATTACTTCCTTGATCGCTTGTACATTTTTATCAGATGCTGCGATGAGTACGTTTAGCTTAGGATTACGACTCAAAGTCCATTTATTGTTAATAGATTTATTCCATAATAAGGTAGTGATCCAGCTAATTAGAAGTGTCGACGCAGCACCCATCAGTAATACCATTCTACTACTCCGATACTCTAGCGGAAGTAGTCCATATATGACTAATATCAATATAGATCCTATCGACACTCCACGCAGCAGAGACTTTGCAGAACTCATCCTTGAGTAATGGCCATACATCGCAAGACATAACACCCAAATCACAGTATATACTATAAGATTTGTATTAATCGGCGAGCCTTCATAGTAATTAGGATCAGCAAAATAATAATTTCCCCAAAGCCACTTCACCCCTTGTAAAGCGCTAAATATTAATACCGCATCCAACAAAGGAAACTTCAACCGATCCCATAATCGGCTAATGATACTTATCCCTGCACGAAAATAAATGGCCATCGACAGCATCAAAACGAAAAGTGATGCGACTCCACCTTTATAATGTTTTTTCACGTAGATAATCATGGCATTATAAAAAATACGCACATAATTTACCGATGACTTTTTCGTGCTTTCTCCTTTGTAATGAATGATCTTAGTCAAAGGAAAATACAATACTCTAAATCCTGCTTTTTTGATGCGATAAGAAAGATCAATATCTTCACCATACATAAAGAAATCCTCATCCAAATAACCTGCTTTATCCAAAGCAGATTTACGCATCAGCATAAATGCTCCACACAGAACATCTATATCATGTGTTTTATTCTCATCAAGATACGTCAGGTTATATCCGCCCAACATTTTACTTCCTGAAAACAAAGACGAAAGACCTAACAACTTAGTTAAGCTATTCCAAGGTGTCGGAAAACTCCTTTTGCTTTCCGGTAAAAAGACTCCAGTTCCATCTATCATTTTTACCCCCAAAGCTCCTATATCCGATTCGGCTTTCATTTTTGCCACGGACAAAGCAATGGTACTTTCTTCGATTACTGTATCTGGATTTAGCAATAGGACGAACTCTCCTTCACTTATCTTTATGCCTTGATTATTCGCTTTGGAAAAACCTGGATTATCTTTATTAGCTATAACTTTTATATCTGAGAAGCTATTTCGAATCGCTTCCACGCTACCATCACTGGAATTATTATCTACTACTATGACCTCAATCTTAAGCCCTTCTAGCTTGGATTGGTATATAGAATGTATCGTCTGCAAAACAAATTGCCGAACATTATAATTGACTATGATGATACTGAGATCCATCATAATTATTGGCCCACACTATAAGGTAATCGCGATCTGATACTTCTACCTAAAGTAACTTCATCAGCATATTCTAATTCACCACCAAATGATACACCTCGAGCTATGGTAGTGACTTTTATTAGGTCTACGTCTATTAATTTTGTGATGTAATATATAGTAGTCTCACCTTCGATAGTAGGACTTAATGCCATTATTAATTCATCAATTTCCTGTTCCTTGACGCGCTGAACGAGTTCATCAATATTCAATTGATCCGGACCAATACCATCCATAGGTGAAATGATCCCTCCCAAGACATGGTATAAACCATTATACTCTTGAGTCTCTTCGATAGCAATGACATCTCTAATACTTTCTACAATACAGAGTACCCTTTTATTGCGTACTGGATTAATACATATCTCGCATTCATCGAGATCAGATATATTATGACAGTGTTTACAATATTGAATTTGCTCCTGAAGTACACCTAATACATTTGCAATCTTTTTGGCTTTATCAGTGTCATCCGCAATTAAGTGCAAGGCTAACCTTAACGCTGATTTCTTACCTATACTGGGAAGGCTACTAAGGGCATTAACGGTATCTTCTAGTAGTTTGGATGATAGATTCACTATAGCTTAAGTATTACATATGAAATGATAAGCGTAAAGGTAACTAATTACACAGGCATTTAATAGATCTTAGGCATACGGATTAACATCTCCAGTACATCAAAATATAGTAATAGAACCGCTAGCTATATCTTGGTTGCCCTATATTTACGTTGATTACAAAGGCTTATGAAAAAAGAAATTCCCAAGATAGGTTTTAAACAAGATCGGAAGCTTGATATTGAAGTATTAAGTTTTTCTGAACTGAGAGCAAGTCTGGATCAAATCAGCGATCATGACCCTTACGCTGTTCATAAAATAGAATTCTATTTAATCATGTATATCAGCAAGGGATCATATCGGCATTTTGTAGATTTCAACCTATACGAACTTAGTGAAGGAAGTACGCTTTTTATTGCCAAAAATCAGATACATCATTTCACCAAAACAATCCTAGAAGCTAATGGATTTGTGATCATCTTCAATAGCGTTTTTCTGACTAATCATTCATTCATAACTGATAGTTTAAAATTCAATCGATTATTTAACTATCATATCGAATCACCTGTAATACATCAAGTAGACCTAGGCGCTGATCAGTTCAAAACCATAATCCAAAAACTATATCAAGAATACAACTTTCCTACTAATATCATCAAATCTGAAATATTGCGCTCGCTACTACATATTGTTTTACTTCAAGCAGAGCGAGCTAAAGATCGACAATCCATAAAAGGAATCAGTGCGCAATGGTTAGAAGTATTTAACGATTTTAAAGATTTGCTAGAGAAGGAATATACGCAGACTAGAAGTTCTAGATTTTACGCCACTCAATTATTAATTTCTTATAAGTTTTTAAATGACGTAGTCAAAAAGCTTACTGATAAAACTGTAAAGTCATTTATTGATGATTTCGTCATCATGGAAATTAAGCGTGTTCTGGTTTCTACCTCTTTATCTATCAAAGAAATCAGTTATTCTACTGGTTTTGAAGAACCTGCTAACATGGTCAAGTTTTTCAAAAAGAATACGGGTCTCACTCCTTTAAAATTTAGGCAGCAAATTTGATCCAGGTTACACTTTTACCATTTATCTCATCATTTTGATAGTTACTTCAGTTGAGTTATAGCGCAATTTTGTGGTATAAATCAAAAGAATTAACATCATGAAATCAATTTATTTAAAATCCCTACTCTTTCTTATAATGGGATTGGCTATAAGTAGTTGCAATACAGCACAATCTGTGCTAGAAGTTACTACTTTCAAAATCAAATCTACTTCCAACTCTATACGATTTAACCAATTAGATGCAGAGGTTGAAAAAAACTTTACTAGCCAACAACCGGGGTTTATTCATCGTCAAAGTGGCCTAAGTGAAAGTGGGGAATACGTTGTACTCGTTCATTGGGAATCGATAGAAAATGCGAAAGCCTCTATGGATAAATTTATGACAGACGCTTCCGTGGCCGATTTTGCATCTATGATTGAAGGATCATCAATGAAAATGGATCGATATACCATCAATACTAAATTCAATGCTAAAATAGTGGCTTTGTAGAGGTGATGTCGTATTCCGCTACTGAAGATGCGGATCACAATGCATTGAAAAAAATAAATAAAAAAGTTGAAAAAGGATTTACAGCAAAGCAGACTGGTTTTTTACAGCGCTTCACTGGCGCCAACGAAACTGGAGAACAAGTTGTAGCCGTTTATTGGGATGAAAAGTCCAATTCGGACAAGGCGCTACAACCATTTATGGAGAATAGACTAGCTAAAAAATTTATGAATATGATGGAACCTGCATCCATCAAAATGGGACGATATCAAACTCTTACTTCACTAAAAAACAATACAATGGAACTATCTAAAAAAGATCAAGTAGTCGCTTTACTAAACTCATTTAATACTGGTGACAAAACACCAATATCTTATATCAATCCAAACCAATACATCCAACACAATCTTGATGTTGCAGATGGACTTGAAGGTTTTGGTGCTGTAATGCAACATGCCCCACCACAAGGATTCAAAGCCAATGTGATCCGAGCGTTTGAAGATGGTGATTATGTATTTACCCACACTGAATATGATTTCTTTGGGCCAAAAGCAGCCTTTGATGTCTTTAGATTTGAAGATGGAAAAATAGTTGAACATTGGGATAACTTAATCGAAGTACAAGAACCAAATCCAAGTGGAAGAACGCAATTTGATGGAGCCACTGAACTAACTGACTTAGATAAAACAGAAGAGAATAAGAAAGTGGTTAAGGACTTTATTGAGAAGGTGCTACTCAACCACGAAATGGATAAAGTCACTTCATATATCAATCCAACTAATTACGCTCAGCATAACCCTGCAGTAGCAGATGGTTTAGAAGGATTTGGTGCGGCTATGAAATATTTCGCCGAAAATGGTTTGGTGATGGAATACACAAAACTTCATAAAGTACTAGGTCAAGGAAATTTTGTGTTAGCAATGAGTGAAGGTAAATTTGGTAAAGGAGATCATACTGCCTTTTACGATTTGTTTAGACTAGAAGATGGATTGATTGTAGAGCATTGGGATGTGATATCCACAATACCTGCAGAATCAGAATGGAAAAATAAAAATGGTAAATTTTAATGGCCATTGATATTCAATAATATTTTCAATACAAAAGAAGGATATCGGTCATACTGATATCCTTCTTTCATTTAAACTCATAATATGCTAAAAGAAAAATTTATAAATCTAGATCAGACGATTGAACAACTCTTTGAAGATTCTAAATATGATCATCTGGGAATGATGAAAGGAATGGCCAAAACTATATTTAGGCCATTAACACCCGCAGACTTTAAAGATGTGTATCTATCTATATCCAAAGATCAAGGAATGGCCCTTTACCATTTGATCAAAGAATAGAACATTCAAAATATAGTTGAATTTGGTACCTCTTTTGGAATTTCGACTTTATACTTAGCCAAGGGTGCACTCGAGACTAATGGAAAAATAATCACAACGGAACTCATAGCCTCTAAAGCGCAAAAAGCAATGCAGAATTTTTCTGATGCTGGAGTCGATGAATTAATTGAAGTAAAAATTGGCGACGCTCTAAAAACCTTAGAAAATCATGGCGACTCGATTGATCTTCTTCTACTAGATGGATGGAAAGATTTGTATTTACCATTATTTAGGTTACTTGAATCAAATTTTCATAATGACACCTACATATATGTGGACAATGCCGACATGGCTGACACACGAGCTTTTCTAAAGACAATAAGTCAAGACGTTAAATACCAATTGACTTCTATGCATGATGGAAAAGTCGTATTGATAAGCATTCAGCATTGATATATTTGGCTATTGCTCTATGAAAGCCTAGATATGATTTGAAAGAAGAGCCTTCTCACTTTAACGATAAACAATAATTGTTTAATAATTAATGTTGAAGACTCTCTTTTATTATCATCGACACACTTTCAATCGAAAAGATTATTCAAAGCGGACAACAGGAACGTTTTTTATTTTTAAGAATACTTTTTTGAATCCAATAAGATTACATTTAACTATTGTTGAAACATATTTTTCCAATTCAGAAAAGATAAAAGGTTATGCAAATAAATAAACTTGCTCAATACATTACATTATTTGTAATTCTCGGAATGCTATTGATCAGTTGCTCTGACACGGAAATTGAGAACATCTGTGCTTTTAAATTGGTTAATGATTTAGATACTACTGGTTATAATCTCGATATAGACATCGATAATGATGAAATCGAAGACATTCGTTTTCATTTTTCTTCTTATTCTTCTGCTAGTGGCAATGGTGCAAGTGCTTTGATAAACTGCTTTAATGAAGATTGGCTAATAGCATCCTCACTTAGAGCTGATACTTTAGTAATAGATACTTCAGGATTCCAGGACACAATAGGCATGTTTAGCACATTAAGATATGATGTGGAAGACTTTAATCCGGAGGTTCATGACGATTGGGATTCAATTAGAATTAGAACTATCCCTCTACTTGTTGATAACATAGATGATGTCCAATGTAACACATTAGACTATGCAAAAAGTATAATAATATACTCACATTATAACTCCAATTATATGTACGGCTTGCACAACAATAGTAATCCTGGCTTTCACGAACTCGAAGGAACGATTATATTAGTAACAAATGAATATTGCTATCTAGTTCAGATCAGCTTTATAGATTGGAAATTTAATATCAATACCATTCATCGGAAGTGTCTCGAATAAAGCGGTCTAATCTAAGTGAGACACCACCTTATTATTATCCTTGTTTTTTTTTGCAACTGTATGTCAATGATCACGATATCAGGTTAGGCTTATTCGTATATTTCATGTCTAGTTCAACATATAGAAAGTTTAAATAACACACATAGACTGTAATACCAAAGTATTTCGACAATACTCCTCCTAGAGCAGCTAAACATATCCCATATGCAATGGTTAGATTTTTGTACAGGGCGTTGACAGTGTCTTCTAGTAATTTATAAGAAAAATTCGATAGGGAGGAAGATTAGTATATAAGTGACCGGTGTATTAGATATAACGATAAAGGATTTCAAGTATTCCTAGGAATGTTAAACAGTTGTCAATTTAAATACTAAGAATTTAATGCCTATAAGATCTGTTAAGAATATTGTAATTTTAAATAAATGTTCTTTACCACTCAAGTCGCTATCAATAATTAATCCGTCAATATGAAATTAATTTTCTCTAGTATATTCCTTGTATCACAGCTTACAGTATTTTCTCAAAACTGGTTTACAGAAGGCGACCATTGGGTTTATAATTCCAGCGGATTTTTATATCATGCCTTTGTAGACATGACAGTAGGAAAAGATACAGTATTATTAGGTAAGGAAGCCAAAGTACTTAATTTCTATACCGTTGATTCCGACGATGTAGGCTCATCCGAGCCAGTTCAAGAGTATATTAAAATTGCTTACGAAGAGGATAAGAGAGTATATATCTACAGTAACATAACTCAATCCTTTGAATTAAACTATGATTTCAATCTTGCACTTGGCGAGTCGCTATTTTATGACTTAACGACATTTAATCCTAATTGCCAATACACGATTGAATACCGATTGGATAGCATAAGCTATCTGCATGTAGGCCCTGATTCATTAATGGTGCAACATTTCGATATTATTACTCCAATAAGCAATAACTTTGGCAACCGAAAACTTATTGAACGAATAGGTAATTTAGGTCGTTTCGAAATCGTACGGAATCACGACTATTGTTCAACTGATGGTCCCTACACTTCTTTATGTTATTTTAATGATTCTAACTACTTTGAATCTTCTGTTTGGGATTTCTATTGCAGCGATGTTATAAGTTCAGTTGAAGAAAAAATCAGCCATGTCAAAATATATCCGAATCCTACAAGTGATAAAGTATATATAGATTCGGACAAAAGCATTCAATCCATCTTAGTAAAAGACATTAATGGTAGGAATGTGATGCGATCCATTGATTCTGCCCACATAGATCTTAGTAGTTTGATTAATGGCCTGTATATTCTAATTGTATCTTCAAATCAACAATTATCAGCTTTTAGAGTGATAAAACAATAGAATAACCTACAAACTGCTACCTCTATAAATCATTATTTAGCACATAGAAAGTGTAAATAATACACATAGACTATAATTCCGATAATACTCCTCATATAGCAGCTAAACATATCCTATACATAATGGTTAGATTATTGTACTAAAACACTAGTGAATTAGCATCGAAAAGTTAATTTTGGTGACTAATTGAAATACAGCCTTAGGGAAGGCTTATCAACTATCGAATCATAAAGAAATAACAATAGATATGGCTGAGATCATAAGAATGCCAAGATTGAGTGATACCATGGAAGAAGGTAACATCGTAGCATGGTTGGCTAAAGAGGGAGATAAAGTATCTCCAGGTGATGTACTAGCGGAAGTAGAGACAGACAAAGCTACCATGGAACTTGAAAGCTTTAATGAAGGAGTATTACTCTACATCGGAGTAAAAGAAGGCCCAGTGCCTGTCGATGGTATCATTGCCATAATAGGAAAGGCTGGAGAGGATTATAAGGCATTGTTAGCGGAAGCTCAGGCTTCTGAGGGAGAATCTAAAAAAGAAGAAGCTGCACCTGCAGAACCAGTAGCCGCTGCTGCTACACCAGCGCCAGCAGCGAAAGCGGCTCCGGCTCCAGCAAAGAAAGAAGTACCCGCACCAGCAGCTGTAGCAGAATCTAATCATAATATGGATAGAATCTTAGCAAGTCCACTCGCTCGTAGCTTAGCTGCAGAGAAGGGATACAACTTAGAAGCAATCCAAGGAAGTGGAGATGGTGGAAGAATCATAAAGCGCGATGTAGAGACGTATCAGCCTTCTGCTGCGCCTGCTGCAAGTAGCAAGCAAGCGCCTAGAGCTTTACAAGCTGACATACAATACGGAGATGCCCCTGTATCTCAGATGCGTAAAGTAATCGCTCGAAGATTGAGTGAAAGTAAATTTGGTGCTCCACACTTCTATCTGACCATTGAGATTGACATGGGTAATGCCATTGCAGCTCGTAAACAAGTCAATGCTCATCCAGATATCAAGATTTCTTTCAATGATATCATTATGAAAGCATGTGCGGTAGCTTTAAGAAAGCACCCAGCGATCAATTCATCTTGGCATGGAGATAAAATCACTTATCATGAAGCTATTAATATCGGTGTAGCTGTTGCTATTCCAGATGGTTTAATGGTACCGGTGGTTCGCGATACTGACTTAAAAACACTTACTCAAATTAATGCCGAGGTAAAGGAATTAGCGGGTAAGGCCAGAAATAAAAAATTATCAACTGAAGAGATGACTGGAAATACTTTCACTATCTCTAACCTTGGTATGTTTGACATTGATGAATTCACTGCGATTATCAATCCGCCAGACGCTTGTATCCTGGCCGTAGGGTCTATCATCCAAAAGCCTATTGTGAAAGATGGTGAAATCGTTGTGGGCAATATGATGAAAGTAACTCTGTCTTGTGATCACAGAGTAGTAGATGGAGTGACAGGAGCCAAGTTCTTAGAATCATTAAAAGCTATGTTACAGAGCCCATTAATGATGTTGGCTTAGAGGGAGATTAGCTTTTTCGTAGTTTTCGAGATTGTGAGAATTGAAACTCGCGCGATTATATAAAATGGAGGTAGCTGAAGCTATTCTAAATAATATTGGAAAAAGACCTATCGTTTGATGGGTCTTTTTTCTTTTACAGAAGGTACTTACATTCTTTAACTTTTGACTATTATTACCGCTGAATTAGAATTATTCACACAAACCCTACAGGGATGCAGGGTATAAACCAACATTATGATGAAATCAATATTTAGAATGACAGCGATACTAGTAGCTATAAGTATCACTCAGATTGGAATGGCTCAGAAAGATTGGGATGTTTCGCTTAAAGACAAACTCTATCAAGTAAACTGGCTGCAACAAGCCAATGACGGCACTGTGCTTGTTGGTGGAGATAAAGCCATGGCTGGATTAGATCCCGTTACTGGAGACATAAAATGGGTCAATGAAAATCTGAAAGCTGTAGAATTATCGACTGTAAGTATGATAGAGCAGCTACCCTATTTTGTGGCAAAGACCGAAAATCTATTAGGTAAAGAGTCGTTACAAGTTGTCAATGCTGAAGATGGAAAAACACTTATGGACTCCAAGTCAGAAAATGTATCCATAATGGACTATCAACTATTTCAATACGATAACGCCATCGTTTTTCAAATCAAAAAAGATAAGCGATATGAACTAGTTTGGTATGATCTGGTAAGCACTTCTCCAAAGTGGTCAGTAGACATAGATAAAGCTAAGGGTGGTCTCGGTGGATTACTTAAGGGTAAAACTTCTTTCATAACAGGACAACCCGTTACCATTTCTAACTTAATGGTGGTCGCGTACAAAAAATCTATCATAGGGATAGATCTAGAATCTGGTCAAAAAGTATGGACCAAAGAGTATGAAAAGGATGTAAAAACGATTGTTTCTCATGGAGAAAATCAGCTCTTTGTGGGTGTAGATAAGTATATGGATCTGGTAAATATCGATAATGGTCAATCAGAGCTTTCTGAACCATTAAAGCTCAAAGATAAATTGGTAGATATCCAAAAAACCAAAAATGGAGTCATCGTTAAGCATAAAAAAGGTATGAACATCTATGATACGGAATCGAAATCTTTGCGCTGGACGAAAGCAGATTATCCAGGCCAATGTGATCAAGTCATAGTAACTGACAAAGGGTATATCAGTGTTACAAAATACGAAGCTGGCGGTAAGGTCACATTATTAGATAAAAATGGAAAGAAGAAATGGGATAAAGACATCTCTGGAAGAGTCATTTTTGTGAGTGCTGTTGACAAAGGTGTATTTTATATCTCTGGAGAAAAATCTAATATCTTGAATTATACCAAAGGAGATAAGGTGAGCAAAGATGACATTAAAATTAAAGGAAATCCTGCTGTCGCTTTTGATCAAGCAGATAATAAAGTGGTTATTTTCTCTGACAAAAAACTCACTACATTCGATATTAAAAAAGGAACCGCGAAAGAAATTGCGAAAGATATCAAATTCGAAAAGTTTAAAGATTCAGAGGATTGGGTGACTATCGATGTAAGAGATTCTGGATACTTCATTTCTAGCAGTCAAAATGTTGCCTTAGTTAGTAAGCAAGGCAAGGTAAAATTCAATAACCATTATAAACCTGTATCAGCTTCGAGAATGTTTGGTGCATTAGCTACTATGGCGACTACTGTTGGTGGCGTAAATGTTGGTGGTGCTATGGCAGATTTAAAAAGAATGGATCGAATGATGAGTGGATCGTTTCAGGATGCCAGTTCGGATGGCGCTGAAGAGAGAACTAAGAGCGGTGGTCTATATGTAGGCGACGCTCCTGTTTTTGGAATAAGTAGCACGAGATATATGGCCACAAAAGAAGACAAAGATTTTGTTTACATATTTATGAAAGGCAAAAAAAATACTCAAATCGTAAAGGTTAATAAGGATTCTGGTAAAACTATTTCTACCGTAAAAATGAAAGAGAAAAGTCCTATATATCATATTGATGAATATGAACAAACTATCATTACTGTCGAGAAAGGAAAATCTGTAAAGTGTCATGATACCCTAGTCGGTAAATAAAGTTAAGCTTTACATTATTCATTAAAAAAAGAAGACTTGTAGAATCAGATTCTGCAAGTCTTCTTTTTATTTGATGAAATCTACACCTCCAATCTATATCCTATTCCATGCACACTTTTAATTTTTATCGATGTATCACTTTTTAAAATTTTCCTCAATCGAGAAATGAACACATCCAAACTTCGGCCTACGATTACACCTTCGTCTTCCCATACATTAGCTTGAATCTGGTCTCGACTAAGTACTTGATTAGGATGCGTCGCTAAGTAATGCAAAAGTTTGGATTCTCTAAATGTGAGAGTAACCACCTCTTCATCTTTGGTAAGAGATTGATTATTGTGATCTAATACAAAACTACCAATTGAGATCTTCGAATCCTCAGCTGTCAATGCATCTTCAGAAGGAATATCTTTTGTTAAATCTTTCTCAGAGGCAACATAACTATACACCAGCAAACCTATTACACCTCCTAATAATAATGTCAATAATAGGTAATTCCATATGGGTCTTTTTCTTTTTTGTTCATAGATAATAAGCTCAATTAAACTGCAATCAAGAACATGTTCTCTTCCTTGACAAGCAACATCGTTTCGTTCTAAGGCTACATAAGTATATCCCAATTCAATAATTTCCTCATCACAACTTTTGACTAACACTCCATATTCATTGGTAATGTCAAAATCTTTCAAGGCTCGATCCATAATTTTAGGCAGTTGATCATAGTCGATATACTCATTCAACTTTATCGAAAAAGTAGATTCATCGGATTGTTGTACGGCTTCTATTCTTTCTGTATGATTTTCACAAAGACTATATAATTGGTGAGCTACCTGTCTCAAAGCGAGATTAACGGACTCGGGTTTCCATTCATGATCTCGATCATAGCCTAGACCTGTAGCCCCCATGAGTCCAATGCTGGAAATTAATAAGGCTCCAATAACAATCTTCGTCCAATTCTTCATCTACTGATACAATTACTTTTGTACCTCAATTTACAATCATTACTCCTTAGTATACAGGCATTTACATTTCGTTTACATCGTTTTACAGCGTATATTGCTAATTCTATTGAATATCTAGCACATTTGAGGAGTTACATAATCAAAATGAATATTATGAAAGTTGTTCTTAGTTTATTGGGAGTATTGATTTTTTCTCTTTCCGCATCAGCTCAAATGATGTTTGAAGATCCTTACAGAAAAGAGGTGAATGCAAATTATAGTGTAGAATTAATCATTCAATATGATGATAAGCCATTACATGAGTGGTCGTTTGCCAAAGAAAAACTTACCCTCGGAATGGGAATGTATGGAGATATTACTCTTAAAATCTTAGACAATTCTGAAAGACTCACCTCTATAGAAGATCCTTCGTTTCAAATCGCTATCAAAGATGATAAAACTGGGACACAAAGATTGTTGTCGAACAAAATCTACACCAAAGTAAATGCTGAAAAAGTGGTTTCGCAATGTAAAGAAGGAGAGCGCATTATTATCTTAACAACTGATAGAAAATATTCCCTACCTAATAACACGATCGAATTGATGTTAGGCTGTTAGATGCTTAGACTATTTATTTTCTCTAGCAATTTTATTATTCCTCTTCATTTTTATATATCCATGAAGCATTATTAAAACACATAGTATATAAAAGGTAAAGTTATGCTCTGAAAGTGATACTAACATATTTGGAAATTCATACATTTCATATCCAAAAACATCTGGTGATCATAGAACAATTGCATTTATAGGATTACGTAAAAGCTTTTATAGACAACCGAATAAAAGGCCTTAGAAAATAGTATCATATTATTAGCCGCTTATCGTAGTGTAACTATCCTATTCGACGAATTAGAACTATAATTTCGATGAACATAACCAATTCAACTTAGATTTTTTTATTCCTAACGTACATCCTTTTGATTTAAAAATTAAACGCCACACGCCCTTTCACAAAAAAAGGCGTTCCTGGTGTGAAGTGTATTTCTTCTACAGACATCGGTTCATTTTGCAATCTAGATTCTGTAGCAAATTGAGCCTGATTCCATTCAGTATTAAAGAGGTTATCGATGGATATACCGATGGTAAGTTTATCAAACTTATAATTAGCGTTAGCTTCTACAACCATATAACCTTTTGCGACTAAACTATTATCTTCATTAGCCGGTCGATCTTTTATATATTGGTACCTAAGCGCAGACGACCAATTATTAGTATTATAACTGACACCTCCAGCCATAGTAAGATCTGGTGCTAAAGGGATGTAATCTTGACCAGATTCGACGCCTTCCTCAATAGATCTGGCCATTGTATACGTAGCGTCACTATCAAAAAATAGATTATCTGTCAATTGCCATCTTACACCTACTTCTACACCACTCCTTTGAGTCTCACCACTTGGTTCTACTATGGCAGCATCACCTACATAAACAAATTCTTGTTCCAAATACAAACTCCATAAAGCAGCCGTCAACCAAACCTTACTATTGGGTTTCCAAACTGAACCTAGATCAACTCCATAAGCCGAAGGAATAGTCTTAAGTTCATCATTTATGGCTACTCTGGTATCATTTGCATGAAAGCCTTTTCCTGTTTTAAGATACAGTTGCAAATTTTGATTAGGATTATAAATTAAATTGAGCTTTGGCGATACTATCGAAGCATTCTTGGATCTAGTTGAATACAACGTTTGTAATAAATCTACATATTCGAAAGAGAAAAAATCAAATCTAATACCTGGTACGATTAACCACTGGCCAAAATCAATTTCAGTACTAGCAAATGCAAACATATTAGTCTCATGTACATCACCAAAAGAAAAACGGTCACGAATAAATTGTCTATTCAGTGTAGAAGACAACTGATTATCTTCGACTTCATCATGTCGCAATCCAATACCAAGTTGACTATTCAAAGTAAAGTTTTCGTAATATCTAGAATCAAATATTTGTGATTGCATTCCATAAATAGTTCGATCTTCTGATTGCATGATTTGATCTCCTTCTTCAGGGTTCTCCAAGAAAAAAGTAAAATTGGAAAACAATTGGAAATCATACTTTACCATGTACACATTAGTCTTTACGAAGTTGGATACACCCAATGGTTTTAAATGATTTAAAGAAAGATTAATACGACTAGTAAATCCACCTTCTGTATCATCCACTGCACCAAATCTAGATATTGTACCAGCGTCTACTAGTCTTTGCGGTATCTGTCCAGAGGCATCCCATTTACTATCGAATATGCTAGCTTGTAATGTCAACTTAGATTCATCTTCAAATGACTTTACCAATTTGGCCATGATGTTAAACCTATTAAAGTTTTGAGAAGATTCGAAAGGGCCATCACTATAAATATATTCAGAAGCGATGTATGCACTTGTATTTTTCACATTTCCCAATAAGTCCAATAAACCATATAACCTACGTGTATCGAATCTACCATATTCTGCTCCTAAGACACTTTTGTCGATCTTATCTTTCGTAGTAAAATTTACATATCCAGCGGTTCCAAAATTTCCTACATCTGCATAGTACGTTCCTTTACCAAATTCAATATCATCTACCGTTTCTGGAATTAGAAAGTGAAGATCACTATATCCTTGCCCATGTGCATGTGAAACCATATTGACTGGCATTCCATCCACATTTATAGCTATATCTGTACCGTGATCTATATCAAATCCTCGAAGAAAAATTTGTTCGGCTTTACCTCCACCTGCATGTTGGGCAATAATAAGTCCTGGTACTTTTTGAAGAATCTCTTGCGAAGATTTTACAGGATTGAGCTGGATATCTATGTTACTTATTTGGTATGCATTTCTCATAGATCCAGTTACCTGAACTTGATCTAATAATAATTTTCCATCCACCATCACTAATTTCAAAGATTCCTTTAAAGCGCTAGGATCAATCACTTTTCTAATGGTCTTGTAACCCAAATAGGTTACAACTAAAGTATCTCCTACATCTATTTTATTTAACTTAAAATAACCAATATCATCCGTATGAGAGTGAATCTTGGATTGGGTTAAATAGACATACGCATCTATTATAGGCTCATTATCCTGATTTTTTACCACGCCTTCTAAAACTTGTGCTAGAAGTCCCAGCTTAAAGATGATGATTAGACAAATTGTAAAGCTAAATTTCATAATTACACTTACGAGGCATTTACCTCTCTTGGATTCCAAAATAGAGTTGAAGTTAATATTTCTTCTTAATACTCAGAGGAAATAAATCTTACCCTTTCATTCTGCGACAAATCCATGTTTTCAAAAAAATAAACGTGTAATTGTATGAACTGAACTAAAATAGTCTATAAATCAGTTTTAATACTATGAATGAAAAAATCAGTATAGATCCTTCTTGGACATTATTTCTAGATCGCGATGGGACCATCAATCGAAGGCTGATCGGTGATTATGTAAAAAACATCAAAGAATTTGATTTTTTGCCTAATGCCCTTGAAGGTATATATGAACTATCTCCATTGTTTGATACCGTAGTTATTGTTACTAATCAGCAATGCATTGATAGAGAAATCATAACACACGAAGAATTAAAGGTGGTACATGATCATATGATGGAAGGAATCAAAGCGGCCCATGGTCGTATAGATCAGATTTACTATTGTCCTCATCTTGCGGTATTTGAGCCTTTATGTCGCAAACCCAATCCAGGTATGGCATTGCAGGCCAAGGAAGAATTTCCCAATATTGAGTTTGAAAAAAGCATTATGGTGGGCGATACATTAAGTGATATGCAGTTTGGTAAGCGGTTGGGTATGATTACTGTACTTATTTTAGACGGAACTAATGCGGATATTGACGCTGATCTAAAAGTGACAGATTTAAAAAATCTAGCATCATATTTGATATAAATGTAATATATAATTACACTGACTCTGGATGGGTTACATTATCATTTTATTAAAAAGACCTTTTAGTATGAAAGCAAAAATCATTTTCACCTTTATTTTCTCTGCCTGTTTTTTTATGTTGGCATTTGCTCAAGACGCTAAATCTGCTGATGGATCGCACTTTTTAGTGGATTTTGGGAAGTTTAGTCCTCCGATTAGGGAGATGGCTCAATCTTTTGAAGGAAGACCTGCAGAACAATTTATGGCTAGCGATATAACTGGAAAAGAGCATTTTCTTGGTGATTATAAAGGAAAGAAAGTGATTCTATGGTTTTGGTCTAAGGATGAAATACTCTCTAATGGACATATCAGCGCATTGAATGCTACGCAAAAACATAATGAGGATCTTGTAATTCTTAGTTTCGCAAGAGGTTCCAAATCTGATGTTAAAACATTTGCAGAAGCTAATAATGTAGAGTTTGTAGTTATACCCAATGCGGATGTATTTGGCCAAATGGCCTATGCCGCTGATCTTGGATATCCTAGATACTTCTTCATAGATGAATTTGGAATCATTAAGCAAGTTTGGCCAGCAGAGTCATTTCAAGAAGGGGTAAATCCTTATAATGCGATCGCTGATATGCTCGTAAAAATTTAATGCTCTATTAGACTTTAAGAGTCGCTCCTTCGTCGCTTTGAGAAATGAGAGTCGGCTGCGCCTTGGAGACTTTGAGCGCATAAAGGTTTGAGTATTCATTGAATCATTTTTTCATTCTATCATCTAATCATTGTACACCTAATCATGAAACGAACGCTATACTCATCAGGTGCTCCTTGGGAATCTACTGTTGGGTATTCCCGTGCAGTCCGTGTTGGTAACATGATTGAAGTGGCGGGTACAACTGCAATGAAGGATGGCAAACTAGTAGGAGCTGGCAATGCCTACTTGCAAACTAAATGCATAATTGAAATCATCAAAGAAGCTATCGAAGGTCTTGGTGGTTCACTTTCCGATGTAGTGCGCACTCGAATGTATGTCACAGACATCACCCTATTTGAAGAGATTGGTAGTGCTCATGGAGAATACTTCAAAGATATAAGGCCTGCGAGCACCATGGTAGAAATTTCTCGATTGGTAGATCCAGAAATGCTAATCGAAATAGAAGCAACAGCTAATATTCAAGACATTGAGAATTAAGACCGCCTAAGCCTTCAGACCACTTTGCTTTCAGACACCAATCATGCATTTTTCTTATTTTAGCTAAGTATTATTAATAAGACAAAAAGAGTCTGAGTTCTTGTTATCTCAATTCTAATCGTCTAAATTCATATTATGGCATCAGCCTTTGGACATGCAGTAGCAGCTTTTACAGCAAGCAGATTTTTTCCGAAATTTTTGATGCAGAAACGCGTAATCTTTCTAGGCATCGCTTCGAGTATTATGCCTGACATAGATGTACTTGCATTTAGATATGGCATTCCTTACGAAGACCTCTGGGGACATCGAGGTATGACTCATTCTATATTTTTTGCTGTAATCTGGTCGACAGTATTGGTGCTTGTATTTCATGGCAAATCTAAAAGAAATCATCGCTGGAAACTATTTACATTTTATTTCTTAGCGACGGTAAGCCATTCTGTTTTGGATGCATTTACTACCGGTGGTGCTGGTGTAGTATTCTTTGCTCCCTTTGATACCGAACGCTACTTTTTTCCTTGGAGAGTTATCAAAGTATCTCCCATAAGTGCTTCGAGATTCTTCAGTGAATGGGGATTGAAAGTATTAGCCAGTGAAGCAAAATACATAGGAATACCTTGCTTCACCCTTTGGGCTTTGGCCAAAACTTATAGAATTTTTAAAAGAAAATAATATGGAATATCAAGCTTATACTGCTAACTACTTAATAGTCCTATTCGCTATTCTCTTTGTAAGTTTATTTATACTAAAGTTGATTTTCAATATTTACGATCGTAGTAAAGATTAAGATCTAATAATGTCAATAAGCTCTAAAGCTTTTTCGCAGTTTTCTCTTATACCTTCATAATCTTTTTTAAGAACCATTTCCTTAGTAATTAACTTAGATCCCATTCCTACGCAAGTAGCACCTGCATTAAACCAACCTTTAAGATTTTCTTCCGTAGGCGAAACACCACCCGTAGGCATTACGCTTGTCCAAGGTTGTGGCCCTTTAATAGCTTTAATAAAATTGGGGCCATAAATACCTCCTGGAAATAGTTTAACAATTTCACAGCCTAACTCTTCCGCTCTACATATTTCAGTAAGTGATCCGCAACCTGGAGACCACAATACTTTCCTTCGATTACATACAGTAGCTATATCTTCTCTTAATACTGGAGTAACAATAAAATTAGCACCTAAAGCCATGTACAAAGAAGCAGATGCTGCATCAGTAACCGAACCCACTCCAAGCACCATCTCTGGCAACTCTTCATTACAGTATTTAGATAATTCGCCAAACACTTGATGAGCAAAGTCTCCCCTACTCGTAAATTCTAGTAATCTAGCTCCTCCATCATAACAGGCCTTTGTCACCTGCTTGGCTACTTCAATATCACTATGAAAAAATAAAGGAACGAGTCCAGTATCTCTCATTACGTTTGCTACTTCTATTCTACTAAATCTTGACATATGTTATAATGGATAATGGATGATGGATAATGGATAATGGATAATGGATAATGGAATATTCTATTTTTCGATGTTTTCACTATTCCGATTAATTTCAATAACAATAATTCTCGATAGTTACAATTAATCTCAAGAGTTTACAAGTTCAAAAACTATCAACTATCCATGATCAATTGTCAACTAGCTTACCTACTTACTCTTCCACTTGCATCACCGCTCATTAATTTCTCTACCTCTTCGACCGTAACTAGATTTGCATCACCTTTGATAGTATGCTTGAGGCAAGAAGCTGCGACAGCAAAATTGAGTGCTTTCTGATCATCACCTTGATATTGCATGAGACCATAAATTAATCCTCCCATAAAACTATCACCGCCACCCACACGATCTACTATATGAGTAATATTATATTCTGGCGCTTCGTACAAAGTTTTGCCATCATATAATACACCGGACCAAGTATTATGTGATGCAGAAATAGAACCTCTTAAAGTAGTTATGACTTTTTTAGCTCTAGGAAACATTTCCATTAATTGCTTCAGTACAGACAAATATGCTTTGCCATCAACTGATCCACCATGAGTAACATCAACACCTTCAGGATGTAATCCAAAATGCTTTTCTGCATCTTCTTCATTTCCAAGAATTATATCACAACCTGCGACTAATTCTGGCATTACATCCATTGGAGATTTACCATACTTCCAAAGCTTTTTACGGTAGTTTAAATCAGTCGAAACAGTGACACCTAATTTGTTAGCCATTTGAATAGCCTCGAGGCAAGCATCAGCAGCTCCTTGCGAAATCGCTGGAGTGATTCCTGTCCAATGAAACCACTCGGCTCCTTTAAAAACAGCTTCCCAATCTACCATACCTTTCTCGATGGTAGACATACTTGAGTGTGCTCTATCATAGACCACTTTACTTCCTCTACTTACAGCTCCTGTTTCCAAAAAGTAAATACCTAATCTTTCGCCACCTCTTTCTATATATTGCGTACCCACATTTCGCTTTCGCATCTCCATCAAGGCACATTCTCCTAAGTCATTTTGTGGAAGCCTAGTTACAAATTCTGTATCCAAACCATAATTGGCAAGCGATACTGCTACATTACTTTCTCCTCCTCCATATACTACATCAAAACTATTGGCTTGCGAAAATCTTTTAAATCCTGGAGGACTTAATCTTAACATAATTTCACCAAAGGTTACCACTTTTCCCATTGCTATCTTCTTTATTCTTTTTTATTAAATTCCTAAAGCTTGACCACCACCGATTTGGATTGTTTCAGCCGTAATAAATGAAGCATCTTTACTTGCTAAAAAAGAAACAACTCCAGAAACATCTTCAGGTTGACCCAATCTTCCAAGCATAATATTGTTAGCCCAAGAAGCAAAAACTTCAGGCTTTGTAGATTTTATTTGAGAGTGAAATGGTGTATCTATTGTCCCAGGAGAAACTGCATTTACTCTAATTCCGTATTCTGCCAAATCCTTAGCCAATGCTCTTGTAATTGCATGTACTCCAGCTTTAGATGTACCATAAATGCCGGCTCCTGGACCACCTGCGTTCCATGCTGCATTAGATGTATAATTAATTATAGATGGGTGTTCTCCTTTTTTGAGGAAAGGTATAGCCGCTCTTGAAGCGTAGAATACTGAATCTAAATTTAATGCCATTACCTTCTTATAAAACTCAGTGGTCATCACTTCGAATCTAGATCTTCCACCTAATCCACCTGCATTATTTACAAGCGTATCAATTTTGCCATATTTCTCTCCGATTTTAACGATATTAGAAGTCACCGCCTCTTCATTCGTGACATCAAATCCGCAGTATTCTGCATTTATGCCCATCGCTGAAAGTTCTTTTACTCTTTCTGCTCCGACATCATCTTGAAGACCGTTTAAAATAACGGTATATCCATCCTGTCCTAATCTTTTTGCTACTTCAAATCCGATTCCACTTGTTGCACCAGTTACTATGGCTACTTTGTTATTACTCATATTATATAAAATTTGTATGTTGTTAGTTTTTTAATTAGTACAAAGATAGATTGATCTTCCATCCTCATTTCATTATTTCGTAAAATTCTTAATGTTTATCTCTTTTCCTCAGTAATCTAATTCGGTAACACTTTATCTACTCTAGGGATCAATACCCAGACAGCGAATAATGCCGCCGCAGTAAGTCCAGCTCCTACGTAGAAAGCCGGAGCATAATTTTCTCCTTTAGTCAGCCAAGGTACTAAAATAGTAAATCCGAAAACTGCTAATTTGGCTGCCATTCCTGCAAAACCTGATAAGGTCCCTACGGTTTTCTTACTGAACATATCACTAGGTAGAGTCTGCACATTTCCTATCGACGTCTGAAATCCAAATAAGATAATAGCCATAATAATTACAGCTGCTGAAGGTGAATCCATTGTGATATTCATCCAACCTAATACAGAATTACAAACAGAAGCAAATGAAGCTGGATTAATCAATAAAAAGAACGACGGAAACATAATCAAACATCCAAGTGTTATTACCCATTTTCGAGTTTTATTTACACTCCAACCTATTTTAATTCTATTCTGAGCTAAGAGTCCTCCAAACCAAGCACCTAACATTGCTCCTACATAAGGAACCCATCCATAAATACCGATTTCCTTGACATTCATACCATACACACCATTAAGATATAGAGGTATCCACGCCACAAATAACCACCATATCGGATCTATAGCCGCTGAAGCTAATATTACGCCCCAACTTTCCTTATGGGTAAATAATTGTGCAGTAGTCGGATTGTATTCATTCTCATCTTCTTCCCCATCATCAACAAGCTGACCACTGAGTATATAATTTTTCTCTTCGTCACTAATATTAGGATGAAGTTCTGGTGGAGCTTTTACAATAAGAAACCAAGGTATTAACCATAGTAATCCTATGAGGCCGACTGTAATAAATATCAACTGCCAACTTAGATGAACGGTCAAATATGCAATCAGTGGAATGGCCACAATACCTCCGATAGCAGCACCAGAATTAAATAAACCTTGTGCAAATGCTCTTTCGTGAGAAGGGAACCATTCTGCATTACCTTTTGCAGCCCCTGGCCAGTTACCCGCTTCTGCAAGACCTAAGATAGATCTATAGATCGCAAATGACCATGCTCCGATAGCAAATGCATGCAAAGCAGTAGCAATCGACCATACCCCAATAGAAATAGCAAATCCTATCCTCGTTCCTATCCAATCAAATATTTTACCGAATAGTGCCTGTCCTCCTGCATAGAAAAAAATGAAACTACCTGTAATCCAAGCGTAAATTTCTTTTCGACTATCCGCATCTTCCTCAGGAAACATAGATTCGGCAATGTCTGGCCATAAGACTCCTAGTGCCTGTCTGTCAATATAATTTATAACAGCAGCCAAAGCAATCAATCCTATTACCCACCATCTTAATCCCTTAGTTTTCATATTGCGTTTTTTGGAATTCGTTTAATTTTTATCTGAAAAATATGCTACACCTGAGCCATCTAAGAAATCTTCTCTTACAGGACTGAATGTATCTATAAGCATACCTTCTTCTAGACAAACTGCACTATGTAGAAGATTAGGCTCTATATATACACCATCACCTGCTTTGACCACTTGCTTTTCACCATCAATTTCAAATTCGAATTTTCCAGCTACACAATATGTTGACTGTGTATGAAAATGTTGATGAGGCGCTCCTAAAGCTCCTTTTTCAAATTTAACCAAGACCATCATGATCTGATTATCATATCCTAAGAACTTTCTAGATACACCTCCTCCGAGTTCTTCCCATTCCATTTTATCTGTTAAGATGTACTTTTCACTATTCCTTTTCATTGTCTACTTGATATTCAATTAATTTCAAAATTAGTTCTTTACAATTTTCACTTCGCCTGTTGCTTTATCCACTTCTATATCCCAACTCATACCATCTTTTACCTGGATCCGAAAAGTGACTGATGTATTATTATCTCTTAGTATTGCTACTTTATTAATTTTCGAATAAGGATCTATAGGCCTTTCAGATACATAGCTATAAGTTCCGTGGTTTTCTATTACCGATAAAAATCTAGGACTTGTAGCACCTTCTTTTCTATGTATTAATAAAGCATCTCGTCTAAGATTAAATTGTGGATCATTGGCGCCGATCCGAGCCAAAATGATATCATCTCCTGCATTGGATTGAGTCGTCAATGTATAAAACTTTCGATCCTTAAACCAGTTCATTTGTATCACATCCTCCGCTTTAGCGGTTGCCTCTTGATATAAATGTTGATAGCCATGCGCATATCCCATTACCGTAGGCACCTGCGTTGCATAATCAAAATTCTGTGACATAATCTGTCCAGCAAAATGATAAGGCATATCAAAACTATGAGCTCCATCTGTATCTGCTGAGAAGTAATCAATCAGTACAGGGTTACTAAAGTAATCATCTTCCCAAAGGATGAGAATACGATTCATTTCGATACCTTCATAAGCGTTTACCTCTTTAGCGCCAGCAGCATGCGCTTGAGGATTGTTGGTATTAAAAAATACTGGATCGGAATGATGCAAATTTGCCACATCATAAATACCTCCAAAGTGAGATTTTTGATCCACAACTAAAGTATTATGGGCGATGGTCTGCTTAGCCCAAGTCTTATTTTCTTTGAGGTATCTTCCTCCTCCTTTTTGATCTATATTCACCCATCTAGCGGCACCGTAATCTTGCATTACTTCCGTACTACAGTCATAAAAAAGATAACCTAATTTATCATAATGTCCATGACCTAATCCTTGCGAAGTATACTTAAATACGACGGTAGATTGGCGGTCAGAATTCCCAGCTCTTAAAATCCCCAATCCACCTTCATCTCCTTTATAACCATCACTAAATTGGATAGATTTTTTCTCGAAATCTAATGAATTTGAAGATTCGATAGCTCTTGCAAGATTCCATCCTCCTTGATCTAATAATACCTCACCTTGCTTTTTAGCAGCGAACAAAAATTCAGCCTCAGGACTTGCATTATAAGCAACATTTACAGCTGTAATTACAGAGTTAGGATAAATCGACATTCCTTTCTGAGCATCATTGATCGGAAAAAATTCTTCAGATTGATTCGTTTGATTTAATAGTGACTTTACTGCTTTGATTAAGATACTATCTCTATATTCAAATATTTTCAACTCCGGTTTTTTATTGTTCAGTGCTTGGGCAAATACCATAAAAGGCAACATCGCATATCTCTGATAATAAGGTCCCTCTCCATAATATCCGTCAGGTGAAAATGAATAATCGATCTGCGCAAAAAAGCCAGCCTTAGCTTTATCCTTTTCATAGATAAAACCACCATCATTATCTTTGGCTAATTCATCTACATTTTTTAAATCCAAACCATATAATGCTCTTTGCAGTAAGGCATCATCATCCATAGCTAAAGCCATCATACCGACAGCCGCATTGCCCCATGTACTATGATTATGCACTCTATTAAAATACTTAGGATTCTCTATAGACAAATAATCTGCATAAGGCTTCAAAAAATCATTTTCAATTGTATTACGCTCTTCTTGGGTCAAATAATTGTAAATCGCATCATATGCCTGCGAAGTGTATACCATCCAATTAGCATCATTAAGACATTGCCAAAAAATCTTACCCACAGCATAAGATCTATTAGTAGGATGCGGAGGTAAACTAGGATAAAGTGCCGTATATTCTAACAACATGTTCTTAATATACAAGGCATACTTTTCTTCACCTGTAATTTGATATAATGCACCCGCACTCTGCATATTAAAGTAGTTACTTTTGTGCTTTTCGTGCGTATAACCACCACCCATATCTTTGGGCACCGGCACCACAATTCCTTCAGCAATTGCAGCATCCACTTGAATACGTGTTTTATTCAAAACCTCGTCAAATATCAACGGATTTTTCTGAGAGCGAATCGTTTCCACACCACTCTTTGTCAAAATCATGCTTGGATGTGTCTGAGCACAAGCAAAAAAACAAATACTAATTAGTATTAAAGCTATGTAGTTCCGTGCTTTCATTATTTCTTAGTACTTATCGTTTTCACATTATTCTTTTCAAAAGCATCACTATTAGAAGTCAGCCCTTCAGAATTTTCGAAAGTCGTATTTTGAACTCTTATTACTGGCTCACCGACCACAAGATGCAAATCCATCTTCTTTGAATTACTAATCGTCAAATTATTCATATTAGCCACTTGTACACCATGTAATGAGACTGCGGATTTTTCTTTATTTCGCTTGTCATGTCCTACATTATCAAATGAAGTTTCATTCAATTTGAGGATCGGACCAAAAGTACTTTCATCTCTTCCACCACGATATAGATTTATCGCAACTCCACCTATATTCTTGAACGAACATTTTTCTACCACTACATTTTCACTATTGTAAATTCCTATATCGTCAGTCTCCTTATTCATATTCAGTACATGACCGGAAATATTATTAAAATTACAATTGACTAAAGCGATAGAATCCGCAAAAGTATTTTTATAAACCCGAAGGACATTGAAACTGTGGTTCACATCAAGATCTACAAAATCACAATCCTTAGCTAAAAATTTATAATTATCGATCATGCTGTATCTACTGGTACGCACTACGCTATTACCTGCATAATCATCACATTTTTCTCCTGATACTATGATACCCTCTAAAGATAACGAACCACCATTCTCGATGTTAAATAATGATGATCGTTCGAAGGTAATCGTTGGCTTTTCGCCTCTTGCCTTTAAGGAGAGTGTATGCGGAACATCGACTGACTTACTTTGGTGATACTTTCCTCCTGCTTCAAGTACTAATACATCACCTGATTTAGATTTTAAAGCCGCTTCAAGAATTGTATTTTCTCCTGGAGCTACTGCTATTTCATTTCCTACATTAAAATTAATTGTGTAGTCAATCTTAGGGTACCAATCTACTCCCGTATTCTTTCCACTAGGTCTTTCTTTATCTGAATTAGGTCCCACTTGATCAAAACCTTCTGGTCTTAATAAACCATCTACTCTATTGAAGACAAGCTCTTTTTTCTCAAATCCCGTACTGACATTAGCTCCTTTATTAGTTGGTAATTCAATATTAGGGCTTAATATATTTCCTTCAAAACTGATACCGCTTATATCGTCGTAGACCGTAAATATTTCATCCTTTTCTGTATTGTAGATGATGTTATTTTTCATTTCTGTATTGACAGGAACAGCACTCCTTTCTGAGTCACTACCGGCACAGAACTGTACATTATCACAGTTGACAATTAAATTATTTGAAGCCTTTGAATCTATGACTTGAAAATATCTATTGATTGGAGAATTAGGTACTCCGTTCATAATGGTTAGAGCACTTCTGAATCTATATCCAGTAAGCCCCTCACAATAATTATTGTTTACCGTTTGCGTTTCGTTGATAATTCGTATTCCTCCAGTATTCGCTTTTCCATTTCCGAAGAGATAATTATTTTCTACGATAGTCTCATTACCATGACGCATAGTTAAAGTGCCTTTACATTCATAGAAAGTATTGTTTCTAAAAGTATTTTGACAAGATTTGCTAGATATGATTTCCAATTCTCCGCTACACATTTCGAAGTAATTATCTTCGACGATCGTGTTAGAATTCTTAAGTGAATGATGACTAGTTCCTATTCGAAGTGTTTCTCCTCCATTAGAACCCAATAGAGGCCTATATCCAAAATGATTATGATCGATGCGATGGTGATTTTCTAAAGATTCTTCGTTATTCAGTCTAACGGCCATCGTCACACCTCTATTTCTTTTGCCCACTAGGTAGTTATGGTCAAATCGATTATTCTTACCATACATTCCCACCCAATAATCAGATTCATGTCTTTCTGAAGGGTTATAATTATCGATTACACATTCCGTTACTCTACAATTATTACATAGCGTTTTGCTATCCTTTTTAAATGAAATCACTTCACCCGTCGGCGTATTCCCATTGCGAAATACCAAACCTTCTACTATTAAATACGAGCCTGCAATTCTTAGGTTTGATTCTTCCTCTAAAGTGACTTTACCTTTAGTCTCGACAGTAAGCTTTATGGGTTTTTCTTCTGTTCCATTAGCATAAAACTTCAACTCAGCATTATTCCAAATACCGTTGGCCAAAGTAATAACATCGCCAGGCTCAGCAGCACTGACAGCTTCATTAAATTCGTCAATATTTTCAACTAACCCTATGCTAAGCGCAGATGAATCCTTACATCCAGATGATAAAATAATAAAGAATGCAAATAATAATAAAATTTTGTTCACGGGTTAATTTTTCAATTTTGGAGTAAAAATGATCGGAGGCCAAAATTTAGCCTCCAATTACTTGAATGAAAAAACTATTTTAATTTTAATTGTCAGATTTCACAACCTGAGTTTGCTTAAGATTTCATTTCTTTTTTTAATCACCAAATAGCTGAATCGACCCTCAATCAAATTCTTTTGCAACGCCTATTCTATTATTGATCACTCGATCCTTTACTAAATTCAAAGATGTCCATTAAGTGCTTTCGCATGGCTCTCTGGGCACCTTCCGGATTTTGATCGATAATTTGATTGAGAATCTCCCTATGCTCATCTAAAGTGGCTTGAGTACGGTCATCATTACAAACATTTAATTTTGTAAAACTCTTAACTATATCTGGCGTGATGATAAGCATCAATGACTTTAGTACAGAATTTCCACTTGCCTCAGCTATTTTGATATGAAATAATAAATCTTCTTCAACGGCTAACGAACCTTGCGCTACTTTTTCTTCGTAAGCCTTTAATGTACTTTCTAATACGACAAGGTCATCAACAGTCCTTCTTTCTGCAGCTTTACCTGCGGACTCTATCTCTAATAATAATCTGGTTTCTACCAATGAAGCGAAATCACTTTCCTCAATATTTAGGACGTCAGTAATGAGACCTTCCAAGGCTACAATACCCATACCTTCTATGATTGTGCCTGATTGCGGTTGCGTCTTCACAATTCCGTAAAACTCTAATTTGCGGATTGCGTCTCTGACTACTGACCTACCAATTCCAAATTTATCAGATAATTTTCTTTCCGGTGGCAATTTGTCTCCTGGTTTCAACTCCCCACTGGTTATTAAAGTCCTTATCTGCCGAATGATTTTGTCGACTGGCGCTTCTACTTTTATCTCGCTGAATCTGTCTAACATTTCTAAAGTGGTTATTGGTCGACCAATTATTGGCTAACCAAATTTAGCTAATTATTTGATACAAAAAAATATATTTCAATTCTATTCTTACTGGTGTCTTCGTGTATTATCAACACTAAGATAGCTGAATATTTCTACTCCCTAATTCGCAACTACAAAGACCAAGACTACTCTAATGAATAAACTACGGTATATAATCACACATCCAAATCACGAATACGAACTTTACATTATCTTCGCCTTGCAAATGAAGAATTCTTAAATGTACAAAATCAAAGAGATATATTACACCATCCAAGGTGAAGGATACCATACTGGCAGACCTGCTGTATTTGTCAGATTTAGCGGCTGTAACCTATGGAGTGGTAGAGAAGAAGACCGACATAAAGCGATTTGCAAATTCTGTGATACGGATTTTTGGGGTACAGATGGCCAGAGAGGTGGGAAATATACAAAGCAGGCCTTATCGGATATCATCTATGAGCTTTGGCCGTCTGACATGGGCCAACACCCATTTATAGTATGTACAGGAGGAGAACCAGGTCTACAATTGGACCAAAACCTGGTAGATCATCTTCATAATGCCAATATTTCCATCGCCATTGAAACCAATGGTACCGTTGAACTAGCCAATGATATTGACTGGATTTGTGTCAGTCCTAAGGCTGATTCTAAAATTATAGTAACATATGGGGATGAGCTCAAACTTGTCTATCCTCAAAAAGATAACGATCCTGAACAATATGCCCACCTTGATTTTGAGCATTATTATTTACAACCGCTAGATGATGATAAGCAAGCAGCACATATCACCCAATGCGTTGAGTATTGCATGCGTTACCCTCAGTGGAAACTAAGCTTACAAACCCATAAATTTATTGGGATAGACTAGTTTTAATAAAAGAATAATTGAATACCCTGTCGGATTATTCAGGACCTAAAACGCTTCTCCTTATCTAATGCATATGGACTCTCTTTCCATAAACCCATAAAGCAATACCATTAAATATATGGAATAACAACTAATATTGTTTTAACAATATTGCAATTGAAATTAATTTTAGTTTTTTATTTTGGATGGCAAGTAATTTTGCTATATTTATATCGATATCTTATTAGAGTTTCCCCTTTTACTCGTCTAACTTTTTTAATTTTTCTGATTATGAAGAACTTAACAAACTTCGGACTGGTACTCCTATGTACTCTATTCATCTTTGCTTGTGGAAAAGAAGACCAAGCAATAGATACCACAAACCAAGAAACCGATATTAGATTATATCCTTGGGATGTAGTCAATCCAGCAGGTCTAGAATTCGAAATCTGGCAGGGCGGCATGACATGGTGTGAACCTAGTGTAGGTTCGAACGTATGGGCGGCCACGCAAGAATCATGTGAATGCGAATTACAAATTCGTATGCAAAATTGCTGGAATGTACATGGAACTAATTCCGAATGCTGCGTACTTACTACACCTTGTTTCCAAACCTCTTCGAAATATCCTCCTCGAAGTTATGATGGATGTTAACTAAAGAACATTTTACTATCCCACGATTCAAATGTGGATAGTTAGACAAATGAATAGAAAAAGACCTTCTCTCGATAACTCGAAAGAAGGTCTATTTTTTTTGACGTTATAAAAAACGCTTTAAAATTGAATGTGGCATCTTTATTAAAACTCTAAAAGATTGATCTGGCTACTCTTCTTCATTTTTAGCCACCTTAAGACTTTGAAAATAATAATAATACATTCCGCGTTCTTCATTTGACATATCAGCGGTCCCAGAATGATGCTTCGCTAATGTTTTTTTATTTACACCTAATTCGCTAGCCAAGGTTTTTATTTTCATTGCATTTTCAGCTAGCTGTATCTTTAGCCACTTAGAAGTGACTATATCATGAGCCAATGGCTTATATGGGATGGCTCCAATATGAAAATTTTCATGCACGGAGGCAAACAAAGATTTTACAATTTCCCTCAATTCGTTTTGAGAAAAGTAATGACCATCCATCGTTTTATCTTGAGAAATTTCAATAATGACACCTCCTTCTCGCTTTTTAACCTCACGAATAGTGACATTATATTTATCTCTATATCGAAGTATTGCTTTGTGTATTAAATCCATATTTCAAAAATCGCTTAGATGATGAAACCATAAAAGTACTTCACAAAACTAAACAATCTAAATATGAAAATTGTGAAAAAAGAAATTGATTTTCATGCTAAATCATTCCTCTAGCCTTGAACTCCAAATATTTATTAATCGTGTTGACATTTAAATTTTCTGGAGGAGTCAGTATAGCAAAGATTCCATTTCTTTTTAATTCAGTAACAATCAAATCTTTTTCTAAAGCAATTTTTTCTGCAATTACTTGCGTATAGATACCTTCAGACGTATCCGGTTCTTTTTGAATCAAATCTTCCAATTCAGTATTTTCAAAAAATACCACTACCAACAAATGTTTCTTTGAGAGCATCCTCAAATAAGGTAATTGGCGGCGAAAAGAACTCAAATTTTCAAAGTTGGTATACAACAAAATAAGCCCCCTACTCGTAAGACTTCTTCTAACATAGGTCGCCAACATTTCATAATTAGATTCTTTATAAAAAGTCTTTTGGTTATATAAAGTCTCTAATATTCTCAATAACTGTCCAGAACGTCGATCTGCTTTCACTACCGAACTCATCTTATTAGAAAAAGTAATTAGACCTGCTTTGTCCTGTTTTTTCAAAGCCACATTGCTCATTACTAAAGCACTATTGACAGCATAATCGAGTAAAGTCAAACCTTCAAAGGGACTCCTCATTAATCTCCCTTTATCTATAATACAATAAACAGGTTGGGACTTTTCATCTTCATAATGATTAACCATCAAATCCGTAGACTTCGCTGAAGCTTTCCAATTGATATTTCTAGGATCATCTCCTCGTACATATTCTTTGATCTGATCAAATTCTGTGGTTTGCCCTATCCTTCTGATACGCTTTATTCCTAATTCTGTAAGATTATTGGTGAATGCTGAAAATTCATATTTTTTCATTTGTATGATCGAAGGATAGACTGGAACGAGAGCTTCACTTGGAAAATTATATCTTCTTTGGATCATTCCGACCGAAGTAGAAAGAAATACATTGACCGCACCAAAACTATATTCTCCTCTTTTGACAGGTCTTAATTTATATAATAAAGTCTTCTCTTGACCCGCTGGCAATTCTACTTTCCATGATATATCTCTACGTTGGAATTGATGCGGTATTTCGTCCACTATTTCAGCATTCAAATTAGATCCATAAAAAGATTTTAATACTACTTTGATATCATTATCATCACCGTTAGACAATTTAGCATCATGCAAGCGTTTAGCTTCCAAGCCTTCCTTTTCTCTATAAAGTGTAAATAAATCTAATAAGACTAATACTAATAAAGCGAATGCAGCACCTTTAGCAAAAAGCACCATCATAGATATCGACTGCCCTAATATAAAAAGCAATATCACAACTACTAATGCTGCAAAAAAGCGATTGGTCAAATATGTCGATCTAAAAATTTTCACTCTGAATCGTTTACTTCCTATATGGAATTTATTATTGAGTATTTGGAATTTGTTACTCTTTATTTGGTATTTGGTATCTAGAATTTGTTATTTCTGCCTTAGGTTACTTACCCACAATTAAATCTATCATAGAATATCTGAGGGCCAACTAGTATATTTAACCAATACAATTTCGTTTTAGATTAAGTTTTAAAGCATTCTCATTAACGAGGAACTTCAACACTTTTCATCAAGGCATTTATTATCTTACTTGGACTCACACCTTCCATTTCTCGCTCTGGAGCTATGGTGACCCTATGTGACAGTACTGGA
>CALBEE010000163.1 GCA_937927575.1 uncultured Saprospiraceae bacterium | reverse complement strand
TTTTGTAATGTCTGGTCTTCTCACTTTAGGGTCATCTTTTGGTAATCCTTGGTGTACGATTTTGGAAGTAGTTCCTTCCACAATTTCCAAAACTTCTTGAGCCGCTTGCAAGATTGTAATCTCATCTGGATTACCAACATTAACGGGTAAACTGTAATCACTTTGTAGTAATCGATAAATGCCTTCAACCAAATCATCAACATAGCAAAATGCTCTTGTTTGGCTACCATCACCAAATACAGTGATATCCTTATTTTCGATTGCTTGTGAAAAGAAAGCAGGCAACGCTCTTCCGTCGTTCACCCTCATCCTTGGTCCATAAGTATTGAATATTCTTATGATTCTTGTTTCCAATCCATGATACGTGTGATAAGCCATCGTCATGGCTTCCTGGAATCTTTTAGCCTCATCATACACACCTCTTGGTCCGATTGGATTGACATTTCCCCAATACTCTTCCGGTTGTGGATTGACTAGTGGATCACCATAAACTTCTGAAGTAGATGCGATTAACATTCTTGCACCTTTCGCTTTTGCCAGACCTAATAAATTATGCGTACCCAATGATCCAACCTTTAAAGTTTGGATGGGCATTTTTAGATAATCAATCGGAGAAGCTGGAGACGCGAAATGTAAAATGTAATCTAAATCTCCAGCTACATGTACATAATTACTCACATCGTGGTGGTGAAAAGAAAATTGTTCTAAGGGCATTAAATGCGCAATGTTATCCATATCTCCAGTGATAAGATTATCCATTCCTATTACTTCGTATCCTTCTTTAATAAACCTATCAGATAAATGCGAACCCAAAAATCCTGCAGCACCGGTAATTAATATTCTTTTCATCTAGTTTAGAGAATTAAGTTCAGTATTTGATATAGCATAGGTATTAGGTTTTGTTATTACATAACTACCTGCTTGATTGGCTTTATTAATTGCTATTGAAATATCCTCCCCTTGTTGGATCAAATAAACCAATACGGCTATTACTGTATCACCGGCTCCGGAAAGATCGTAGATATCCACCTTTCGACTTTTAACATGCAATGTCTCCTCATGAACATGAGTCATACCTTCCTCGGATCTAGTAATCAATACATGTTCTATATCATATCGTTGTTTAATTTCTAATCCAAATTGTGCAATTTCATTATTCGTATTTTCTATCGAAACATTAAATAACTCTTCTAATTCTTTTACATTGGGCTTTATCAAGAATGCTCCTTCATACTTAGACCAATCCGTTCCTTTTGGGTCTATTAAAACTTTAACGTCATTCATTTCTGCCCAAGTAAGTATCGTTTTCATTACTGAAGGTGAACAAACTCCTTTAGCATAATCAGAAACAATAATAGCATCACCTTGAAAAAAAGATAAGACTGCCGATAGATGATCTACTAGTGCATTTTCATCTTTGAATACTTCCTCTCTATCCACTCTTACCATTTGTTGATTCCTTGAAATCACTCTTGTTTTTACTGTAGTAAATATATCAGCATCAAGTAGTTGATTAGCTATTCCTTTTGAATCCAATAATTCATTTACAATTCTAGCATTATCATCTCTTCCTACCACACCAAGTAAAGAAACATTAGCACCCAAAGCTGCCAAATTGTTCGCCACGTTTGCTGCTCCTCCTAATACGGAAAATTGCGAATCTACTTTTACAACAGGTACTGGAGCTTCTGGCGAAAGTCTATTTGTAGAACCCGAAAGGTATTGATCTAGCATCACATCACCTATCACCAAAACATCCTTTGTTCTACTCACCTTCGTAAATTCTATTTTCATTAACTAAATACTCATTAATATAATGTGCTACAGAATCTTCTAACGAAGTAAATTCTATCGTACATCCAACTGACTTAACTTTGGTCATATCTGCTTCAGTAAAATATTGATACTTATCTCTGATATCTTCTGGAGTATCAATATAATTTATGTTCGGTTTTTTATCTATAGCCTTAAATATTGCTTGTGCTAACTCATTATAAGTTCTAGCATTTCCAGTTCCTATATTATATAATCCGTTTTCGCATTTGCTTGCCGATTGTTTAAAATAAAGCATCACATCGATAAGATCATTGACATAAATGAAATCTCTTTTCTGTTCTCCATGCCCATATTCTTCCTTATGAGATTTAAACAAATTTACTTCTCCGGTTTTGATCAACTGATTATAAAAATGATAGACGACCGAAGCCATTCTTCCTTTATGGTATTCATTTGGTCCAAAGACATTAAAGAATTTAAATCCAAACCAAGATGGTGGACTCATAAATTCCTGCAGAGCCCATTTATCAAAATCATTTTTAGAATCACCATAGGGATTTAATGGTTTTAAAGATTCAACGATATTATGATCGTCTTTAAATCCAAATTCACCTAATCCATATGTAGCGGCTGAAGAAGCGTAGAATAATGGAATTTCTTCCATAGCACAATACATCCAAATGTCTTTAGAATATTGAACATTCAACTTATCAAAAATATCTTTCTTGAATTCGGTTGTATCGGTACGAGCTCCTAAGTGAAAGAAAAAATCAATCTTTGGAGTATTATCTTCTAACCAATTAAAAAGATGATCGCGTTCCACTCTTTTACAAGAATCTAGACCTTCCAGATTTTTATTCTTTTCAGGAAAATGAAAGTTATCTACTAAAATTAGATTATGTCCTTGTCGAAATAATCGATGAGCAAGACAACTCGGAATAAATCCAGCAGCTCCAGTAATAAGTATGTTAGATTTATCTTTGATAAGACTTTTTATTATTGATATTGCTTTTTATAATATTCTTGGTAAGAACCATCAGTAACATTAGCAAGCCATTCTTTATTATTGAGATACCAATCGATGGTTTTAGAAATACCTTCCTCGAATTGTAGTGAAGGTGTCCAACCCAATTCGTTCTGCAGCTTACTCGCATCAATAGCATATCGCATATCGTGTCCAGCTCTATCTTTTACATAAGTTATTAATTGTTCACTCTCTCCATTACTCCTCCCTAACTTCTCATCCATTACTCGACACAATGTTTTTATCAAATCAATATTGGACCATTCATTATGTCCACCAATATTATATGTATCTCCGTGCGAACCCTTGTGAAAAATTACATCGATAGCTCTTGCATGATCTTCAACATAAAGCCAATCACGCACATTCTCACCTGATCCATAAACTGGAAGCGGTTTCCGATTTATAATATTATTAATAAATAAAGGTATTAGCTTTTCCGGAAAATGATTTGGTCCATAATTATTACTACAATTACTAATTACCACTGGCATATGATACGTATGATAAAAGGCTCTTACCATATGATCTGATCCAGCTTTACTTGCAGAATAAGGACTTCTAGGATCATAAGCTGTAGTTTCCGTAAACATACTGTGATCCAACTCCAAACTACCATATACCTCGTCAGTAGAAACATGATAAAATAATTTTCCTTCCCAATTATCTTTCCATGCTTCCTTACATGCTTGCAATAAATTAGAAGTACCAATCAAATTAGTCCGTACAAAGATTAATGGATCTGTGATAGATCGATCGACATGAGACTCGGCAGCCAAATGTATAACTCCATCTATTTCCTTCTCATTTATTACAGATCTCATTTGATCCAAATCGGTAATATCCCCCTTAACAAATGAGTAATTTGGAAGTTGATCGATATCCTTGATGTTTTCTAAATTACCAGCATAAGTCAAATTATCTAGATTTACAATATTGTAATTAGGATATTGAGTGACAAATCTTCTGACTACGTGTGAACCTATGAATCCAGCGCCTCCTGTTATTAGTAAATTCATTTATTAATCAATTGTTTTTATTATTAATTGGCATGCTTGTTCTATAGTTTGCTCTACCGTTTTGATTTCAATTTGAGGATCTATTGGCGCTTCATAAGGCGCATCTAATCCCGTAAAATTCTTAATTTCTCCAGCTCTAGCTTTTTTATACAGTCCCTTTACATCTCTAGCTTCACATACTTCAAGAGGCGTGTTAATAAATACTTCCACGAAATTTTCATCTCCAATAATCTCTCTTGCCATTTGTCTGATCTCAATAGTAGGACTTACAAATGCATTAATACATATAACGCCAGCATCAACAAATAATTTTGATGTCTCAGATATTCTTCTAATATTTTCTTTTCGATCTTCAGCACTAAATCCCAAATTATTACACAATCCAGTGCGAATATTATCACCATCTAAAAGATAACAATGAAACCCTTTTGCAAAAAGCTCTTTCTCTAAAGCTATTGCTATAGTACTTTTACCAGATCCAGATAATCCAGTAAACCAAAAAACTTTTGCCTTTTGATTCAATAATTTTTCGCGTTGAGTTCTATCAAGTGTGAGATGATGAATCGGATAGATATTAGTTGCTTTTTTGATAATATTATAATTTTTTTCTTGAATGAAATACTATGGACGTCCTATACTACTATATATAAACCCTCTCTGTTTCATATCTATAGGATCAAAAACATTTCGACCATCAAATACAACAGGTTCTTTCAAATGAGATTTTATTCTAGCATAATCAGGTGTTCTAAATACATTCCATTCTGTGATCACCGCTAGAGCATCCGCCCCCTGTAAAGCATCGTATTGATTCTCACAGAAAGTAATTTTATCTCCATATTTAGCTCTGACATTTTCCATTGCTTCAGGATCAAATGCCTTAACTTTGGCTCCTGCATCTAGTAATTCATTAATTATAGTAAGTGCTGGTGCTTCTCTTATATCGTCCGTATTGGGCTTAAATGCCAAACCCCAAATACTAATCGTTTTATTAGATATAGATTCACCAAAATAGTTTTTAATCCTTGTTGAAAGAATCGACTTTTGATCTTCATTAACATCCATAACAGATTGGAGAATTCTAAAGTTATAATTATTTTCTTGAGCAGTTTTAGCCAAAGCTTGTACATCTTTCGGAAAACAACTTCCACCATACCCTACTCCTGGAAATAAAAATCTCTTGCCGATTCGACTATCACTGCCTATTCCTTTACGAACCATATCTACATTAGCTCCAACCTCTTCACAGAGATTGGCAACTTCATTCATAAACGTAATTTTTGTAGCAAGGAAAGAATTAGCCGCATATTTTGTCATCTCCGCGGATTTTTCATCCATAAAAATTACAGGATTACCTTGTCTTACAAATGGACTATATAATCTTTCCATTACTTTTTTGGCTCTATCTGAAGAAGTACCTATAACCACTCTTTCAGGTTTCATAAAGTCATCAACCGCTACTCCTTCTCTCAAAAATTCTGGATTAGAAACAACATCAAAAAGAGACGATTCTAAGTTAGCTGCCAACACAGTATTTACTTTTTCCGCAGTACCTACAGGCACTGTGCTTTTATCTACAATTACTTTATAGTCAGTAATCATGTGTGATAGATCATCAGCTACTTTAAGTATATATTTTAAATCTGCAGAACCATCTGCTCCTGGTGGTGTGGGTAATGCTAGAAAAATTATTTCTGCATTTTCAATTCCTTTAGCGAGATCCGTTGTGAATGCAAGTCGACCTTGTTTGGTATTTCTGTCAAACAAAACTTCTAAGCCTGGCTCGTAAATGGGCACTTCGCCGTTTTGCATGCGCTTCACCTTACTTTCATCTATATCTACACAAATAACGTTATTGCCTGTTTCAGCAAAACATGTTCCTGATACTAATCCTACATATCCAGTTCCTACGACAGTGATATTCATAATTTATCGAATCGGTTTTTGGTGGGTTTTTCAGAGTTTGATAAGGCTTCGCCTATGATAAGTCGCAACAACTTAATCTCTGAAAGGTAATTATGTTTTAAATCCTATTATACAGCAAGAGCTACCTTTCGAATAACTCTAAGTTGATTAGGATCTACGTTTATTTTAAGTTGGTATGAGAGTGATCTCAATTCTACCAAAAAATTATGCTTACTCTGTTTCTCTAGTAGTATTCCTTTCACGCCTGTTAGGTTCCCTGAAATGATTTCTACTTCTGCGCCCAATACATATTCTATTTCCTCCGCCTTGATATCGTTATATTCTCCAGTAATGCGTTTTAATAGATCTATTTCTTCTTGCTTCACGATACTCAATTCTCTACCTATCTTCAAAAAAGAGAAAACATACTCTGTCTGCAATACCTTGACAAAATCCTCAGGACGAACATTTACAAAAGCATAACAATTGATCAATGGAATCTCTCTATTGACTATTTTTCTTGTATACTGTTTTGTCACTTGCAGCACTGGTGTATAAGCCTTAATATTTTTACTCTTCAACGCACTTACTACGTATTTTTCGCATTTGTACTTGGTATGAATCGCATACCATTCAGCTTTATTTTCAGTATGTTTTTGTGGTGTCATCATATTTGCTCTACGTTTTCATTGCTCCACAATAACAAAGGATTCATATTGGCATTTATAAGATGCTCTTCTTCTTTGTCAAAAATTACATATCTGACCTTTCGACTGATGAGTTTTTCTACTTTTTCAATTAATTCTATTAGATACGATTTATTAACCTTTCCTATAAAAACTAGATCAATAATTGTACTATCCATTCCCTTGGCAAAAGCTCCACTGACAAAAACCTTATCTACATCACCTAGCCTTTCGACTACGTTTTCAATAATCTTATCAAAACCTATATGTTTTAAAATGATATTATGCACCTCTTTGAACAAAGGGTGCTTTTTATTAGCCTGAAATATCTTTTTATTACCTTCTGAAGAAGAACTAAGCATTCCGGCATTCTCCAACCTATTTAACTCTAATCTAATAGCATTAGAGGATTCACCAAACTCCGATTCTAGCCCTCTCAAATAAGACTTAGTGTTACTATTCAAGAAAAACTTGAGTAGTAATTTTATCCTTGTTTTTGAAGAAATCAGTGTTTCAATCATTAATGAGTAGAATTCTTACTCAAAGATAATAGAATAAATTCTACTTTCATCTAAATCTTGAGTAGTTTTTTCGTTATTTATAATTTAGTGAAGGTGCTAAAATCCTTTCAGCATCTTCAATGTCTATTTTTTTTCTAGCAGCGTAATCCTCCACTTGATCTTTATCTATGACACCTAATCCAAAATACTTCGATTCTGGATGTCCAAAGTAAAACCCACTTACCGAAGCTGCCGGATACATGGCTTTGCTTTCAGTTAATTTTATTCCTACACGCTTCTCTACGTCTAATACCTTCCAAATGGTGTCTTTACCTGTATGATCTGGACAAGCTGGGTATCCTGGTGCGGGTCTAATACCCAAATATTTTTCTCTTATAAGATTTGAATAATCAATATCTTCTTTATCCTCATAGCCCCAATATTCAGTTCTTACATCGTAATGAAGTTTTTCTGCTAACGCTTCCGCCAATCTATCACATACCGCTTTACACATAATTGCATTATAGTCATCCTGATTAGATTCATACTTTGCTACTATTTTTTCTATACCTATACCTGCAGTCACCGCAAACATACCTATGTAGTCCTCCTTTAGACTATCTGGCGCAATAAAGTCACTTAGCGACAGATAAGATTTTCCAGGAGCTTTTTTTCGCTGTTGTCTCAGGAAATAAGCAACTTCTTGCTCTCCATTGCCCATGTGTATTTTGATATCGTCATTTACACTATTTGCAGGAAATATGCCGAATACAGCCTTGGCTTTAATAGAATTCTCGTTTATTATAAGATTTAGCGTCTCCTTTGCATTTTCAAGTAATATTTTAGCCTCTGTACCTACTATCTCATCTTCAAGTATCTCAGGATACTTACCCTTAAGTTGCCAACTAGAGAAAAAAGGCGTCCAATCAATGAAAGGCACAATGTCCTCTAATTGAATATTATCCAAAACCGTAATTCCAATCTTTTTAGGTTTCTTCACAATGTGAGCATCCCAATCCAACTTTAAAGCGTTACTTCTTGCTTCATCAATTGAAATACATTCTTTGATTTGGGATCTATTTTTTCGTTGCTCACGCACTCTAATGTATTCTGATTTGATACCCGATGTATACTTGTTAGCGGAATCATCTTCTTCACTTAATAAATTACTGGCCACTGTCACAGATCTCGACGCATCTAATACATGTACCACTGCACCAGAATACTCAGGATCTATCTTTAATGCTGTATGCAATTTTGAAGTAGTAGCTCCACCAATTAATAATGGAATGCTCATATTAAGTCGCTGCATTTCAGAAGCTACATATACCATCTCATCAAGTGAAGGCGTTATCAATCCACTAAGACCAATAATATCAACATTATGTTCTTGAGCAGCTCTTAAGATTTTATCCGCCGAAACCATTACACCTAAATCAATGATTTCATAATTGTTACAAGAGAGGACCACTCCTACTATATTCTTTCCAATATCGTGCACATCCCCTTTGACAGTAGCCATTAGGATTTTTCCATTGGTTTGTATTTCTCCAGCTTTTTCTTTTTCGATAAATGGAGTAAGATACGCTACCGATTTTTTCATTACTCTAGCACTCTTCACAACCTGTGGTAGAAACATTTTACCTGATCCGAATAAATCGCCTACTACATTCATGCCATCCATTAGTGGTCCTTCGATTACATTAATAGCCGATGGATATTGTTGACGTGCTTCTTCCGTATCCTCTTCAATAAATTCTTGTATACCTCTTACTAAAGAATGAGATAACCTTTGTTGCACGCTGCTCTCTCTCCAGGATAAATCCTTTTCTCTTTTTTTGCCTCCTCCTTTAACTGTTTCTGCGTATTCCGTCAAACGCTCAGTAGCATCAGCTCTTCTATTAAACAAAACATCCTCGACCAGCTGAAGTAAATCTTTAGGGATTTCTTCATAAATTTCCATCATACCGGCATTTACTATTCCCATATCCATTCCAGCATGAATCGCATGATAAAGAAAGGCCGAATGCATCGCTTCTCTCACCGCATTGTTACCTCTAAAAGAAAATGAAATATTACTCACCCCACCGCTCACTTTTGCACCTGGACAAGAAGATTTAATTTTACGTGTAGCTTCAATAAAATTTATCGCGTAAGGGTTGTGCTCTTCTATTCCTGTGGCGACTGCAAATATATTAGGATCAAAAATGATATCTGTAGGATCAAAATTTATTTCTTGAACTAGAATTTCATATGCCCTTTTGCATATTTCCACTTTGCGTTCGATAGTATCTGCTTGTCCTTGCTCGTCAAAAGCCATTACTACAGTGGCTGCTCCATATTTTCTTAAAATTTTTGCTTGTCTTTTAAATTCCTCCACTCCTTCTTTCATAGAAATAGAGTTGACAATACATTTGCCTTGTACACATTTCAATCCTTCCTCAATCACTTCAAATTTTGAAGAATCGATCATTACTGGAAGTTTTGCAATATCAGGTTCTGACATCATAAGATTGAGAAACTCCTTCATCACTACTTTTGAATCCAGTAGACCTTCATCCATATTAACATCTATGATTTGCGCACCACCATCCACTTGCTGTTGAGCTACAGAAAGTGCTTCAGAATATTTTTCTTCTTTAATTAGTCTTGCAAATTTTCTTGACCCAGTTACATTGGTTCTTTCTCCGATATTTATAAAATTAAGATCGTCTCTAACATTGAGAGGTTCTAATCCTGAATATTGCGAAATTGGTCTAATAGAAGGAATTGGTCTAGGTTCAAAATCACTAGCCGCAGTTGCCATAGCTTGTATATGTTCAGGAGTAGTACCACAACAACCTCCAATCAAGTTAACCATATTATTAGATAGGAAATCTCTTATTTGATTGGTCATTTCATTAGGGCCTTGATCGTATTCACCTAATTCATTTGGCAATCCAGCATTTGGATAAGCACTTACATAACAATTTGCAATATTAGACAGTTCATTTAAATAAGGCCTTAATTCTTTTGCTCCTAAAGCACAATTTAATCCTATTGTTAAAGGCTTAGCATGCTTTACAGAAATCCAAAATGCTTCAGTTGTTTGTCCACTTAATGTACGACCACTTGCATCGGTAATGGTACCAGAAATCATGATTGGAATATCTCTTCCTATCTCCTCTAATAATTCTTGAATAGCATAAAGCGCGGCTTTAGCATTTAGAGTATCGAAAATAGTTTCAACTAAAAAAACATCTACACCTCCATCTGCTAATCCTTTAGCCTGCTCATAATAAGAATCTTTTAGTTCATCAAAACTTACTGCTCGATAGCCAGGGTTATTAATGTCTGGAGATAAAGAAGCAGTCCGATTGGTAGGGCCTAAAGCGCCTGCAACATATCTAGGTTTTGAAGGATTGGCTTGAGAATATATTTCAGCAATTTCTTTAGCAATTTTAGCTGACTCTACATTCATTTCATACGCAAAGTCCTGCATATTATAATCTGCTTGAGAAATACTATTCGCAGAAAATGTATTGGTTTCAACTATATCTGCACCAGCTTCAAAATACTGTTGGTGAATTTCAGAAATGATTTGCGGTTGTGTCAAAGAAAGTAACTCATTATTACCTTTAATATCCATATGATATTCGGAAAATCTATCACCGCGATAATCCGTTTCCTTTAATTTGTACCTTTGAATCATGGTACCCATTGCTCCATCAAGGATCAAAATCCTTTTCCTGATAGCTTCTCTTATGTCCATTACTCTTATCTTCTTTACTATTAATAGTCAATATTTTCTCTTCCCATATTGACTCTCAATCCTAATCCAATATATTTAGTATCAATATTACGACTTGCTAATTCAGAATTTGATGATCTATATAATACATCCAAATCCAAATAATAATTATACATAAATTGATAACTTGTATTAAGACTTAACAATAAAATATCCGTCTTTAGACCTTGCCCTGTTTCGTTCCCAAAAGTATTATCTATAATATCTTCAAATGTTAGTAGTAATATATTATTGCCAAAATTGTTACCCACTCCATCTTCACCATATTGAGTAATCATAGCTCTTCCTTGAAAAAACAATTTTTCGTTCCATTGATATTTTGCGGAACCTACAATCTCTCTAAAATTTGCACCTAATGGATGAGCTAAAGGCTGACTATGGTGTGAGTAACTTGCCTTACTATATTCCGGTAAAACAGACAAAGGTCTTGAGTGAGAGTAAGTATAAGGTCTTACAGTGTTATATTCTAATTGTAAATCCAAATGATCTATATCTAATGCATTGTAATATTTTAATCCAAGTTGATAACCAACTTTATTGGCCCACCAACCTGAACCATTTCGGAGTTCTGTCAAATTGAATTCATCCATAACCAATTGACCATATGCCTGAAAATGACCGCCGAAGGTATAACTCATATTCAATCCCAAAAGTACATTATCTGGAGAACCAAGGCCTGATTCAACTACTCTATAAAGAATAATTGGGTTCAAATACTGTAATTCATATTGGTTCTCTCTATCAAAAATTACGGTTTCAAATAATCCAATTTCAAATTTAGCTGTAGGTTTATATGATAAATAATGAGACGCCATAAATTTTTTAGAAAGCAACCTATCACCCTGCAATGTTCTAAAACTTATTGAATTTAATTCAGCCCAAATATTCTGATATTGCAATTTCCATATACGCGTATTCAGTTTGAGATAAAAGTAATTATCTCCACTATTCGACAATAGCAATGATCTAATACCATTTCCTATCATATGCTGGCCGTGACCTAATTCAAATGCTACACTTTTACTAACATCGAGACCAACATAACCTTCCGCATCAAAATAATCGTAACCCACGAAATCATCAAGCACAGAACTTTCAAAATCTTTGTAAGTCCCATGACCAGGAACTGCCTTATATTTTGAAATTGTCGAATCCGTATATTCCGCAAAACTTCTTTGATTATCGACAACTCTTGTATAGTAATATATTTTATTATCTATTGTACCTCTAACTTCAGCGCCTCTTGTATTTCTTACAATTGTTTGATCGCCGTCTTTACCAAATTGAATATTTAAAACGGGATTCGCCCTTAATGTGAAATTTTCTTTATTAACCTCGTAAAAATTAGCTCTATTGTTATAAAGAATTCCAAATACACCATTTTCTTCTTCCACGACTAAATCTTCTTCTTTTTTATTTTCACTTTCATAATAGAAAAAAGTGCCTGTACTATCGACATATATTTTTTTATCTTGCATAGAACTTTGTGAAATTCCAAAATCAGTTTTTTGCCAAAATTCTGTATTATTTTTTAAAACATATTGCCTATCCAAAAGATCAATTGAACTAATACTATCTTCTAAATTTTCAGCGCCTAATAATAGATCTCTTCGATCAATATTTCGAATAGAACTCATCCTCGATTGATCATAACCTAAAACATACCATCTATCACTAATATGTTCTGCTCTAGTACCAGGCAACTGGTAATACGATTGTGCAATAAGCATTACAAATGGTAATTGTAATATTAAGCTGCTAAATAATTTTTTTGGATCCACGATCTTTACTTTTAATGTTGACTGATTTCGATGCCTTTCACTTTGCGATACAGTTCGGTAGCATAACCATCTGTCATACCCGAAATGTGGTCAATGACCAACATCATTTTTTCATAACTAGATTGAGTGGGGTTTATTTTATATTGAGCAGGCATCAATCGAAGTACTTTCTTTTCATAAGTACCTCTTTTAGATTTTAGCACTGTCGGAATATACATTTGTAATAATTCGCTCATTACATTATAACCAGCTATCTCTATTTCGACTACCGATTCATGGTTGTAAATTTTGTCTACTGAAAGTCGTATTACTTTATCAATAGAAGGACAATCATCTGAAATTACGTCAATTAATGTTGAAGTAAATTTTCCTTCTAAAATATCATCCATATTTTCTATAAATACTTCTGCGGCTCTATTCACTAAAGTATTAATCGTCATGGCTCTAAGGAAAGAGACGGCCTCATTATCATCAGAAATATTTGAACAATATTCTTTAAGATTATCACCTTCCAATTGTCCTTTCACTTCGCCAATTATAGACAAAAGCGCATCTTGAACTTGTGATCGATCCAAAATATCAATTCTGTGCGCATCTTCCATGTCAATCACTAAATAGCATATATCATCAGCAGCTTCGGTTAAGTAAACAAATGGATGTCTATAGTAACTTTTGTCCGCATTTTCGTCTTTAACCATATTAGTAAATGACACGATCTCATCAAATATTTTTTCATCTGATCTGAAAAAACCATACTTTTTTCTATGCTTAAATTTTCTGTTGGTTTCATTTGAGGCACATGGATACTTTAGCAATGAAGCTAAAGTAGTATAGGTCAATCTTAATCCTCCTTTTGACTTACCTTCATACTGTCTACTTAATATTCTAATTGCGTTAGCATTTCCCTCAAAATTAATAAGGTCTTCCCATTCCTCTGAAGTGCAATGTTCCTTTAGCTTCTTACCTTCAATTACTTCTTCTGCAAACTTTTCAAAATAGTTAGAAATCGCAGCTTCTCCACTATGCCCAAATGCTGGATTCCCCACATCATGTGCCAAACATGCTGCTGCTATGACACTTTTAAGCTGATGCTTATAAAACTCCTTATCACCTTCACTAAGTCCAGTTACATTAGAGGCTATATGATTACCTACAATCTCACCTAAGGATCGACCCACCGATGAGGTCTCTAGAGAATGGGTTAATCTATTATGGACAAAAGTATTACCTGGCAGAGGAAATACTTGGGTCTTACCTTGTAATCTTCGGAAAGCTGACGAAAAGATCAATCGGTCAAAATCTCTTTGATAGTTATGCCTATAGCTTTCATCGACCTTTTTGGAAGACGATCCGGTACGTTGATCTGATATACAATTTTGCCAATTCATATGCTTATATAATAGAGGCTGCAACTTAGTAAGAAAACTTAAGTAACTGAAAATTAAAGACGCTTCAATACGTGGTATAGCTACTGCGGGTTTTCGTCTGGCTTAGCCCAAAGGAAACCAAAACCCAAGAAGAACCCAATCGCACTTCATGTTTGTTCGTCAGCCCTCTTAGACAGTAAAGCAGCAATGTCTTCTGAAATAAACAGAATTCTAGTTAATATAAAAAACCAATGATAGCTCATTTATAAAAATGAAGTAGATATATCCAACCAGTTACTTAATTTCGCGACTTAAATATAAACGACAGTAACATGGCTACTCAACAACTTATCGAATGTGTACCTAATTTTTCTGAAGGAAGAGATCTATCTATCATCAAGCAGATCACTGATGAAATCGAAAGTGTGGAAGGCGTAAAGCTTCTAGATGTTGACCCTGGTCAAGCTACTAATCGCACGGTAGTAACATTTGTTGGCGAGCCAAAACCCGTGATAAAAGCAGCTTATCTTGCTATTAAGAAAGCGAGCGAGGTAATAGACATGAGCCAGCATAGTGGCGAACATCCTAGAATGGGTGCCACAGATGTCTGTCCACTCATTCCAATTTCGGGTATCACCATGGACGAAGTGGTTAAATATGCACATGAACTAGGTAAAATGGTAGGAACCGACTTGGACATCCCATTTTACATGTACGAATCTGCCGCAACTTCAAATATTAGAAAAAACCTAGCCACTGTACGAGCTGGAGAATATGAAGGACTTGCTCAAAAGCTTCAAGACCCAAAATGGAAACCCGACTATGGACCAGCAAAATTTAACGCTAAGGCAGGAGCAACTGCTATTGGAGCAAGAGACTTTTTAGTAGCTTATAACGTCAATCTTAATACTACTTCCGTTAAAAGAGCCAACTCTGTAGCTTTTGACATTAGAGAGAAAGGAAGAATAAAGCGTGAAGGGCACCCAGTCACTGGAAAAATCGTTAATGATAAGCATGGCAATCCAAGAAGGACTAAAGGAACTTGTAAGGGCGTAAAAGCGATTGGATGGTTTATCGATGAATATGGGGTAGCTCAAATATCCATGAATATTACGGATATCAACAAAACATCCTTACATAAGGCATTTGAGGAATGTCGAAAAAGCGCGAATAAGCGTGGATTGAGAGTG